>JAZSFX010000003.1:0-45288 GCA_045532455.1 Clostridia bacterium
TCATTCCGAAGAATTCAGGCTTAAGATTCTCGTTCGACTTGCATGTGTTAGGCACGCCGCCAGCGTTCGTCCTGAGCCAGGATCAAACTCTCGATAAAATTGTTATATAAAGGCCTAAGCCTCTAAATACTTTTTAATCAAGTTTTTCCTGCCTTTTTCAAAGCACTGACTAAATGTTCGCTTTAATACTTTTCGTATCCGAATTTCTGTCATAAAAAACTCATTGTTTAGACATTTAATGTCTTGACAAGAACTCTGCACTGTTTACTTTTCAATGTACATCCTGTCTTTGCGACAGCTTTAACATTGTACCACAACCATTTTTAATTGTCAATACTTTTTTTTAATTTTTTTTACATTTTTTTATCTTTGGGATTTTTGCCTATTTATCTTGCCATTTTTTATTTTTTTTTATTCATTTTATTGGCAAAATCACTATTAAACCTCATAATCCAAATCAAACAGTTCGCCCTGAATATTCAAAATCATATTAATTGGTATTTGGGTTTTATCGCACATTATAAGCTTTGCGCTCACTTCGTCTATTTTCTGCACGCGCCCCGTATGCACAACACTCGCTCCGCCACTCTTTTTTGAGTCTGGCTCAAAATACGTTACTGTTACCTTTGGTGTGGTGGTAATATACTCGTATATTATAAGAAGTTTTTCGTTTATTCTTTCTATTTCGTATTCATCGAGGTCGATTTTGGTGTCAGTTAATCTCGACACTTCATCTATTGCTTCCTCGTGGCCCGTGAGCGCCCTAAACGCACCAAACTGCGCCGCACGCGCAATACGCGACATTCTTGTATGCTTTTTTGGCTCGGGGTGCGGAAGATTTATAATATCATCATACCTGCTCACGCCTTGTGCCCTCCTATCTGCGAATTGCGGTCTATTGTGGTTGCGCCTTCCTCAAGATTTATTCCCTTTAAAATTGCATTTTTACCGTATTGGTTTTTTATATGTATCATCGCCTCTTGCAGATTTCGCTCTTTTTTGAGTTTTGTTTTTTCTTTTTCTCTGTCCTTTTGTACCTTATTATAATCGGCAAATAAATCGAGCTGGTCGTATGTGGGCTTTTGTTGTATGGCACTTTCTTCTATTATATTATTGGCAACAATATTCACTCTGCGCACAAGCAATGCCCTTTTTGCAATTTTATCGTACAAGCTAAGAACGCCCTCCATTATCTGCTTTGTTGATGAAGTATATTCTTCTAAATTCACCGTTCCGTGCGCATGCTTTGGGATTTTTCTTCCGTAGCGGTCGATGGTTATTTCGCCTTTATATGAGTTAGTGCCTTTTAAATTATCGGTATCATAGCCTATGGTTATCACCATCTGATTGGTTACAAGACGTTTTTCGACCAAATCGAGCACCAAAAGCTCGGTCATTTCTTTTAAAATAAGCTTTGCCTTTTCGAACGTATACGGGCAGTGCAAAACCTGACCTGCACCCATGCTCTTTTTCTCGGGCCGATACGCGCGAATATCCTCTATGGTGCATGGCTCATAACCCCACGCATGATCGATTAAAAGCTCGGCATTTACCCCGAACAGTTTATAGAGCCTGTCCTCGCCCTGTGTGCTCAACGACATTCGTGCAACGTCGCCCATTGTGTATAGCCCGTTTTCTTCGAGCTTTTTTGCTGAGCCTTGTCCTACGCGCCAGAAATCAGAGAGGGGTTTATGCTCCCACAACTCTTTGCGGTATGACATTTCGTCAAGCTCCGCTATTCGTACACCGTCTTTGTCGGCAACACTCTTTTTAGCAACAATATCCATTGCAATTTTAGCAAGATATATATTTGTGCCTATGCCTGCAGTGGCGGTAATTCCCGTTTCGGCTAAAACATCTTTTATTATTGTCATTGCAAGTTCGCGCGGTGTTTTGTTATACGTTTTTAAATAACCTGTTATATCCATAAATTCTTCGTCTATGGAATAGACATGTATATCCTCGGGTGCAATATACTTAAGATATATCGCGTGTATTTTTGTACTATATTCCATATAGTGTGCCATTCTCGGCGGTGCAACGATATACGAAACTGCACACAAGGGATTTTTTGCTATCTCTTTATAATCATAAGACTCACCTTCAAGCATTCCTGAGGGTGAGTCGGTTTTTCTTTTATGGTTGACCTCTTTTATTTTTTGTATGACCTCAAAAAGTCTTGGTCTGCCGGGAATGCCAAACGATTTTAATGAGGGAGATACTGCAAGGCATATTGTTTTTTCTGTTCTGCCCTCGTCTGCAACAACGAGATTTGTTGTCATTGGGTCGAGGCCTCGCTCTTGGCACTCAACAGAGGCATAGAAAGACTTTAAATCTATACACAAATAGAATTTGTTGCTCATTTCTATACCTCCTTTTAAATTACATTCTTACGCTTTCGCCATTTTCTCTAAGATATTTTTTTAGTTCCATTATTTCGATTTCTTTGAAGTGGAACAGACTTGCCGCTAAAACCGCATCCGCCTTTCCTTTTTGGAACGCATCTAAAAAGTGCTCCATCTCTCCTGCGCCGCCCGAAGCTATAACGGGAATGGATACGCTCTCACTCACTGCTTTGGTGAGCTCCAAATCATAGCCTGCTTTTGTTCCATCGCAGTCCATACTTGTTAGAAGTATTTCGCCCGCACCCAGCTCCTCGACCTTTTTTGCCCACTCGATTGCATCAATGCCTGTATCGACTCTGCCGCCATTCAGGTATATTGTCCAACCGTTTCCGTTTGGTCTGCGCTTTGCATCAATTGCGCACACTACACACTGCGAGCCAAACTTCCTGGCCGCCTCCTGTATGAGTGATGGGTTTTTGATTGCCGCACTGTTTACCGAAACCTTATCGGCACCCGCGTTCAATATTTTTCGAAAGTCCTCAACACTTCGTATTCCGCCGCCGACGGTGAACGGAATGAACACACTCTTTGCCACTGCCTCCACCATGTCAACAACAGTTTCGCGCGCGTCCGATGAGGCGGTTATATCCAGAAACACAAGCTCGTCGGCGCCAGCCTTATCGTACACCTTTGCGCACTCAACGGGGTCGCCCGCATCTATAAGATTAACAAAATTTACACCCTTTACAACACGACCGTTGTTTACGTCGAGGCAGGGGATTATTCTTTTAGCGTACATTGTATCTTTTATCCTTTCACATTTGAATGAAGTTTTTTAAAATCTGCGCCCCCGCATCGGAGCTTTTTTCGGGATGGAACTGCGTTGCAAAAACGTTGTCCTTTTCCACTGCAATATCAAGCCTTGCACCGTATTCGGTGTATGCCGAAACGATATCCGTCTGCGGAGTCTCGATATAATATGAATGAACAAAATAGACATACGGGGCGTTTTGTGTACTGCCCAGAATTTTGCTATCCTTTGTGATGGTGATATTGTTCCAGCCCATATGCGGAATTTTAAGGCCCGTATCGGGTATTCGTACCGATTTGCCTTTGAAAATACCAAGACCTTTTACACCTGGTGTTTCTTCGCTCTCCTCAAAAAGAAGCTGAAGACCCAAACAAACACCCAAAAGCGGTGTACCTTTTTTTGCAACCTCTTTTACGACCTCGTCAAGACCGCTTTTTGTCAGAGACGCCATTGCATCGCCAAACGAGCCAACTCCCGGCAATATTACCTTGTCTGCACCAAGAATTGTGTCTTTGTCGCCCGTTATAATACTTTGTGCACCCAAAAAGTCGAGCGCATTCTTTACACTGTGCAGATTTCCCGCACCGTAATCTATTATTGCTATCATTGTTTCCTCCGTAGTTTCTTCCTATATAATGTACATTAAAAATGAGTTTCTATCCAGATTGTTTTCTTAGTTGTTTTTCATTTTCCTGAATACGCGCGGTTTTATAATAAGCAGAGTTATAAAGTGTAAAATGCTTACGATAAGCCACGAAACAGGCAGACATATGAACAGGAAGTTCAGACTTCGGTACATCGGGAGCAGCGCTGCTGCCCAAAAAATTCGTACTCCGCAAACACCAAAGAATGTGCTTATTGCGGTAATGGTTGAACAACCAAGTCCCCTCAGTGCACCCGTGAGCACTTCCATAACCCCAAGAATAAAATACGTTGCACATACAAGTCTTACTCTTTCCTCTCCAAGTTTAAATGCCTGCGGTGAGTCTGTAATGTATATTCCAACAAGCTGTTTTGAGAATATAACACAAATCAAACCCAGAACAACACCCACAACAACCGCGCACAACATTGTTACATATATTGATTTGTTGATACGCTCCTTATTGCACGCTCCGTAATTCTGGCTTACCGAGGTAAGCACCGTCTGATAAAATGCATTAAGGGAAACATACAAAAAGCTTTCGATGTTGACACTTGCCGCACTTGCCGCAATAGCCGCTGCACCAAACGAGTTTATGGCTGATTGGATAACTGTGTTTGAAAGTGAGAAAAGTGAGCCTTGTATTCCCGCAGGTAAGCCTATTTTAATAATGGTTGCAAGCTCACGTTTGTAAATTCTAAGCTTTTTAAATTCTAATTTGTATGACTCTTTTGAACGGACAAAAATCACAAGCACCGCTATTGCCGAAAGGTAGTTTGCAACGATTGTGCCTATTGCAACACCAGCAACATCCATATGAAAAACTATTACAAGAACAAGATTTAAAATAACATTTACTATTCCTGTGAGTCCTAAAATATACAACGGTCGTTTGGTGTCGCCAAGTGCTCTCAAAATGGCTGCAGCAAAGTTAAATACAACAGAAGCCGGCACACCTAAGAATATAATCTTCATATATAACTCTGCACCGTCTAAAACCTCGCCCTCGGGTGCGCCCGTTAATATAAGAAGCGGTCTGCTGAAAACCAATCCCGCAATACAACTTACAACACCCATAATTACGGCAAGAAGAATTGCAGTGTGCACCGCCCTGTGCATTCCTTTTTCGTCTTTTTCGCCGAATTTACGTGCAACAACCACGCCGCCACCCACCGAAAGTCCGATGGATACATTTAAAATCAGATTTGTGATTGATGCAGTTGCGCCCACCGATGCCATTGCGTTGGAGCCGGCAAATCGGCTTACTACTATGAGGTCTGCCGCATTGTATAAGAGCTGTAAAATACTTGTGAGCATAAGCGGTATGGCAAAAAGGATTGTGTTTTTGAAGATTGACCCTTTTGTCATATCAAGTTCAAATTTTTTCATTTTGTTGTTCCTTTCCTTTTCTGCCTGTTGTTGCGGTGGGTTTTGCAATTTCTGTAGGGGCGCTCGCTTGTGGTCGCCCATTAAGGTCTTTCGTTTGTTTTGCGGAACGAGCAAGCCCGTTCCCTACAATCTAAAACGGTGAGATGTGCAATTTGTTCCGTAAAAGAGTCTTTAAGAAAATTGTTCAGATTGCCGTTTGAAAAAGCGACGGCGTATGTTGATACTCCGAGCTTTTGAAAATGGTAAGATGGGCAATTTTATAAAGACTCCCCTACATTGAGATTTTTTTACCGTTTATATATACATCACAAATGTTCAATTCCTTATCAAGAACAACAAAGTCTGCCCATTTGCCCTCTTTAATACTTCCTATTTTGTCGTCTGCACCGAGTGTCTTTGCAGGGTTTATGGACGCCATTTTTACTGCGCTCTCTAAAGGAATTCCAATAGAAACAAGGTTTCTTACTCCGTCTATCAAAAAGCTTGTTCCGCCTGCTATTGTTCCGTCTTCGGTGTAGGTTTCTTTATTTTTAACAATAATCTTTCTTCCGTTTACCATAAATTCGCCATCAGGCATACCTGTGCCAAGCTCACTGTCGGTAATCATATTTATTCTGTCGTCGCCCTTTAGCTTATAGGCAAGCTTTATAACATCCTTTGATACGTGGAAAAAGTCGCATATAAATTCGCACTTTATTCTGTCGTCGCCAAGAACTGCACCCACAACACCGGGCTTGCGGTGGTTAAGACCTGTCATAGCATTAAATGTGTGGGTTGACTGTGTTGCACCCATATCTGCGCCCTTTATTGCTTCCTCAAAAGTGGCATTTGTATGACCTATGGACACAATAACATCGTTTTCTCTTAAATATTTTATTGTTTCCTCTGCGCCCTCAAGCTCAGGTGCCATTGTTATTATTTTTACCATACCCTCGCCCTCTTTTATGAGAGTTTTGGTTTCTTCTAGGGTTGGCTTTCTTATGTTTTTGGGCAGGTGTGCGCCCTTGTACTCAACTGCAAAGTACGGACCCTCAAGGTGAATACCCATACATCTTGCCTGATTTTCGCCTCTTTTATAGCTTATGAGATTTTTCATACAACGTATCATTTTCTCGGTTGGTGCTGCCGAAATTGCAGGACAAAGTGTGGTTGTACCATACTGTGCTTCTACTCCGAAAATAATGTCGTTTGTTTTTTCGTGGAAATCTATAAAGGTTGTTCCCATTGCCGAGTGCATATGTGTATCAATAAAGCCAGGAACTATGTATTTTCCATCAGCGTCGATGTCGCCACCTGTGTTGGCTTCATCAATCTTGGTAAAGATACCGTTTTCGAACTCTACCGATGCCATTCTGAATTTAAAGTCATCACATAATACATTTGCATTGTAAATTTTCATAATAATTCCCTCTGTTAATTGTAGTTAGTGCAGTTGCGTTTACTTTACTCATTATATTTAAACACCTTAGATAGTGGCTTTAAATTGCCGGTTTCGCTCCAGCAAAATACTTTTATTAAAGAATTTTCGATATCGTCCTCTGAACCAAGTTCAAAACCGGCTGTTTTATCTGTGGCAAATACGTCACCTGCTTTGATAGATGTCATTTCTCCATTGGTATCATAAAGCACAAAATACACCTTTGCTTTTTCTTTTACATAATCAAAATTAACTCTTGCAATTTCTTTCTCATTTTCATTTGTAAAGTCAATAGAATGTATACTTGCGGGATTTTCTGTGATGCTTGTTGCAATGGATACAGTTTCGGGCAATGCATCGTCGCCTATTAAAGTCATGCAATTCCATTCCTCCATGCTTCCTTTAAAATTTATCCACCCAAGATTTTCGCAACCCAAAAATGCAGATGTTCTGATTAAAGAAACTGTGTCAGGAACGGTAACTTCTTTAATATCTACGTTGTCTTTAAATAGATTTTCACCTAATGCAAAGACTGTATAACCATCAATTACTGTCGGAATTTCAAATGTTTCACCCACCATAGCCTTTATCTGAGTAATTTCAACTGTGTCATCAGGGTATATAATATATTTATATTCATCATTTTCTCCTGTTAGTAAATCTCTCACAACACAAACCGAAAGCTCAGCAGTTTTTGCAACTCCGCTATTATTATACAAGCAGGCAGTGATACGATTGATAGCCCCGTCTTCATCAAACTGTGATTCAAATGTCTCTGTTTCACCTGCACTCATCGATACATTGCACCTATATTCAGTAACATGTGTGTCCCCCGCATAGGCATTAAATACTAAAACACCTTCAACCTCTTCGTTTGCAGTTATTGTAGCGCTGCTTGAAATAACTCTATCTTCAATTTTCGGCACACTAACATCAGAAATTTCTGCATCTGTTACTGTAAATTTTGCTATTAGTGATCTGCTTTCTTCTATTACAAAGCTATATTCCGCGTTTTCTGATAAGTACACTTCTCCGTCATACCAGCCAATAAACTCTGCACCCGCAAAAGGCTCTGCATTAACCGTAACATAATCCCCTTTTGAAGCTTCTGTAATATCTGCAGCCACACCACTTCCCTCACTGGTTATTGTAACTGATAGGTTTTCAAGTTCTTCATTAGCAAGGACCTCCGTGTTGCTGATTGTATTCTCTGATAATATCAGGTCATAATTTGCAACATCTGTATCAATTTCATCATTCACTGTACCTGTGAGTGTCTCATTGGCGCAAACTTCAATATTGTTGTAGCAAACTCGTTTTGTTTCTTCTGCTCCTACTGCATATTCAGAAACGTAGTAGTTTACTTCGCCTTCTTCATAAGCAGTAATTTTTACGTCGTAATCCTCAAAGTTATCATAATAGAAAATTTTTATTTTGTCATCAACCACAACAACCGGAAGCTCGTCAATTAAAATCTCATGATTTACAACCGAAACAACAACATTACCATCTGCATCTGTTATTTCAACATCTACTGGGCATTGGATTAATTGTTTTTTGTATTTGTTGGCATTTTCATTAAAAACTTCGCCGGCTGATTTTGATGTTATATAAATTTTTTCAGGGTCATCTAATCCAAACAACCACGCTCGATATGTGTCCGGCTCATGTACAGCACCGAGTCCGGCAAATTGTCCATTTAAAGAAGAAACGGAGGATATTATCCTTAAAACAGATTTCAATAAAGACAATGCATTATTACCGGTTAAATCATCAAAAAATTCATCAACCGAAATGCCGTTCAACTCCAGAATTGTACCAATTTCTTTTATTAGTTTGATATATTCGTCGTTTATTCCGGCTTTTTTTAACACCCTCTTATACGCCTCAACATCCCCTGATGCATACTGATAACATCTAACAACATCGCCGGATGCATATTTAGTAGTTGCATACTCTATCAAAGATGCATTTTCATTTGCTTCCTTATCAACCATCAGCCAATGTACGATATCCTTAATCGGCTCAGCATATTTGTTACTGAATTCCTGCTTTGAGTCTGCAAGATTAGAAAGCAGTTTTACAAGATTAGACACCGCACTTCGTTGATCCTGCGAAATAGAATATGTGTTTCCTGTGATTTCCTTATAGTGAGACTTTACCTGTGTGGGAGCATTTGAAATAATTGTCTTTGTTATTCCATACCTGCCAAAACCCCAATCAGATAATAACACATATGGTACAGCATCTGCAGCATTTACAATATTAAATATATTATTGTATTTTTCATTTGCTGCATTGGCATTTTTCACATGCACCGGTCTTGGTGTTGCAAATGTATATGTAAAAATGTTTTCAGAATTAAGGCATGAACATTTTTGGGAATAATCTACCATATTGGCAGCAACAAGATTAGCTATGGCAGCACCTCGGCTATAACCTGTCATCCACAAAACAACATCCTTTGATTTGTAAGCAGATATATAGCTTTTTAGTTTTTCGGTTATATCATCAGCAGGTTTTTTAAAGCCTTGTGAATATGTGGAATCTCTTCCTACATTAAAATTGCTTACCCATTCACCGCCGTATTTTCCACCACGAACAACCAATGCAACAAGCTTTTTAGTTTTGCCATTTACCATTATATCTCTGCTTGCTATTGAATATGCAGCCTTGTCAGAAGTATCGGTCAGTGCGATTCCATAATTATAAAATTTTTGATTAGTTGTAAAACCATATTCGTCATATTTGTTTTTAATATTTGCATATCTCTTTTTTGCTATAGAGCTTGTATCACTTCCGCCCTTTGCAAAATCATCAGTAGTTGCAGAAAATCCTGCTTCCACAAAATCAAAGGTTAAACGTGCCAATGAATGATTATAATCATATGCACTGCCGGAAAATAATTTATCAAAAATTCCATGATTGTAATGTATTGTTGCATATATTAAACAATCATTGCCTCCACTGATTAATATCTTACTCCTGTCTTCTTCACTTCCTGTATAATACACATCTGTCAAGTTATCGCAAGAATAAAATGCAAAGTCCCCAATACTTTTTAAACTGTCAAACATCGTTATGCTCTTCAGGTTGGAGCAATAAAGAAATGCTGTTTCCCCAATGCTTGTTACATTCTTGGGGATTGTTATGCTTGTCAAGTTTTCACAACAACCAAAGGCTTCTGCCCCAATGCTTGTTACACTGTCAGGGATTGTTATGCTTGTCAGACTAAAGCAATCGGCAAACGTACCATCCTCAATACTTGCTATACTACCTAAGATTGTTATGCTTTCCAGGCTGAAGCAACCACTAAACGCACATCTCCCAATACTTGTTACACTATCAGGGATTGTTATACTTGTCAAGGGAGCATAACCCTCAAATGCATAGTTGGCGATACTTGTTACAGGGTACCCCTCAATGGTTTGAGGAATTTCTAGTTCTCCGCTTGCAGATGTATTACAACCTGTGATTGTTACCTCGTCGTTTGATATTGTATAAGTCAAATTTCCATATGTAGCTGCCATTGCCGTATTTGGAATGATAATTATTGATGTTGCCATACACAATGCAATCAGTAAACTCATAATTCTTTTTTTCATTATGTGTTTCCCTCCAGATATTAATATTTTAATAAATTGGCGTTGCGCAAACTCATTATATCACACAAATCTTTTTAATTCAACACAATTCTTGCAAAAAAGAGTTAATTTTCCCACTTTTTTCGAATGTCCTCTATCACCTTTTTTTCTATCCTCGAAATCTGCACCTGCGACACGCCTATGACCTCGGCAACCTCAGCTTGTGTTTTTCCTTTTAGGTATCTCAAAATCAGAATTTGCCGCTCACGAGGCTTAAGGGCGCTTAGAATATTCGAAATCATAACTCTGTCTATTATCTCCTCCTCACAGCTTTCGCCCCCTATGGTGTCTATGAGGTGTACCTCCTTGTTATCCTGATGATAGCTCTCATAAATAGACTGCGGCGGAGATGAGGCCTCAAATGCCTCGGCAAGCGTGGATGCTTCAATTTCGCATTTTTTTGCGATTTCGTTTATGGTTGGCTCGCGGTTTAGCGTCTTTTGCAGCATCTCGCGTGCACGGTAGCCTTTTAGTGCAATTTCTTTTACACTTCTGCTTATTTTTATTGCTCCGTCATCTCTTAAAAACCGCTTTATTTCGCCCATTATCATAGGCACTGCATATGTAGAAAACTGCACACCAAAATCTAAGTTGAACTTGTCCACCGCTTTTATAAGTCCTATTACTCCTATCTGCGTTAAGTCCTCTCTTTCGTAGCCTCTGTTTGAGTATCTGTTCACCACACTGTGAACAAGTCCCATATTTTCTTCTATAAGTCTATCCTTTGCTGCTTTGTCCCCTTCACGTACCCTTTCTAAAAGTGCACTGTTATCTCTCATTTTACTCACCTATGTGCTTTATAAGAGTAACCTGTGTGCCCTCGCCTACTGCGCTTTTTACTTCTACCTTATCCATAAACGATTCCATTATTGTAAAGCCAAGACCAGACCTCTCCTCTGTGGGTTTGGAAGTATACATCGGCTCACGCGCCTTTTCTATGTCCGCTATACCCTGTCCGTGGTCGGTGATTTTTATAGTGAGAGTTCTCTCCTCTATTTCGCCCTCCATTACTACTGTTTTATGTGTTTGTGAATTGTAACCGTGAATTATGGCGTTTGTTACCGCCTCCGAAACTGCGGTTTTTATGTCGTTTAACTCCTCTAACGTGGGGTCGCATTCTAAAACAAAAGCCGCAATAACAAGTCTTGCAAAACACTCGTTGTCGGATTTTGATAAAAACTCCACTTTCATTTTGTTTGTAACCATTAGTTTCTTACCTCCTCAATAACATCTTCGAGCTTGTCCGCTATATGCGCAATGCTTTTTAAGTTTGCCATCTCGATTAACCGTTTTATATTCTGATTCATACCAAAAATGATTATGCGACCGCCAAGTGAGTTTATTTTTCGGTATCTGCCCATAATTACACCAATTCCCGATGAGTCCATAAACGTTACCTTACTAAAATCAAAGGCAATGTTAATTACTCCGCTTTTCATAAGTACTCTGTCTATTTCGTTACGTAGTGTGTTTGCAATGTGGTGGTCTATCTCACCCGACACCCGTACAACCATCATTTTATGACGGTTTAACAGTTCAATTTCCATAACAAAAATACTCCTTTCTTAATGTGCACAGATGATTACACAGTCTGTGCTAAATACAAAGTCCCCTACAGTATATTTTGCTTTTTTGTTAGACAAACCCTTTGATGTTTTATGACAACCTTTGTCGAATTATATGCAAGCAAAGGGAGCACTCCGTATAATTCTATTGCTCAAACAGATAAATCCTACGGATTTAAAACTCACAATATCAAATTATACAGAGCACCCTCTTTGCTTTACAATATTTTTACTAAAAACTGTTGCAAAAGACGCGCTGATATGCTATAATAGAGGGTAATGAATTGCAAGGGTTTTCTTGCTCGGATTATTCATTTATAACGGGGTATTGGTATGAATATTAAGCTTACAATACAATATGACGGTACAAACTATCACGGGTACCAGATTCAGCCTAACGGAATTACTGTTCAGGAGCTTTTAGAGAGCTCTCTTTCCAAAATTACGGGCGAGGAAATTCACGTTGTAGGCTGCGGAAGAACAGACGCAGGCGTTCATGCTCTGAACTTTGTGGCAAACTTTAGCACAAGCTCAAAAATCGCACCCCAAAACTTTGCAAATGCGCTGAATTCGCAACTCCCCTACGATATACGTTGTCTTAAATCGGAATTGGTGAGTGATGAATTCCACGCAAAAAAAAGCGCAATCAAAAAAACATATATCTATAAAATACACAATGCACCAACTGCCGACGCGTTTTTACGAAACTACGCGTGGCACTACAAATATCCCCTTGATATACAAAAAATGCAAAAGGGGGCAAAATACTTTGTTGGCGAGCACGATTTTAAGGCGTTTGTTGCCGCGGGCTTCAGTGCAAAGACAACCGTGCGCACAATTTTTGACCTTGACGTACAAAAAGACGGTGATATTATAACCGTATCTGTTACGGGGAACGGATTTTTATATAATATGGTGCGTATAATAACAGGTACACTCGTTTATGTGGGCGGCTCTAAAATTGACGCCGATAGCATTGGTGATATTATACTATCATGCGACAGAACACGTGCAGGCATAACTGCACCGCCGCAGGGACTTTTTATGAAGGAGGTTTTTTATATTGAATAACGACGATAAAGAGTTTGATGATTTAATAATATATTCCTCCGACGAGGACACAAAAGAGGACGTATCAGCTCCCGAGTTTGAGCCTCAGAATATAGAAGATGAAACAGTTATTCAAACAGGATTAACCAAAGAGGAGGAGGAAGAGCTCGACAGATACGAAATGTCAAAAACCGCCGATGTCGAAGAAGAAGCTCCCAAAAAGAGAACTCTCCCAAGCAAAAAGACGGTTATGAAAACAATTTTGTGGGTATTGGGAATTGCTGTTCTTGTGAGTGCCTTGTCTGTGGCAAGCACACTCGACTTTGTTAAGGATTACAAAAATAACTTCCGAAGAAATCTCGCACATATTATGCCTGCTTTGTTTTTACAAGAAATAAGCGACGAGGAAATCGCCAACGACCAAAGGGTCATCTCGGGCGATAACGGTAACATAACCGTAAACAGAGTAAACAAAGAGGTCGACTTCGGAAGCGGAAAAGAAACAGAAAATAAATACGTTTTTGACGTAAAAAGAAGCGTGCTTGTACCGTTTGAGGGTGCGAGCGAGGGCTCGTTTGACACATACGACAAGGGTATAGTATGCGGCAGGGCAAACAGTCTTAGCTATATAAACAAAAACGGAGAAATTGAATGGGAAATAGAGACACCCGTATCTATACCCATTGTAAAATGCGAGGGCAACTACATTCTTGTTGCGGAAAATGGCGGTAACAAATTCTTACTCTATAACGGAATGGAATGTCTTTTTGAGACAACCTCAAATGCGAAAATAATAAGCGCAAATGTTTCATCAAACGGAGACACGGTTCTTGTGGTGGATAAAAGCGGCTACAAGGGCGGGGTAAATGTATATAACCGCTACGGTAAAGAGGTTTTTGTATGGTCATCGGGACAAAACAACGTTCTGTGCGCCGATATTTCCTCTGCAACAAGACGTGTTGCGGTAGGTCTTGTCAATACCGACGAGGAGGTGTATTCAATAATCCGTACCTTTGATATTACAAAAGAGGAGTCAACCTCGGCAATCCGCTTTGACGATACCATTATTTTTGATATAGGCTATTACGGAGATACAATAACAGGCTATGGCGACAACTCTATGATTTGTATGACCTCATCGGGTCGTGTTATTGCCGACAGACGCTACAACAAGGTTAATATTGCGCATTACGCTCACGATGATGACGGAAACAAGGCAATTCTCTTTGATAGCGATAATCTGCCCATCGTGCAGACCTACAACAAAAAAGGCTCAATAAAACACGAGCTTACAACCGAGGAGCTATCGAGCTCTCTTGCCATAAAGGACAACGCGCTTATTTACAACAGCGGAAGAGACATTCTTTTAAGAAAGGGCTCAAGCTCAACAATCCGTCTGTACACTGCAACAATGGATATACAAAATCTGTATCTTATAGATTCCGATACATTTGCAGTTGTACATTCAAATAGTTTAGAAATTGTGGTGATGAAATGATAATTGATATTATATTTATTGCTATTCTTGCCATAGGTGCATATCTTGGCGCAAAAAAAGGACTTATAAGGTCAATATGGGGCATAGGCGCGTGGATTCTGACCATCATACTTGTAAAGATGATGGCAGAGCCCGTTTGCGAGATTATCTCCAACACGTCTTTGTACATATCATTAAGGGATAGCATATTCTCAAAAATCTCCCAAAAGGGAATAGAAAGCTTTGCTTTTGTTGGGCAAAACCTTATAACCGACGTGGCAGGCGACGCGGTAAGCGCTCTTTCGGATATTATAGCGCGCGCACTTTCGTACATTATACTCATTATAGCAATACGTCTTCTTTTGAGTGTTGTGTTTATAGTGGTAGACCTGCTTTCGAAACTGCCTGTAATCTCGGGTGTTAACAAGCTCACGGGCACTGTAATAGGTATTCTTAATGCCTTTATAATTTCGATGGTTTTGCTTTCTCTTATATCAGTTCTTGGCATTAATTTTGCAGTGCTCTCTATTCATGACAGTGTGATTGTGAAATATTTATATAACAATAATATATTACTTAACTTATTCATATGAGGAGGAAGATAAAATGTACAGTGATATAGTAAAAAAAGGAATAGAAAAAACTCCGCACCGTTCGCTTCTTAAGGCGTCGGGTTTGACTGACGAGGAAATCAAGCGCCCCCTGATTGGTGTGGTAAGCTCAAAAAATGAAATTATCCCGGGACATATTCATCTTGATAAAATTGCCGAGGCAGTAAAAGCAGGCGTAAGAATAGGTGGCGGAACACCTTTGGAGTTCCCCGCAATTGGTGTGTGCGACGGTATTGCGATGGGACACAAGGGAATGAAATATTCACTTGCATCACGTGAGCTTATTGCCGACTCTGTTGAGTCGATGACTATTGCTCACGGACTTGACGCACTTGTACTTATTCCAAACTGCGACAAGATTGTTCCAGGTATGCTTATTGCCGCGTCAAGACTTAATATTCCCGCTATTATAGTTTCGGGCGGTCCAATGCTTTCGATGAACTTCGACGGTAAGGACAGAGATTTGAACACTGCTTTTGAGGCAGTTGGTGCGTTTAAGGCAGGTACAATCGACGAGCAAAAGCTATGCGAATTAGAGGAAGCCGCTTGTCCTACCTGTGGCTCTTGCAGCGGTATGTTTACTGCAAACTCAATGAACTGTCTTTGCGAGGTGCTTGGTATGGCACTTCCCGGAAATGGTACAATTCCTGCAGTATACTCCGAGAGAATTCGTCTTGCAAAGCAAGCAGGTATGAAGATTATGGAGCTATTGGAAAAGGATATAAAGCCGCGTGATATTATAACTCCCGATTCTTTATACAATGCATTACGTGTTGATATGGCTTTGGGTTGCAGTACAAATTCAATGCTTCATCTTCCTGCTATTGCATACGAGGCAAAAGCACCGATTTCGCTCGATTTCGCAAATCAGATTTCTGACGAAACTCCAAACCTTTGCCATCTTGCACCTGCAGGCGAGCATCACGTTCAGGATTTGTATGCCGCAGGCGGTGTTCAGGCACTTATGAACGAGCTTTCCAAGAAGAATTTGCTAAAGCTTGATACTATCACCGTAACGGGTAAAACTCTTGGCGAAAACATAGCAAACTGCCCTGTTAAAAATTACGAGGTAATCAGACCCATAGACAACCCATATTCACAAACAGGCGGAATTGCAGTACTAAAGGGTACTTTAGCGCGTGATGGTTCGGTTGTTAAGAGAAGTGCAGTTGCAAAAGAAATGCTTCAGCACCAGGGTCCTGCCAAGGTATTTGACAGCGAGGACGAGGCAATAGACGCAATCTACAAGGGAAAGATTGTAAAGGGCGACGTTGTTGTTATCCGCTACGAAGGACCAAAGGGTGGTCCCGGTATGAGAGAAATGCTCTCTCCAACCTCTGCAATATGCGGTATGGGACTAGATAAAGACGTTGCGCTTATCACAGACGGACGTTTTAGCGGTGCAACAAGAGGCGCGGCAATAGGCCACGTTTCACCCGAGGCAGTTGAGGGCGGCGCTATCGCATTCGTTAAAGATGGCGATATAATAGAAATTGATATAGAAAAGGGAATCTTAAACGTTATGGTTTCCGACGAGGAAATGGCAAAACGTAAAGAGGGATGGACTCCTAACGAGCCAAAGATTAAAACAGGCTATTTAAGAAGATATTCAAAGCTTGTTTCTTCAGCAATGCAAGGCGCAGTAATGCTCGATTAGTTCTTGAGGTTATAGAAATTGAAAACTAAAACAACTTATATTTGCTCTGAATGTGGCTACCAGACACCAAAATGGCTTGGTAAGTGCCCATCGTGCAACCAATGGAATACTTTAGAAGAAACTCTTGTGGCGGCAGAAAAGAAAACTGCCGCCACATCGTCGCGTGTAAAATCCATAGCAGGCGACATAAGGCAACCGCAAAAAATCCGAGAGATAAAGCCAGGCTTTGAAAAACGCCACAAAACAGGCATTGGTGAGCTTGACAGAGTTCTTGGCGGCGGTATTGTGCAAGGGTCTTTGATTTTAGTGGGCGGCGACCCCGGAATTGGTAAGTCCACACTCCTTTTGCAGATTTGCGAAAGTTTAGATGGCGACAAAAAAATCCTCTACGTAAGCGGCGAGGAAAGCGAGGGACAAATCAAAATCCGTGCCGAAAGACTTGGTGTAAATAACGAGAATTTGTATCTCATAACCGAAACTGACGTTGAGAGGGTTATTGAGTGCATTTTATCCGAAAAGCCTGATATAGTAATAATCGACTCAATACAGACGATGAATCACTCCGAAATCTCGTCGGCTTCGGGCAGCGTGCCTCAGGTAAGAGAGGCTACCAACGCGTTTATGAAGATTGCAAAAAACAACGGTATTTCGATGTTTATTGTGGGACACGTTACAAAAGACGGTGCGCTTGCAGGTCCGAGAGTGCTTGAGCATATGGTGGACTGCGTTCTCTATTTTGAGGGCGACAAGCAAAACGCGTTCAGGATTTTAAGGGCGGTTAAAAACCGTTTTGGCTCAACAAACGAAATTGGTGTTTTCGAAATGCGCGATGTTGGTCTTTGCGAGGTAGAAAACCCCTCCGCGACACTTTTAGAGGGCAGAGAAAACGATACCTCGGGCAGTGCAATAGTGTGTACTATGGAGGGAACGCGCGGTGTATTGGCGCAAATTCAGGCGCTTGTAACTCCAACGGGGTTTGGTAATCCCAGAAGAATGTCCAACGGAATTGATATAAACCGCGTTCTGCTTTTGATTGCAGTTTTGGAAAAGCGCGCAAGAATGAATTTGTCAAATTCGGATATATACGTTAATGTTACGGGCGGCTTAAGGATAGACGAGCGTGCCGCAGACCTCGGTATCTGCGTTGCAATAGCAACAGGACAGATGGACTCATCACTTCCGCCTGATATGATATTTATAGGCGAGGTCGGTCTTGGCGGTGAGCTACGCTCTGTGTCTAATCTGGAAAAGCGTCTTAACGAGGCGGCAAAGCTTGGCTTTAAGTCGGCGATTGTTCCAAAAGCCTCGCTAAAGGGCATAAAAACACCAAAAGATTTTGCGGCTTTGGGTGTTACAACTGTTAAAGACGCAGTGGATATAATAAGAAAGAAATAGTTTTTTGAAAGGATAAAAGATGGATACTTTGGTAAGAGGCACAAGTATGGACGGTTCAATCCGTGTACTTGCCGCCACAACAACAGATATGGCAAACGAGGCAGTGCGTATACACAACACATACCCCGTTGCAACTGCGGCACTTGGCAGACTCCTTACAGGCGCAGCGCTTATGGGTGCGACACTCAAAAATGAAACGGACACACTTACAATGCAGATAAAGGGCGACGGACCCATCGGGACAGTAGTTGCGGTTTCCGACGCGCAAAGCAGAGTGCGCGGCTATGTAGGAAATCCGTGTATACAACGTCCGCTTAATGACAAAGGTAAGCTCGACGTGGGCGGTGCAGTAGGCGAGGGCTTTTTAACGGTTATTCGTGATTTAGGTTTAAAGGAGCCATATATCGGTCAGGTTCCGCTTGTTTCGGGCGAGATTGCCGAGGATATTTCGTATTATTACTCACAATCGGAGCAGATACCGACCGCAGTTGGTCTTGGTGTGCTTGTTGACGTGGATAACACTGTTATTGCCTCGGGCGGATTTATGATACAGATGCTTCCCGGCTCAACCGACGAAATGGCGAAAAAGCTTGAAGAAACACTTGCAAAGCTACCGCCTGTAACAAAGCTTATAAAAGACGGTACAACCGCCGAGGATTTACTCTTTACAGTAACTGAGGGCTTTGATATGCTGATGGATAACAACTTTGTTACTCCTAAGTATGAATGTAAATGCTCAAAGGAGCGAATGGAAGAAGCACTTGTGTCAATCGGTGCAAAGGAAATTGAGGATATTATAAAAGAGCAGGGTGAGGCAGAACTCACGTGCCATTTTTGCGATAATAAATATAAATTTTCACGCGAGGAATTAGAGGGATTATTAAAAAGTGCAAAATAACAAAAAGGTCGTAGTCAATGACTACGACCTTAATTATTATAAAAACAATCCTGTTCCCATCTTATTACGTTTGTATCAATATATTCCCATATTTTTTGGTAGTCCTTTTCACCACGGATAATATGGTCATTAGATAATCTCTGCCATATATTTTCACCAAATTCTCTGTTGCAAAACCGTTTAAATGTTGATATAAATTTTGCTATAATTGAATTTGTAGGGGACGGCGTCCTCGACGTCCCGATTTGATTTTGTGTTTCTGTTATCTTAATTAATAAATGAATATGATTTGGCATAATTACATATTTATCAACAGAAATATTTTCATAAAAATCATTCATATGGTTTATGTGTTTATCTGCTATTCTACCATATTGGGTTAATATGTTTTGCGGGACGTCGAGGACGCCGTCCCCTACGATTATTTTAGATAACAATTGTTTTCTATCTTTTACACATATCGTAATAAAATACGCACCTGGTGTAGAATAATCATATTCTTTTAATCTTGTGGGTTTTCGTTTTGGTAATTCCATAACTCCCCTTACACCACTGCAGCACCCGATATTGCAAAATACAATATTATGAGAACTCCCAGCACAATTCTGTAATATCCAAATGCTTTAAAATCGTTTTTACGGATATATTCCATAAGGAACTTTATTGCCAGAACTGACACTATATATGCCACCGCCATACCTATCAGCAAAAGATACAACTCCTCTGTGCCAAACATTCCGAATTCCATAAAATACTTTACTATCTTTAATGCGCTCGCACCAAGCATAACGGGCACTGCTAAAAAGAACGAGAATTCCGCCGCCACAAATCTGCTTGTACCAAGTATCACCGCACCAAGAATGGTTGCACCGCTTCTTGACGTACCAGGCACAAGTGCAAGCACCTGAAACACACCAATAAGTGCGGCCGTTTTATAACTAAGTGCACCAATATCCTCAAATTTAGGTGTCTTTTTACGGTTTTCGATTATGATAAATGCTATTCCGTAAACTATAAGCATTGTGGCAACAACGTAAGATTTATACAGGTATGTATCGATTATATCATCAAACAATAAGCCTATAATTGCCGCAGGAATACAACCCACAAGCACTTTAAACCACATTGTCCACGTGTCTTTTTTCTCCTGCACGCTTTTCTTTGGCGAGAAGGGATTAAGCTTATGAAAATACATTGTTACAACCGCTAAAATTGAGCCGAACTGTATTACCACCAAAAACAAATCCTTAAAGTCTTTGTTGTGAGACATAAAGTTCATAAACTGGTCAACCAATATCATATGCCCCGTACTGCTTACGGGCAGCCACTCGGTAATTCCCTGAACAATTCCCAAAATTATGCTTTTTATAATTTCCATTATACGAAAAATCCTTTCTTTAATGTTTTCACGTTATTACGGAAGGGCTTTTGCGGTTCGTCGTAAACGCCGAACCCTACGATGTTTTTGTTATCATATCCGTAGGGGTATCATTTATGCACAAAAAGCATTAGCCCACGGGCGTATGATTTTTGATGCAGAACGCGCTAAACACACCCGAAGTCGTACGAGGGTACGTCGAGCGGTGGGGTTGGTGTGTTATGCGCAAAAAGCATTAGCCCCGATATGCTTCTATTACTAACTTTGCTGCCTTTTCAAGTCCGAACTTGCCAACATTAACGCACAAATCATACGAGGCAATGTTTCCCCACTTTTTGTTTGTGTAGTAGTCGTAATAAGTTCTTCTTTGCTTATCCTTCTTTTGCAGGGTGTCCTTTGCCTTTTCGCGTGCTACACCAAGATTATTAACCGCAAATTCTATCTTGGTGTCTATAGGAGCATACACAAACACACTTAATACGTCGTGGTCAGTTTCTGCTAAAACGTAGTCGGCACATCTTCCCACCAATATACAATCGCCCTTATCGGCAAGCTCCTTTATTACCTTTGACTGCGCAACAAAAAGCTTATCGTTAAGCGGCATTTCGTAATACAAAGGTACATTAATTCCTCTTGTTCCCCAACTGCCCATAACTACTGAATACAACAAACTGTTAGTTGCTCTTTCATCTATTTCCTTTATAGCCTCAAGACTGACGTCGCTTTTTTTTGCCGCCAGCTCCACAAGCTCTTTATCGTATAGCGGAATGTTTAACTCTTTTGCAATTATCTCTCCCATCGCTCGTCCGCCACTACCGAATTGTCTGCCTATTGTGATGATTTTTGACATATCCTCACGTCCTTTCTATTGTTTTTGTGTATTCTCGTTAAGCGCATTCACTGCCCTTATTGATTCTATATTATCGCGATAATGTATTTTTGCCTCGTTTACTCTTATAACGTAATTTCTTGTTTCGGTAAACGGTATGTATTTTAGTGTTTTACCGTCGTCGCTGTAATTGGGATTTTGCAGCCACTCCGAAACATTTCCCATACCTCCGTTATATGCCGCAAGTGCAGTATCTACCACACCCGAGTAATTATCAATTAAAAATCTCAGGTAATGACACCCAAGCATTATATTGCTTTCGGGGTCCATATAATTATGCACGCTAATACCCATATGCTCTGCCATCCACGTAGCAGTTTCTTCTGTTAACTGCATAAGACCGCCCGCAAAGCCTGAGTGCGCCTCGGGAACAAAATCGCTCTCTGTTCTTATAACGCCCATAACAAGAAACGGGTCAAGATTGTTTTCGTTTGCATATTTGGTTATTAAATCCTCATACGCAAGCGGATATAATATCTTCTGACCTGTCTGCACACCTGTAAAAGTGCCTTTTACAAGCAGGGCTATCATTGCTATGAACAACAGTATTTTTATAAATTTACCCATTAAATCTCCTTTTTATCAAGCATTTGTGATAAAATATTGCGTGATTGTTTTTCTAAATCGCTTTCATCTTCATTTTGTATAACAAAATCGGAATTACTCACAAAAAACTCCTCGCTCTTTTGTGCCATAATCCGTCTTTTTGCATCATCACCCGTAATATTATCACGTGCCATAATTCGTTTTTTGCGCGTTTCTTCACTTGCTCTTACACACACAATATATTGGCACAATTCTTGCACTGATGAGCCTATAATAACCGCACCGTCTATGGCGCATATGGGCGAGTTACCCATCTCTTGTATGATTTTTTCTTTTATGTATTTATGTGTTATTGTGTTCAATCTATCAAGTTTTTTGCCATCTTCAAAGACTATTGCACCCAGCTTTTTGCGGTCAATTTCACCCTTGGGGGTTAA
The DNA here is from genome assembly GCA_045532455.1 of Clostridia bacterium. Classification (GTDB taxonomy): domain Bacteria; phylum Bacillota; class Clostridia; order UBA1381; family UBA1381; genus Ornithomonoglobus_A. The sequence continues at coordinate 22,153 of JAZSFX010000003.1, forward strand.
AACACCTTCTCCGAATTCATTTGTTATTTCTCTTGTGCAGGGCATATCAGCTTTGATTAATGTATGATACACCTCATCGGCATTTATTACATTAACACCTATTTCTCTAAAAATTTTTGATACTGTGCTTTTTCCCGCACCTGTTTGTCCTGTTATACCAAAAATTAACTGTTTCATATGTTTTCTATCTGCCAATCTATTTTTTCTTTGCCCATCAGGGTCAAAAGCTCGTTAGTCTTTTTAAAGTGTCCGCAACCGAAAAAGCCTCTTGACGCAGATAACGGACTCGGGTGCGGAGCAGTGAGCACATAATGTTTGGGGTTTGTTATAACACTCTGCTTTTCCCTTGCGTTTGCACCCCACAGAAGAAATATAATACTCTCTTCTCGCTCGTTTAGCTTTTTTATAACATTATCGGTAAAGGTTTCCCAGCCTTTGTTACGGTGCGAGTTTGCAGCACCGTCTCTTACGGTGAGCGCAGCATTTAGAAGTAGGACGCCTTGCTTTGCCCACTTTTCGAGGTAGCCGTTGTTGGGGATGTAGCAGTCAAGCTCGTTTTTTAATTCCTTATACATATTAAGAAGTGATGGCGGAATTTTTACGCCCTTTTGCACCGAGAATGCAAGTCCATGAGCTTGTCCCTCCTCGTGATACGGGTCCTGCCCGAGTATCACTGCGCGCACTTCACTGTACGGTGTCCATTTAAGCGCGTTAAAAATATCGTACATATCGGGATGTATCTTGTGTGTGGAATACTCCTCTTTAAGAAATACCCTCAGCTTTTTATAATAATCCTTTTCAAATTCTCCTTTTAGAACGTCATCCCAATCATTACCGAAAGAAACCATAATCTGTATCCCTTTTTCTTTTATTGTTTTTGTGTTTAATACCATTATACCAAAATTTCACTAAAAAATCAACTCTTTTTTGCTACAGCACACCATCTATGGCCTGTAGCACTGTTTTATGACCTCACAGATGGCAGTGGCAACATACATTGCGCCTCGTTTTGCCTCGTCTATGGTGTTTCCGTTAGCACCAATTTCCAAAAGCAGACTTCCGTTTGTTGTGTGCATATTAAAGCGCTCCAATCTTAAATCTATAGGTCGCATAAGTGTTGGGTACATTTGAGTTGCGGCGCTCTGTATTTTGGCGGCAAGCTTTAAATTCTCGCGCCACTGTGGATGATACAAGCCTGAACTGTCCGTTCCGCAAACCAACATAACCTGAGCAACATCCTCTCCGTTTATTTGTGTTGTTTTTTTAAGACGACTACCATCATCATATATATACCCGTCTCTGTGAATATCCAAAACAATTTTTATTGACGGGTTTTCACGCAGATTTTTTTCTATTGTGCTAAGCGTTCTTGTGTATGCACCCTGATATGATGGATAGTCGTGTACAGTGGTATCGTGAATAACACCGATGTTATTCTCTGCAAATACCTTTTTCATCTGCTCGCCTACCGAGATAACATTCTTTGTGGCGTCGGTGTTGCGCTCCCCGAACTCACCGTAGCTTTCGGTGGTATGAGTATGTACAATCAGAACTTCGGGTGAGTTGTCGCAATTTAAGGTATATGCCACATCTGCGCCAACAAACTCATTTGCATTTATACTATATGCGGTCGGATTTGTTATTTCGACACCGCCAAACGACATAATCTGCTCCTTTGTAATGTTTGGTGTTACGATTTGTTGCAGTATTGTGTCCTCTTTTTCTTTAATCACTTGCTCTTTTTCTTCTGCGACTTCTACCTCCGTGCTTTTTTCTTCAAATATGGGCGAAAACTCGCCTATTATGCTCTCACTGCTTGAAATATCAAACCCTAAAAGCTTGTCCATAATTTTTTTTGGTGAGATTTTGTTTTCGCTGCTGTCGGGTAAGCCCTCCTCCAATATGTCGGTGTATAACTCCTGCTCCGAAAACACTGCAACTGTACGGTTTTTTGCATAGATAACTGACGCAGCAACGGTCGTTGCAACGGTTATTAACGAGATTAGTGCTATAATAATATGTGTACGCCTTATGTGTATTGTCTTAAAAATCATTTGTCGCAATATCCCTCTCTGTTATTTTTCCTATATTATTTTTACTTTGTTAATAGGAAAAATATACCTGTTAAGATGGATATTTTTGCACAAAGATGAGCCAGAAAAAGAGAGGACAATCTGTATAAATTCTATTGCTCAGACAGACAAATTCTTACGAATTTGAAACTCGCAATATCAAATTTATACAGACAGTCCTCTCTCTATGATTTGTGTTGTTATGCGCTAAAAGCATTATTTTCTCGGGCGTATGCTTTTTGATGCAGAACTCACGAAACACACCCGAAGGCGTACAAAGGTACGTCAAGTGGTGAGTTTTGTGGGTTGGGCGCAAAAAGCATTAGCCCTCGTCTTCGGGCATATCCCAATTATGATATACGTTTTGTACGTCGTCGTTATCCTCCAGCATCTCGAGCATTCTGCCCATATTCTTTATACTGTCGGGGTCTGTTAACTCTGTCATTGTCTGCGGTACCATACTGATTTGTGCATCGGACAGTGTGTATTTTGCCTCCAATGCCTCTCTTACCGCGCCAAAATCTTCGGGTGCGGTTGTTATTTCGATAATGCCCTCCTCGAATTGTATATCCTCGGCACCTGCTTCGAGTGCGTCCATTGTGATTTCGTCTTCGTCGAAGTCGTCATTTTCTATAATAATAACACCCTTGTTATCGAACATAAAGCTCACACAACCCGATGTGCCCATATTACCGCCGAATTTATCGAACGCGTGGCGTACGTCTGCGGCAGTTCTGTTACGGTTGTCGGTAAGTGCATCAACAATTACTGCAACACCGTTAGGACCGTAGCCCTCATATGTGATACTCTCGTAACTATCGGTATCACCTGAGCCTGCTGCCTTTTTGATAGTACGCTGAATGTTATCGTTTGGCATATTGTTAGAACGCGCCTTTGCAATTACGTCCTTTAATCTTGAATTGTTTTCGGGGTCGGGACCGCCATTTTTAACCGCAACAATTATTTCTCTTGCGATTTTTGTGAATATTTTTGCTCTTTGTGCGTCGTTTGCGCCTTTTTTACGTTTGATTGTGCTCCATTTTGAATGTCCTGACATTTATTTATCTCTCCCTTTTTGTAAAATCAACTTCTATTACGTGTTTGGTAACCTATTTAGTAATTATTATACCATATTTTAATTTTAAATCAAGTATTTTTTTCACACTTTCGTTTATGCGCTCCTCGCTTATTCTGCCCGAGCTTATTGCCGACTCAATTCCTGCCGCAGCAGCTCTTAAATCGGTTGGCATAAGAAGAATATCCACACCTGCTTCCACTGCTCTTGTGCATAGCTCGCCCGACGAGTACATCTGTGCAACCGCGCCCATATTCAAGGCATCGGTGATAACTATTCCGTTATAACCGATTTCGCCTCTTAAATAGTCGGTTATGACCGCCTTTGACACAGTGGCAACATTTTGCGAATCTATTTCCTTAACAAGCAAATGTCCCACCATTACCATATCCGCACCCGCATCAATTCCCGACTTAAACGGAAGTGTTTCGGTGTTGTTTAATTCCGCCTTTGTTTTTGGAACAACTGCAACGGTTTTGTGCGTGTCGGCATATGTAGCACCGTGTCCCGGAAAGTGCTTTAAGGTACATATTATTCCGCCGTCTTTGAAGCCCCTTACCGCACTCGATACAAGTGTTGCCGCCTCAGTAAAGTCATCACTGTATGCGCGTTTTCCGATTACGGTGTTTTGCTTGTTCGACCACACGTCTGCAACGGGGGCAAAGTCGAGGTTAAAGCCAAGAGCTGCCATATTCTGTGCTATTGTTTTAGCGTTCATATACGCGGTTTCTATACCCTCGTCTTTGTACTCGTACATATCCTTAAATATGGGAAATCCCACGTTTTCCTTTAGTCTGGCAATTGAGCCGCCCTCCTGGTCGGTTGAGAAAAACATCGGTATTTTACCCACCTTGGCGGTATCGGAAAGCATTTTTTGAGTTTGCGCTTTAGATACAAAGTTATCCTTAAAATATATAATTCCGCCAACGGGGTATTTTTCTATTCCGCCCTTTAGCGCCGACGTTGCACTTTGCACCGTACCCGTACCCGCAAGCGACTCGGGCGCAACAATAAACATCTGGTATAGCTTCTCGCGTAGTGTCATTGTCGCAAGAATTTCTTCCGCTTTTGCGAGAGGAGCAAGCCCCTCCCCTACGATGTTTGTGTCATTTGCGGGAGGAGCAAGCTCCTCCCCTACAGTGTTTGTGTTATCGTTTTCGCAGGGTTCGGCGGTTTCCGACGAACCGTTGTTTTCGGGACGTTCGTGAACGTCCCCTACGGTGTTGGTTTTAGGAACGTCGGGGACGTCCCCTGCGAATTGATGGAATATTCCCACACCAAAAAGCAACACCGTAACTATTAAAAGTATTCTCCTTAAATTAATATTCATACTCAATTACGTATCCCATTCTTCCCTGATATGTTTTTGCAAACGGACTGTTTATCAGGTCGTTTCTCTGGTCGTTCCACGACCATCTTCCGTCTATCTTCCACAACATCAGGTAGAATTCCTCGGCATTGTCGCTGTCAAATCTTGATGGCTCATTTTCGGAGAACCAATTCTGATAAACAAACGGCTCGCCCATTACCCAGTGTCCTACTGCTTCACCATATTGGTTGTTGGTGGTGTAGCCGCCAATCCATAGTCTTTCGATACCCGATTTTTCTGCAACGGCTATTATTTTATCTTCTTCGTCTTTGCTAGTGATTGTGGCAAGGTGTCCGCCCTTTACTATACATTCCGCATTTGCTTCTTCCCAGGTTATGTCTTTCTTTATAACCTCGTATCTTGAAGCGTGCTTAACTGCCGCAACAGGAATTACAGGAGTGTACGTTCTGTCGCAATAGCCACGGTATCCGCCGCCGCTTACACGAACTATAATTCTTCTTTCGGCATCCTGAGCCATTGAAGTATCACTTACGTATTTTACGTGATACATATTCTTTTGCTCTCTGTAGATTTCGTCGTATATCTGGCTCATTGATGAAATATCGTCAATGTGGTGATATGTACCGCCTGTACTGCTTGCGATTGTACGAAGTGCCGACGAATCAACACTTGAGCCAACGCCGATTATGTATACGGGAACACTCTTTTGATTTGCAAGTCTTATAACACTGTCAGGTGTGTTTACACTTTCGTTGTCGTATCCGTCGGTGAACACAATAACACATCTTGCACCACTTTGCACGCTCGCGTTCTGGATTGACCTTGCAATAGCGTCATAGCACGCGGTCATACCGTACGGGAACATACTGTTTACACCGTTTATGAGATTGTCGCGGTTGTTTGTAAACAGACACATCTGCATAACATTTGTATCAAAAGCTATGATTTCTGCCTTGTCGCCCGAATTAAACTGCAGCTTTGATAAAAACGTGTTGGTTGCATTTTTGATTTTTGACATATCTGTATTACTTATACTGCTGCTTCGGTCGATTGCAAGGCTTACGTTAAGCGCGTCTTGTCCGTCAACCTTTGCGGCATATATAACATCTCTTTCGAGGTAGTCGTCTACGTTTAAATATTCTCTTATTATGAATTGCTTTTGCGATAAGTTTTCGATAGGGTTACCGTATTCGTCAACGACCTTTAAATAGAGCGAGATTTCGGGATACTTTTCGACGTTTGAAGTTACAAGCTCGATTGTTGCGTCTGTTACATATTCCGAAACAAACGAGAAGTCAACTGCAAAATCCACTTCCTTGTATCTGTCAAAAGTTATTTTTCGCTCTACGTTTATACCACCGTCTTCTTCTGTTTCGGTAAATGTAACACGGTATTTTTTACCGTCTTTTTCAAAAGCAGATACCATCAGGTCTGAATCATACTCATCAACTACCGCTATTTCGTCCTTTGAGTATGCTATTTTTTGTTCTTCTACTCCGAATTCAACCGTTACGTTTGGATAGTCCGACACATCAACATTTGTAACTGTAGGCTTTGCACCTACAATATCCTCAAGCTCGGCAAACAGTTCTTTATATTCCGAGTCGTCTTTTAGTCGTATTTTTTCTAATGTAGCTTGCGCCGCCTCGTAGTCGTTTGCACTAAGGTTTGTAACTACTGTGTCTATTAAGCCCTTTGCCTTTTCGTCAGAAATCGGTCTTGGTCCGCTGATGGCAAAGAAAGTAACCAACGCTATAACAACAACCGCCACTGCAGCTATTGCGCCAATAAGAATTGTCTTTTTCTTTTTGTCAAAAGCTGTCTTTTGAATGGGAGCTGTTTTTAAAGCCTCCCCCTCAGACTCAGCAACGCTCACGCTTTCTATGCTCTCATCTGTTTCGTCAACGGGTGTGTTTTGCTCATCAACAATAGGTGTTTCCTGTGTTGCCTCAGGCACAACTGCCTCCTGCTCAACTTTTGCACCGCAGTTAGAGCAGAACTTTGCATTTTCGTCAAGTTCATTTCCGCAATTAATACATTTCATAATAAAATACCCCCTTAGGTTTTTTCGTGTGTTTATTTATATTTTTAATATTGTACAAGTTTTTACGGGTGAAGGCTTATCCTCTCCTATAACATAACCTCGTAGCCCGCGTCTGTTATGGTTTGTATTAAAACCTCTTTTGCAACGTCTTTTGTTAGCTCTACAACTGCCTCGCCGCCATTTTCGAGCGATACGGTAGCATTAACACCGTCGATGGCATTTAGCGCCGCTTCTACTCTACCCGTACAGTGCGTGCACATCATTCCTTTTATTTTAATAACCATTTTGTTGTCCTCCTCTTTTTTTGTGGTTGTTTTTTTATTAAAAAATCTGAGTCTTAGTGCGTTTGATACCACAAACACCGAGCTTAAGCTCATTGCCGCCGCCGCTATCATCGGGTTTAGCTTTACACCAAGCGTTGTGTACAACACTCCTGCGGCAACGGGAATGCCAAGCACGTTGTAGAAAAATGCCCAGAACAGATTTTGTTTTATGTTTTTTATAACCGCCGAAGATAGCTTTATTGCATTTGCAACGGAAATTAAATCGTTATTCATAAGCACGATATCTGCCGAGTCGATTGCTATATCTGTACCGTTGCCGATGGCAATGCCCACATCTGCTCTCACAAGTGCGGGTGCGTCGTTTATTCCGTCGCCTACCATTGCGACCTTGCCCTGTTGCTGCAGTTTTCGAATTTCCTTTTCCTTATCCTGAGGCAATACCTCGGATATTATGTGGGAGATACCTACCTCTTTGCCGATTGCCTCGGCAGTGGTGCGGTTATCGCCCGTGAGCATTATAACTTTTATGCCCATTTTAATCAGTTCTTTTATTGCGTTTTTACTGCTCTTTTTTATTGTATCTCTTATTGCGATTATTCCTATAAATTCCCCATCTTTTGCAAAGTAGAGTGCTGTTTTTCCATTCACTGCAAGGGTTGTATTCTCCTGCACCGATATCTTATTTTGCCTCATCATTTTGTAGTTGCCGCCAAGAATTTTGAAGTTTTCGATTTTTCCCGTTATGCCTTGTCCCTCAATTTGCTCAAAGTCGGTTACTTCCATTAAATTATGTCCCTCTGCTCTTTTGCAGATTGCAAGGGACAAGGGGTGAGACGACTTCGACTCGAGCGACGCGGCAATTGAGAGTAATTCGTCTTGTGTAATACCATTTGGAATAATATCCGTAACAGATGGCTTTCCCTCTGTGATTGTGCCTGTTTTATCCAACACAACGGTGTTTATTTTGTGTGTGGTTTCAAGCGCGGTGGCATTTTTTATTAAAATTCCCGACCTTGCACCATTGCCCGTTCCTACCATTATTGCAGTGGGAGTGGCAAGTCCCAACGCGCACGGACACGAGATAACAAGCACTGAAATTGCCATCGAAAGTGCGTGGCTTATGGGATAGCCCATAATGAGCCATACAATAAGAGTTATTACGGAAATTGAAATAACAACGGGTACAAATATACCGCTTACCTTATCGGCAAGCTTTGCTATTGGCGCTTTTGATGATGACGCCTCCTCAACAAGCTTTATAATCTGAGCAAGCGTGGTATCCTCGCCGATTTTTTGTACCTGTATTTTTATATATCCGCTTTGCAAAAGTGTTGCACCAACAACACCATCGCCCACATTTTTTTCTACAGGGATACTCTCGCCCGTTATTGCGCTTTCGTCAACAGCACCGCTGCCCTCGATTATAACAGCATCAACAGGAATGGTCTGACCCGACTTTACCACAACAATATCTCCTACAACTACATCTTGTGTGGGGATTGTTAGCTCTTTTCCCTCACGTATGACGGTGGCGGTTTTGGGTGTTAAGTCCATTAATTTTTCTATTGCCTCGGTAGTTTTGCCCTTTGCGCGTGCCTCGAAGAATTTGCCGAGTGTTATGAGTGTTAAAATCATTGCTGCGCCTTCAAAATAGAGGTTCATCATATATTCGTGCGCCATTTGGAGATTTTGGTGTCCCAAAGCGTACATTATGGCATAGATGGAGGCCACCCCGTACACAAAAGAGGCGAGTGAGCCTATTGCAATGAGTGTATCCATATTGGGTGAGCCGCGAAAGAGCGACTTAAAACCGTTTATGAAGAACTTTTTGTTTACGAGCATTACGGGGAGCGTTAGCAGAAGTTGGGTAAATGCAAAAATTCCTGCATTTTTCACGTCGTCGAATACTGATAAAAACGGAAAATGCCACATATGACCCATAGAAATATACATAAGCGGTATTAAGAATGCGATTGATACTATAAGTCTTGTTTTTTCGCTTATTTCGGTGGTGTTTTTTTGCACGCTTTCTGTTTTACCAAAAACACTTGCTCCGTAGCCGCCGTTTTGCACTGCTCTTATGATGTCAGTTTCGGTTACGGTGTTTTCGTCAAATTCAACCGTCATTGAATTTTTTAAAAGGTTTACGTTTACCTCGTCAACACCATCTAGTGCACGTACGCATTTGTCAACGTGAGAAGAACACGCCGAGCACGTCATTCCCGTTATGTTGAATTTTTTCTTCATTTAAATCACCCGATATAGTTATAACTAATTATATTGTATCATTTTTTTATGTTTTAGTCAAGAAAAAAAACGGGAGGGACCGGCGTCCCCGACGGTCCGCTTACGGTCTGCGCTAAAAGAAACCGTCCCCTACGACAAAACTATAATTCGTACTCTGTTCTTTTCGGTATATACGTCTGCACTGTAATTGGTGTAAATGTCGTTAAATTCATCTACGGTAATCATATCGTATGCCGAGGAATACGAGTTCTTTATATAAATCTGCACCTTATCAGACATTATGTGGGTGGTATTTCCCATTTTAAGCTCCAAGCCATTTATATAAGAAATTTTACTTGTATTGACCTTACCAAGTGTCGATATTGACGATACACTCTTTCCATCAGTAACAATTTTTACCGCCTGAGAAGAGCGGACACCAAAGGTTTTCCCTTGTGTTGATACACTCTGCTCTGTACCTTCTGTAATATACGAATAACGTCCCGAAAGCGACATTCCACCGCTATTTGAAGTTGCGCTTGTGATTATTCCGTAGGTGTACAAATCACCTGTTACGTCTTCTAAGATAAGCTCATCAATTTCGCCTAAGCCATTCTTTGACGCGTACAATACGGATGTTTCCTGAATGGTTTGTGAGTTAAGACGTTGCGGATATACTGCCCCATACAATGCGCTCTCGTTGCTTTGTGTGGTAGAAACCTCAAGTATTTTCACATCACTTGCAAGTGGTGTTGTACCAAGCTTTTTAGAGTTATCAGTCCATACGAATTTTCCATATTCATTACTATCCTCCGACATTCTCGAAACAGTTGCAACACCGTCTTTTAACGTTAGAGAAACAATATCGTTTAATAGTGAACTATAGCTCTTGTTTGTGATATATTCATATACCTCGCCCGAGGGGCTTGCAATTTTTACATAGTTCTTTGTAACAGTTGTGCCCGAAACGGTAGTCTCTTTTGTTCCCACTCCGCAAAGGAAGCCGTAAACATATGAGCTTATTTGCGCATTGCTTGCGACGTCTGCAACATCACCGTCTTTACCCAAAAGGAGTGTAACGGTGTCGCCAAGCTTATAAGTACCGTTTGAGGAAAGCTTTGAAAATGCGCCAAGTCCCTCTAGCTTATACGTATTGCCCGAAACTGTAATTGACGTTGGTGTATCTGTATTTGGTGTTGCACTCTCGTAAATTCCCGTTACCTTTTTGGAGTATACAAGTGCAATATCAAGCTCTTTTAAGTAGTATGCAATATCGTTTGTTTTAACGTCTGTGATTGCAGATTTTACTCCGTCGCGCATAACGGTGAGTGATGAAGAAGCACCAAAGGCGGTGTACCAATCCGACGAATTAACCGTCTTTGGACCGACGGTTGTTCCCGACGTACACATTACATAGTCAATTTCACCGTTTTGTGCATAGGTTATACGCACAACGTCGCCCATCTTTAAAGATGCGAGGGCTGATTGCGCGTCAACCTTACTTGAATTTTTGTAGAATACGGTGTCATTTTTTATATCCACCTGATTGAACGAGCCATTTTTATATGTAACAATTCCGTTTCCCAAAACTGAGTAAACCATCTGCTTATCACTGCCATCGTTGCGGTTATCGGGAATAAAGGCAACAACGGTATCGTTATTTCTTAAAACCATACTGCCCTGCATACCGATATTTGACAGCGCAAGCGTGGGGGCATAGTTATATGTACCCGACGAGGTAAATATCTTGCCCTCTGCAATGGATGCATCCTCGTTTGTGGTGGAAATAAGAACAACGTCGTCTATAATGCTTCTGTTAAATGTGGAAAGATAAGTACTTTGTGAGCCTTTTTGCTTTGCATTTAAGGTGTTATACACCATTGTTGCAACGTCGCGTCGAGTTAGTGCCTCGCCCACAGATTTATCTATGTTATCCAATATGCCTATGTTTTTTGCTATGCCTATCTGTCCGTCGGGCCAGCTTGCGCCAAAGTCCTCGTTTGTGTAGCCCAAAACACGAAGAAACATTGTTGCCGCCTCCTCATACAAAACTGTGTTCTGAGGACGGAACGTTGCGTCTAAGTACCCCGTACAGAGTCCGTTCTTTATAGCAACTGTAACATATGGAGACGACCAGTGTGTATAGGGAACGTCTTTGAACGGTGATGTTTTTGCGCCTATTGCAACAGAGTTTCTGTAAGACGACGCCGCAACCGCAATTTTTGTACACTCGGCACGCGAAACGAGTGCGTCGTAGCGCATATTTCCGTCAGGGTCGCCCTGCATTATAGAAAGCTCGCTTAAAAATTCCGAAACGTTATCGGAGTATTTTGGTGCTCCGTATGCAGTGGTTGCACACAGCATAAGAGAGAGAGCCATTGTGTATATTATTTTCCTCATATAATTCTTCCTTTCTATTCAAAACGCAGTGCGTCTATCGGATTTAAGTTTGCGGCATTTTTTGCGGGCAAAAAGCCGAAAATAACGCCAATGCCCACAGATACGCTGAATGCAAGCACTATTGCTCCTACCGACGGAACAACCGTAATATCCATAATGCGCCCTATTGCAAAAGCAACTGCAGCGCCCACAAAAATACCGATTATACCGCCAAGACCGCTTACTGTGCCTGCCTCTATTACAAACTGCTGCATAATATTTTTCTTTTTTGCGCCAAGAGATTTTCGTATACCAATTTCCTTGGTACGCTCTGTAACCGATACGAGCATAATGTTCATAATACCTATTCCGCCGACTAAAAGAGAAATACCCGCAATAAGAACTAAAGCGCCTTTTAGCGTATCCATAATCTTGTTCATTTCGTTTAAGATTTCCTGAGTTGCTATAAGGCTATAGTAGTCGCTGCTACCTAAAACCTCCGTAAGCTTTGCTTCAAGAACTGCCTTTGACCTATCCATTTTATTTGCGTCCTTCATAGAAACTACATAAGAGCCTATTGTGGAATTACGCACCATTTTAGAGGCTTTTGTATATGGAATATACAAGCACTGGTCAGACGAGCCCTCGGAGGAGTCGGCTTGTTCCTCTAAAACACCTACTATTGTGTATGGCTCACCGTTTATTTTTATAATCTCGCCAACCGCTCTGCCTTTTTGATAGTATTCGTGCTCATAATATGTACCGATAACACATACCTTTAAAAGCTTATCTATATCCACATACTGCAAAAATCTGCCCTGCTCTGTTACAATGTTATCTATTTCGTCGTACGTTTCGTCAACTCCCGTTACGGAGCCAAATGCAGAGTGGGTGCTTTGCGGTGATTTTATGTTTGCGCTTACACTGACCTTTGGTGAGCAATATGCAAATAACTCAGGGTTGTGGTCGATTAGCTCATACATATCATCAGGCTCAACGTATCTTGTGCTTCCTCTTGAGGTTATGGAAACTGTGATATTATTCATACCAAAGCTCTCGAATGCATCTGATACCTGACCCGTTATACCGTCCATTATGCTCACAAGTATAATTACTGCAGCTACACCTATGATAATGCCAAGCATTGTAAGAATGGACCTGAGCTTATTGGAGAGTATGCTCGACATTGCCATTGCTATTGTTTTTGAAAAATTCATAGCTCACTCTCCTCGTTACTTGCGGCAAGGACGGTTGATTTTATTATTTCGTCTAATAGCGCCTCGCCATCATAAATTATTTTACCGTCGTGTATACGGATTACGCGTTTTGCTCTTGCGGCAATGGTGTTATCGTGAGTTATTAAGATTATGGTGTTTCCCTGCTTGTTAAGCTCGATTAAGAAATCTATAACCTCTTTGCTTGTTCGGGAGTCGAGCGCACCCGTTGGCTCATCGGCAAGAATAACCGACGGAGAGCCTGCGAGTGCCCTTGCTATAGACGCTCTTTGTTGCTGACCGCCCGAAAGCTGAGATGGCTTATGATGGTGTTTGTCAGCAATTCCTACACGTTTTAGTGCTTCCATTGCGCGCTCGTTTTGCTCCTGTTCTTTTAAGCCTTTGTATAAAAGCGGTAATTTTACGTTATCTAAAATACTAAGCTTAGGCAGGAGGTTGTATTGCTGAAAAATAAAGCCTAAGGTTTGGTTTCGTATTTCGGCTTGCTCGTCGTCGGTGAGGTGGCTCACATCTGTGCCTTTTAAGAGATATTCGCCGCTTGTGGGAACGTCTAAGCAACCGATGATATTCATACACGTGGATTTTCCGCTTCCCGACTGACCTATAATTGCAACAAATTCGTTTTCGTAAATACTAAACGATACTCCGTCAAGTGCACGGACATCGCTATCACCCATTTTATATATCTTATAAATATCCCTGAATTCTACCAAAGGCAAAGAATTTAGTGTGCTCATTATCTCATACCTCCGCCTTGCATACCGCCTCTCATATTAGCGCCGCCTTGCATTCCTCCCGGCATACCACCGCCCTGCATACCTCCGGGCATACCACCACCAAACATAGCTTGTGGCATTTGCTCGTCAGAGTTCGACGATTTTATCTGCGGAATGTATACAATATCTCCCTCTTTTAAGCCCGATTTGATTTCTATAAACTCATTGTTATATACACCTGTTTCGACCTTAACGGACTTAAAGCCCTCGGGCGCCATATCCTTTTCGTTCTCTTTTTCGCCCTTGACGTAGACGTTGTTGCCGCGGTTAAGTGCCGAAACGGGCACTGCAATTACGTCTGTGGCTTTTGAGGTAATAATTTCCACGTCAATATTCATACCGGGGAGCAGTGCTTCGTCAAAATCGGTAATAATAATAGTAACAGGGTATGTTGTTACACCGCCCGACGTTGTTCCGTTCACCGAAACATTAGAAACAATTCCGTTATAGCGCTTTCCCTCTATTGCGTCGGAGGTTATTACTGCTCTGTGGTCTACCTTTATATTTTTTATGTCCAATTCGTCAACGGAGAGTTCGCACTCAAGGCTTGACATATCATATATTATTGCCATTTCGGTTGACATATTTGAGTTATCCAATTTGTCTCCCGCTTTTACATTTTTTGTAATAACCGTGCCCGAAATTGGCGCAGTTATGGTATAGTCTTCAAGCTTTTTTTGTGCATTTTCGCGCGACAACTGTGCGGACTTTAAAGATAGCGACGACGATGTCAGGTTGTTCGAAACAGATGTACTGTCTATATGTACTAACTTTGTGCCATTAACAACACGTGAGCCTTGCAAAACGTAAACCTCGTCAATCTCGCCCGAAGCCTCTGCCATAATTGTCTTTTCGGAAAGGTATTCGAAAGTGCCTGCTGAGGCGCACGCGTAAGCGCCAACTGTTGCGGTTGCAGTTTCGGTGTTTGTGAGTACGCCCGGGTTTTTAACACTGATTTTTACAGTTCTCACAAGCGTGTTACCCTCTGCGGCGTAGCCTGCTTGGTTTACACTTGTTACTGTACCATTTAAGGTTTCTCCGTTTGATGAAATTTTTACAAGTGCGCCATCTCCTGTATGTATGTTCTGCGCATCGTAGTCATTAAAGGTAAGTGTTAAAATAAGCGAGGAGTCGTCATAAATGTCTGCAATTTTTGTGCCTGCATTTACCGAATCACCTTTTTTTACGTACAGTGTTTTTACTACTCCCGTTATGTCGGACTTGACGGTTAAGTTGTTGTAATCGTCAAGCGCCTTATTGTAGTCCATTTGCGAGCGCTGATACGAAATGTCCGCATTTTCGATTGCATTCTGCGCGTCGGAGGAGTCTATTTTATATAAAACATCGCCCTCTTTAACAATATCTCCCTGCTCAAAGTCGGCCCGGAGAACGTCGCCCGAAACAAGTGCGGTAATGGAGTATTGGTCCTTTGGCATAACAACCGCCGAGCCTGTAACAGATGACGTTATGTTTTGTCTTTCGACCGTCGCCTCTGTTGACGTTACTTCCATTTGCGGTCTTTTGTTCTTTTGAATTCCAACAAAAACAACTGCACCGATTAAAACAAGTATAACTATCAAAAGAATTATCTTTCTCTTTTTTGAAAGAGCCTTTATATTATTGGGTATTTTCTTTATTTTATCAGTAGTAATTTTTTTTGACGTTGTTTTGTTCATTTTTGCGGTCCTTTCCTTTTTTGGCAAAAAAATGCATATTTTTGGTTATATACTATCATTATACATTATAAATATTAAATTAAAATTAAAGTACAATAAATTTTAAATAAATTATTTTTTACAAAAGAGTTACATAAAAATGCCGAACCTTTGATGCTTAAATTGGTGAGTTGTAGGGTGCAGCGTTTACGATGCACCGTTTTTTCGTTTAGTGCAGTTCGTTGGAAACCCCCGAACCCTACGATTACACCGTTTCTTTTGCGGATTTTTAATTTAAAAAATTACCAAATCAAAATTTGAATATAAAACTAAAAAGCGTACACAATAGGAATGTAGTCGATACAATTCGACACAATTTATATAAATTCTATTCAAATTTTGAGGAGGAAACAATAATGAGTAAGAGCAAAATTTCTGTACCAGAAGCAAAAGCAGCAATGGAAAAGTTCAAGATGGAAGCTGCAAGCGAAGTAGGCGTTAACCTAAAGCAAGGCTACAATGGCGATTTAACAGCTAAGCAAGCTGGTTCAATCGGCGGTCAAATGGTTAAGAAAATGATTGAAGATTACGAAAACAAAATTAAATAACCTTTAATCTAATAAAAAGGAGTTGTAAAAATTTATTTTTACAACTCCTTTTTTTCTTGCAAAAAACGCTAAAATATGGTATTATATCTCTTGTATTTTTATTTGTGAAAGGATTTTTTATTATGAGAAAAAAACTGATATCACTTTTAAGCTTCGTTTTAACAATTACACTTGTTTTGCCCTCCTTTGCTCAGGCGGCAAGTCTTAGAAACGGTCAATATATTACCTCGCAGGGTGCGTGCGTAATGGATTTTGAAAGCGGCGAGGTGTTGTATGAGTATAACGGAAACACACCCAGAGTGCCTGCAAGTATGACAAAAATTATGAATATGTACTGCATTTATGAAGCACTTAAAAATGGCGAAATCACACTCGATACAAAAGTGCCGATAAGTAAAAATGTATATAACAAATCAAGAAACCCCGTCTACCAGAGTATGTTACCTTTGTATTATAACACAACATATACGGTAAACGAAATGATGGACATTATTGTGGTCTACTCCGCAAGCGGTGCGGCAGTTGCTATGGCAGAGCTGATTGGCGGCAGTGAGGAGAAGTTTGTACAAAGAATGAACGCTACTGCCAAGAGAATGGGCATTGACGCGTACTACTACGACAGCTGCGGAATTGCCAACAACAAGGTTTCGCCTATTGCTATGGCTACTCTTGCAAGAAATATAATAAAAGAGTATCCTGATATTTTAAAGAGAAGTGCAAAAAAATCGGTGAGCTTTCATGGTAATACCTACAAAACAACAAACCATCTTTTAGATACATACTACTATGAGGGTGCTGACGGTTTAAAAACAGGTACAACTCCTGCGGCAGGCTACTGCTTTTGTGGAACTGCAACAAGAAACGGCAACAGAGTAATAAGTGTTACTATGTCCTCGTCGTCTACGGGACAGCGCTTTATAGATACTGCACGTCTTTTGGATTACGGTTTTAGTGTTCTCGAAACAAAGTATAACACAATATATTTTACAGATAAAACCACATTTATAAATAACGCAGAAGTTCCCACTTTTGTCTATAACGGCGCGCACACGAAATCGGTTATTATTGCGGAGGACTTAAAGGACTACGGATTTGACGTTAAGTGGAACAGTAAAGACAAAAAGCTGACACTTACATACAACAAAAACAAAAAAGTAACTCCTATCCCGATGGATTACTACAAGAACAAAAACAACCTAAAAGCATACTCCATTGTGAAGAACAACTCTGTTAAGGTTGCCTTAAACGACGGTGCAAAAGAGCACGAAATTACGGATATTTACAACATAAACGGATATATGTGCCTAAGCGTTGACGCGCTTGGTGAGATTTACGATACCAAGTGGAGCGACGATAAAAAGAGGGCAGACATAACAGTTACACAAAAAGTGCCAAAGCCAATACTTCCCGACGGCAGTGAGTTGACCTCCGAAAGCGCATATATTATGGATTTTGAAACAGGCAACACCCTGTACGAATTTGACGCAGACACTCAAAGAGCGTGTGCTTCGATAGCAAAAATGATGTCGGTGTATGTTGTTTTAGACGCGATAAAGAATGGCGAAACAACTCTCGATACAATCGTTCCAATAAGCGAGAATGTGTATAATCTCTCACGAAACGAGAACTACAAGATGATGGTTAACCTCGAGTATAACGAGGAGTACACCGTCGACGAAATGCTCGATATGATTGTTATATTCTCGTCTGCCGCGTGCGTAACTGCGGTTGCTGAGCTTCTTTCGGGTAGCGAAAAGGAATTCGTTGTCCGTATGAACGAAAAGGCAAAGGAAATCGGTATAGGCTCTGTTTTCTACAACGGTACGGGCGTGTGCTTAAACCCCGCGGTTGATAAAGAAAATATGATGTCGGCACGCGAAATTGCCAAAATGGCAAAGAAGATGATTGAGGATTATCCCGAGGTTATCGAAAGAACAAAGTGCGCGTCGGTAGAATTCCACGGAAAAACATACTATAACTTAAACAAGCTGTTCACCGACTTCTACTACGAGGGCGCAGACGGTTTTAAAAACGGTATGACGGAAGCCTCGGGCTATTGTATGTGTGCAACTGCCTTGGTTAACGGAAAAAGAGTAATAACCGTTACACTACCCTCAAACTCAAACGAGGCGCGTTTTACCGACTCAATAAAAATGTTTGATTATGGCTTTAAAACACTTGGTGTTGATACATCAGGTGCACAACAAAAAGACGAGATTAAAGTTGATGAAAGCAAGGAAATTAAAGTTAACATAGATGGAAATTACGAAGTTCCGTTCAAGGACCAGAAGCCTGTTTTTGCAAATAACCGAGTGCTTGTACCCGTACGTGTGGTATTGGAAACTCTCGAAAAAAAGGTTAGTTGGAACGAAAAGACAAAGGAAATAACCGTAAACGATGACTTGGTAAAGGTTGTTTTAAAGGTTAACTCCAAAACAATGGTAAAAGAAACAACAAACCCTATTGATAATACCGTAGCAAAAGAAGAAATAACTCTTGATTGTGCACCAACGATTATAAACGGAAGAACAGTTCTTCCAATAAGGGCTGTTGTAGAAGCCTTTGGTGCGGCAGTTATATGGGAAGAGGATACGCAGACCGTATTGATTGTAGCTGGTGTTTGTTAAAAGGCATTAAAAAAGGGACACAAAATGTGTCCCTTTTTAAGTGCATTTTATCATAGCCCTACAAATACTTCTTTATTTAATGCTTCTATAACCTTTATATCACAATCCTTTAATATCTCTTTAAAAATATCCACCACACATATTTCCGTTCCGTAATGCCCTGCATCTATTATACAAAGACCGTCTCTTTGCGCGTCAAGTGCCTGATGATATTTTATGTCCCCCGTTACAAACGCGTCGCAACCTTTTTGGATTGCTCTCTCCGACAATTCAAAGCAACTTCCGCCGCCGAGGGCAACCTTTTTAATTTGCACATTTGCGTCCCCGACAATTCGAATTTGTGTGTTTAGCTTTTCTTTTACAAACTCACAGAACGCACCAAAGCTCATACTTTCTTTTAGTGTCCCCACTCTGCCAAGACCTGCACCCTCGAATTTAGAATCTTCCTCCAAAACCTCTATGTTCCCGAGCTCAAGAAGTTCTGCAAGTCGCCCATTTATACCGTCTTTTGCCTTGTCGATATTTGTGTGCATGCTTATAACATTAATATCGTTTTTTATAAGTTCCACCAGCATTTTTCCAAAGTATGAGGTTGTATCTATTTTGTTTATCTTTCCAAATATAAACGGGTGGTGCGAAAGAATTGTGTTGCATTTGTTTTCTATCGCCTTTTTTATTACCTCCAAAGATACGTCAAGACACACGCAAATTCCGCTTATTTTTGCATCTTCACTTCCGCAGATGAGTCCGCAGTTGTCCCAATCGTATGCAAGGTCCAACGGTGCAAATTCTTCGATTTTATTTAGTAAGTCCTTTACTTTCATTAATTAATTCCTCCAACAAGCTTTTATACTCATTCAGTTTTTCCGTATCGGGATTTTGCGCTTTTTCTATTCCTGTAATAACCTTAACAAGCTCACGTTTTTTCTTATCAAACAGCGCGCTAAAATGTATGTGTTCCTTTAAATATGGCGGAATATGGTAGTGTATTTTCTTTTCAAACGGTTTGCCCTTACCCTTTTTTGCAACAATTATATTATAAACCTTAAAGCCCTCGAGGGCAATGTCCTCGTTTATTATTTCAAATCCGTTATTTATAAGAAACTCGCGCACGGTGTGCTGGTCGTTCATAGGTTGCAGAACAAGGGTTGACATCTGCGCCTTTTTTATATCGTCATTTAAAATGGTGCAGATAAGCTCTCCGCCCATTCCTGCAATTATCACAGTATCTGCCTCGCCCTCGTCTATCGGTGCAAGACCTCCTCCAATACGCGTTTTAATAAACTCCGTTTTGTTATGCTTTTTTATATTCTCATCTGCAATAAGCACAGGACCTTTGTTTATGTCGCAGGCAATAACTCTTTTTGCGCGACCCTCATCAATCAACGCAATGGGAACGTAGGCGTGGTCGCAACCGATATCTGCAACAACCTCGGCGCGTGTGCAATCTACTATGCACCTTAATCTCGGAGTAATCATTTTTGTGCCTTTCCTGAGTTTTCCACAGGGTGTGGATAACTCTTAATTTTTCAAATTTCTCATAATATCGGGCTTTTTGTCGTTTCCTAACAACTTTGCAACAATTCTGTTACAAAAGGGGTGGATAACTTTTCCAAAAATTTTTTGACCTCAAAAATGTGGCTTATTTGTGCGGTTTTTGAGGTGTTTTAGACTTTTTCACAACTGTGGATAAATTCGTGGAAAAAGTGGATAACTTTTTTAAAAACCCACACAGTGCCTGCCTTTTTGACGTGGACAAGTGTTTTTTACAAAAGTTGATAACTTATTCCTTTTGTGTTAATTCGGCAAGGTTATCATACTCACCGTTGTCTGTTTTGAGTGGTGTCTTTTTCTCGTCAAACACAAAGGGCGCTTTGCCCTCTTTGTAGCTTTCGTTTTGTGCCTTTGCGTCTTCGACGGTCATAATTTTGCTATCAAACCAATTCTTTATTATTGTATCCATATACTGATACGAAAGCTTATTCGTCTGCATTATGCAGTAGTTATATGCAAGCAAAATCATCGCCTCGCTCATATTCCATTCGTTGTGCCACTTGGTGAGATACTGAGCCTCCAAATCTGTGAGAGGTCTATTCAGTGTACCGAAGGTTTTTCTTATATTATAAAACAGTGATTTCTTTTCGTTTTCGCTATCTATATATGCGGTTGCCTTTTCGATGGTGTCGATACCGTTTTCTTTCCAGGTTATTGCCACGCGCTGAGCATATTTCATATTGCTCTTATTAATTGAAATGCAGTATTCAATAACCATCAGAATTACCTCTGACGGAAGAGAGAGCTCCTCGTGCAGCCAATACAGAATTTCGAGGTCGTTATCGGAGAGGGTTTTTCCGTACGTTGCCTCTGCTACCATACAAAGCTCGGTGAGTGCAGTATTTTGCACAAGTGATTTTTTAATGTCCGAAACGGTGCTTGCGGGTATACTCTCTATTTCGAAATTTGCGGCCTGGGCTTGCCCCTCTGCTGAAAATAAAATTTTATCCTCATCAAAAGTAAGAACGCCCTCTTTATTAAGCTCTTCAAACGCCTGAATAACCTCGCTCTCTAAAAGTCCCACCTCGGAGGCAATGTCCGAAAAATCGCACTCCTCAGATGTTGTTGCAAGATAGAGCGCATAAAGATACACCTTTACAAATGCTCCGTTTATATTCTTCATTTTATTTTTTATAAAGTCGGCACTCACATTCACCGACGGGTTACTACATACAAAACGCGCCATTTTGCTTGTCCTTTCAATTAAAATACCCCGTTTGTTTTTGGGCAAGTCAAGCCTTAATACGTGGGGGTGTTTGTGATATTTATAATGTATAATTTCTATGTTTAATTTTAACACAAACGAAAAATATTGTCAACACATTTTGCGTGCAATCAAAAAAGTGCAGTGAAAATATATGAAAAAAATATTGAATTTTGTAGTATTTATCATTGCACATATTCGTTTTTTATGATATAATATACTAGACATGCGAAAATTCGCACTTAACGAAAGGAGTATCATTATGAAATATTCACGTGAAGTAGAAGAAATGTGTCCTTTGGCAAAAGGTACATATCACGGTCCTGCGCCAATTCCGCAAGAAGGAAAATGGACACAGGTAAAAGAAGTAAAAGACATTTCAGGCTTGACACACGGTATCGGCTGGTGTGCGCCTCAACAGGGAACCTGTAAGTTGACTCTTAACGTAAAAGAGGGTATTATTCAGGAAGCTCTTGTAGAAACTGTTGGCTGCAGCGGTATGACTCACTCAGCTGCTATGGCATCAGAAATCCTTATTGGAAAAACTCTTTTGGAAGCATTAAATACAGACCTTGTTTGTGATGCTATTAACACTGCTATGAGAGAATTGTTCCTACAAATCGCTTATGGTAGAACACAGACTGCATTCTCAGAGGATGGTCTTCCCGTTGGTGCAGGTCTTGAGGACTTGGGTAAGGGTCTTCGTTCACAGGTTGGTACAACTTATGCGACTCTTGCAAAAGGTCCGAGATACCTTGAGCTTGCAGAGGGTTATATTACCGAAATCGCAGTTGATAACGACGACCAGATAATCGGCTACAAGTTCGTACACCTTGGCAAAATGATGGAAATGATTAAAAAGGGTATGGACGCAAACGAGGCATTGGCAAAAGCAAGCGGTCAGTACGGCAGAGTTGACGATGCTGCTAAGCTTATCGACCCAAGAAACGAATAATTAAAGGAGGTAGACGGTAATGGCATTGTTTGAAAGCTATGAAAGAAGAATAGACCAAATCAACGCGGAGCTTGCAAAGCACGGAATTTCATCAATCGAAGAAGCTAAGGCTATTTGTGATGAAAAGGGCGTTGACGCGTATAATATAGTAAAAGGCATACAACCAATCTGCTTCGAAAATGCGGCTTGGGCATATGTTGTTGGTGCAGCTATTGCAATCAAAGACGGTGTTACAAAAGCAGCAGACGCTGCAGAAAAAATCGGTCTTGGTTTACAGTCATTCTGTATCCCCGGCTCTGTTGCAGACGACAGAAAGGTTGGTATAGGCCACGGTAATCTTGGTGCTATGCTTTTAAGAGAAGAAACAAAATGTTTTGCATTTTTAGCTGGCCACGAGTCATTCGCTGCTGCTGAGGGTGCAATCGGTCTTGCACGTTCAGCTAACAAGGCACGTAAAGAGCCACTAAGAGTTATTCTTAATGGTCTTGGCAAAGACGCTGCAAAGATTATTTCAAGAATTAACGGCTTTACTTATGTACAAACTCAGTTCGACTACCACACAGGTAAGGTTAATGTAGTATCAGAAACTGCATACTCAAACGGCGAGAGAGCAAAGGTTAGATGCTACGGTGCTGACGACGTTCGTGAGGGCGTTGCTATCATGCATATGGAGGGCGTTGACGTTTCTATCACAGGTAACTCAACTAACCCAACAAGATTCCAGCACCCTGTTGCAGGCACATACAAGAAGTGGTGTAACGAAAACGGTGTTAACTACTTCTCAGTTGCATCAGGCGGCGGTACAGGTAGAACACTTCACCCTGATAACATGGCTGCAGGTCCTGCTTCCTACGGTATGACAGATACTATGGGTCGTATGCACTCTGACGCTCAGTTCGCAGGTTCTGCTTCCGTTCCTGCTCACGTAGAGATGATGGGTCTTATCGGTATGGGTAACAACCCCATGGTTGGTGCTACAGTTGCAGTTGCTGTTGCTGTTGAAGAGTCCGCGAAATAATTAAGCTATAATAAAAGAAAACACATTCTGAGAGAAATCCCGGAATGTGTTTTTTATTACCCCATATATCACAAAACGGCGACCTCACAGTCGC
>JAZSFX010000047.1:0-76979 GCA_045532455.1 Clostridia bacterium
GGCAGAGCACAGATGGTTGTTAGCGCAACGGGTATGAATACCGAAATGGGTAAAATTGCAGCTCTTTTAAATGACACAAAAGAGAAGAAAACACCTCTGCAGGAGTCTCTCGACTCGTTCGGAAAAAAACTATCGTTTGGAATTATAGGAGTTTGTATACTTGTATTTATACTTGCAGTTATACGTGGTGAACAGCCGCAGAGTGCCTTTGTGTTTGCGGTTGCCCTGGCGGTTGCGGCAATTCCTGAGGCGCTAAGCTCAATAGTAACAGTAGTTCTGAGTATAGGCACACAAAAGCTCGCACAGGAGAATGCAATCATAAGAAAGCTTCAGGCAGTTGAGGGTCTTGGCAGTGTTTCGATAATATGCTCCGATAAAACGGGAACACTTACACAAAACAAAATGACCGTTCAAAAAATATTCTTTGACGGAAAAATAAAGGATAAAGACGAAGAGTTAACAGGCCGCGAGGCTCAGCTTATAATAGACGGTGCACTGTGTAACGATGCATCAACCCGTAACGGTCAGAGTATTGGCGACCCTACCGAAATTGCACTTATTGCATTTTCGGATAAGCACGGACTTCCATATGACGAAATACGCGATAAGTATCCGCGTCTTGGCGAAATACCGTTCGATTCAGACCGTAAGCTTATGAGTACTGTGCACAAGATAGGCGACAACTACAAAATGCTCACAAAGGGCGCAACAGACGTGTTACTTCCGCAAATAAGAGAGCTTAAAACGGCAGAGGGAAAACGTGAGTTTACAGAGGCAGATGCCAAAGCGCTTATGGATGCAAATATGGAATTTTCACAGAACGGACTCAGAGTATTGTGCGTATGCGAGAAAGACGTAAAATCACCTAATGTAGATGTTGATGATGAAAAAGATTACATTCTTTTAGGACTTATAGCAATGCAGGACCCACCGCGTGAGGAATCAAAGGGCGCAGTTGCAAAATGCAAAATGGCGGGAATAAGACCTATAATGATTACGGGCGACCACCTTATCACTGCAAGTGCAATAGCAAGGGAAATCGGCATTTTGGAAGATGGCTTCAGGGGTGTTGAGGGTGCAGAGATTGAGTCCTTAACTGACGAGGAGCTTGATGAGTTTGTGAGTGATGTTTCGGTTTATGCAAGAGTTTCACCTGAGCATAAAATAAGAATAGTAAACGCATGGCAACGAAAGGGATATATAGTTTCCATGACAGGCGACGGTGTAAACGACGCACCGGCACTAAAGAGTGCAGACGTGGGTGTCGCCATGGGTATAACAGGCAGCGAAGTGGCAAAGGACGCCGCCTCGATGGTGCTTACAGACGATAACTTTGCAACAATAGTCAAGGCAGTAGAAAACGGACGAAACATATATAACAACATTCAAAAAACAATACAGTTTCTTCTTTCGGGAAATACGGCAGGAATTATTTCGGTGCTTTATGCTTCGCTTTTGGCACTTCCCGTTCCGTTTGAGGCAGTACATTTGTTGTTTATAAATCTTCTTACCGATAGCTTGCCGGCTATTGCACTCGGTATGGAAAAGCACGACCCCGAAATTATGAAGGATAAACCCCGAAACAAAAATCAGTCTATCCTTACTAAAAAGATATTAAGTGCAATAGGCATAGAGGGATTTATAATAGCCATTGCAACAATTTTAGCATATACAATCGGTCTTAAAAACAGTAACGAAGTAGCAAGCACAATGGCATTTGCAACACTGTGTCTTTCGAGATTAATTCACGGATTTAACTGTAAATCGGATAAGAGTGTGTGGTTTAAAAAAGCAATGTTTGATAACAGAAGTCTCCTGATGGCTTTTGGAATTGGTCTGGTACTTTTGAACTTAGTACTGTTCATTCCTCAGCTACACTCCATATTTGCTATAAATGCACTGAATGCGGTCGAGATAATTTCAATATACGGTTTATCAATTGGCACATTTGTTGTGATACAGGCAATAAAGACCATAAAAAACATAATTAAAAAATAACAAAAAGCGGTCCAAAATCGGACCGCTTTTTATGCGGATAACAGGACTTGAACCTGCATGAAATCGCTTTCACATGGACCTGAACCATGCGCGTCTGCCAATTCCGCCATATCCGCAAAACTACAACATGTATATTATAGCAGAATAATTTAAAAATATCAACCTTTTATTGCAAAAAAATTCAAAAAATAGGTTATTTAAGAATACGAATTCCTTTTGGGAGTTTATTTTTCATCATACCATCACTGCCCTTGCCCCAGCCAATGGGATAGGAGGTGGCACAAATAACGCAATAGCCCTTTTTATCGCTCTCATATACATTTCCCGTGAGGTATTTTTGAAGCTCAGGCGAATTTATATCAAGCTTTTCTACACATTTAAAATCCGAAATATCAAGTGCCAGAGCAAGCGAATGAGATGGCTCAAAGCGGTTTTTCCGAAACTCGCCAAGTAAGAGACCATAGCGAAGTACCTTTACTTTATCAATATCAATTTCGTATGGTAAAACATATAAATTCTCACCAAAGAGTGCAAAATGCCCGTTAAGCTCAACATTAAGATTATTCTTCTCAAATTCGCGGTACAGTTGTACTGCTTTTTTTAAATCGCCCGATAAAACCTGAGGTTTTTGTGGTATTTCCTCACTTTTTTTGTCGCCGTTCTTTTTAAACAGTGCCACAAAATGTCCCTCGCCCTTTGCATTTTGCGGAAACACACGCTTTGAAAAAGATACCTCTGTATTGTTTTTTGTCCATTCATTTCTTCCACAATCGAGCATATCAAGTGTGGGTATTTCCATGGGCTCAAGGTTATGCTCATTTATAAGATACTCGGCAATCTCCTCATTTTCGCAAGGAGCAAATGTACAGGTTGAATACACAAGCATACCGCCGCTTTTGAGCATAGCCACTGCACAGTCGAGTATGTTTTTCTGGCGTATTGCGCACGAGAGAGTGTGCCCCTCGCTCCATTCGTCAACTGCCTGAGGCTCTTTTCTAAACATTCCCTCGCCGCTGCAAGGTGCATCAACTATTATTTTATCAAAAAAGAGTGGATATTTTTTTGCGAGATTTTGCGGTGTTTCGTTTGTAACAATCGCATTTTTTATGCCCATACGTTCAATGTTCCCCGAAAGAATTGTTGCTCTCTTTTTTACAATTTCATTTGCAACAAGCAAGCCTGTGCCATTTAGCTTTGCAGCCGCCTGAGTCGATTTTCCGCCAGGTGCGGCGCACAAATCAAGCACAAAATCACCCTCATCAATGGGTAGTGCCTCAACACTTGACATAGCCGATGGCTCCTGAAAATAGAACAATCCGCCCATATGATATGGGTGATTACCTGAAATTTCACCTTTTTGCACGTAAAAACCGTTCACACACCAATCCACCTTATCTGTGAGGTTAAAGTGGGTTGTTACGGTGTTGTGAACGTCTTTTTTTAAAGTATTTAAGCGCAAAGCGCTGTATATGGGAGCACTGTCCAATGCGGACACAAAGCTCTCATAATCAGCGCCAAGCATAGTTCTCATTCTTTCTTTAAATTTTTGGGGAAGAATCATAATGAGCCTCTTTAATATAATTTATCAGTCAATTACAACTGATCTTGAATCTGCATCCCAATCAACGAAGTAACCCAATGATTCAGAAATAAATCTTGCAGGAACCATTGTTCTGTCGTTTATAACCTTTGCTTCTTTATCAAGAGCAAGCTCTTTATCGTTTACCTTAGCAGTTTTTGCGTTAAGAACAAGTGTTATAACCTTATCGTCGTTTGTTATTGTTACAGTTTTTGTTGCATCGTCAAAATCAACATTGCAATCAAGTGCCTCTGCAACTGCTCTTAGGGGAACAAGTGTGAAATCGTCTTCAATTATCGGAAGAACGTTATCATATTTTGAGAAATCTATTTTAATACGGTTTACATAAATATCTACAACACTCTTTGCAGCCTGAACAGTTTCCTTTAAGAAGTCCTTGAATGATTTGTCGTTATCACGTAGCGCAATAATCTGCGACGGTGTAGTAATTGCAGGGATACTTCTTGTTGAGTTACCATAAATTACTATAAGGTCGTTGTTCTTTAACTCTTTTGCAGTGAAATCTGTGCCCTCTAAGTTAAGAGCAAGAGTATTATTGCAGCTTACAAGTTTATTGTCTCTTAGTTTGAATTCGCCTACAAATACATTCTCGTCTGTTTTAACAACTGCTGCTGCTCCATATGTTACAGGAAGTTGGTATGTTGTTGGTGCATTACCGTCAACTACAAACTTAACGTTGTCGCCCTTTTGAAGCATATCTCTTGTTTTTGAACTGAACAATGTTTCTTCAAAAATGTTGAATACCATTGTCTGCTCACCTACAGTTGTAACAACTGCGTTGTCTTCGATTTCCTCTACAATTGCGTCAAATACAAGGTAGTTGCTTTGGGTATAGCAAGGCTCGTTTACTCCGTTTTCAACTTCGTCTTTAACGTCTTCTTCAACATCTTCCTCAACCTCTTCTGTTTGAGTGTTAAGAACAAAAATCTGTGATGGTGAAGTAATTGCAGGAATACTTCTTGTTGAAGCACCGTAAAGCACAACTACGTCTTTTCCCTCAAGCTCTGTTGCATCAAAATCTGTGCCCTCAAGCTCAAGTGCAAGAGTGTTGTCTTCGCTTACAAAACCCTCGTCTGTTGTTTTAAAGCTACCTACATATACATTTTCCTCTGTTCTTAAAACTGCAGCGGCAGTGTATTGGGCTGGAAGAATTGCAGGTGCGGGAGCCTCGCCGTCAACAACGATTTTTAAAGCATCGCCCTGTGTTGGAATGTCCTTTGTTTTTGAATTGAAAATTGTTGATTCGTTTGTTTTAAAGTGAGTTTCCTCGCCGTTTACTTTTGCGATAATTGTATTATCTTTTATATCGTCAACAATAACATCATATATAAGGTATGTACCCACTTGTGTTATTTGTTCGTTTTCAATAGTTATTTCTTCGGGCTTTTGGGCAATAAGAAGAGTATCACTATTGTTTACAGGCACTGCATTGTCTGCAAAAACAGATGCTCCTGCGCTTACACTCATAATTGAGGCAAGTATTATTGTTAAAAGTCTCTTGTTCATGTTTTTTAAATCCTTTCAAAATTTTTGATTTTGTTTATACGCGTTTTTTGTTTTTTAAACGTCAATGATATCATTCACTTTTTTAGACGGTATAATTTTAGTTTTTGTTCCTGTTTTTGTTATGAATTTTTTGTTAACAAACGGAAACAATAAAAAATGCAAGAAAACATTACTGTTATTTATATGGTAAAGTAATAAACTTTTTGGAGGTCATTATGAGAAAAATAAGTATTATTATAGCTGCAATCACATCACTTATGGTACTGACATCATGTGGTGCAAACAACAATAAAACAGGTCAGGCAGCGCCCACACCCACACCAACCGCAACGGCACATAACAATAATATGAGCGATAAAGCAAACAATGTTATGGACGACGCGGCGGGAACTATCGAAAACACAGGCGACGCAGTAGGTAACATGGCAGAGGATGCAGGCAGAGCTGTTGACAGAGCAGTAGACGGAACAGCAAAGACAGTTGGCGATGCGGTAAGATAAACATAAAAGGGATTGCAAATGCAATCCCTTTTGTAATATTATTCAATTGAAACTGTCCAGCCAAATGTATCCTCAACCGAACCATTTTGAATACCTGTTATTGTATCATAAAGCTTTTGACAAACTTTGCCGATTTCGTTGTTGTTGATTTCAAATACATCGTCTTTATATCTGAGTTTACCAACGGGTGAAATAACTGCCGCAGTACCTGTACCGAAACATTCCTCAAGAGTACCGCTCTTAGCGGCTTCGATAAGCTCGTCTACAGAAACTTTTCTTTCCTCTACGTCATAGCCAAAAGCTTTGCATAGTGTAATTACTGAGTTTCTTGTTACACCAGGAAGAATACTTCCGTTGAGCATAGGTGTTACAATTTTACCGTTTATTTTAAAGAAAATATTCATAGCGCCTACTTCTTCGATGTATTTTCTTTCAACACCGTCGAGCCACAATACCTGTGAATATCCGTCGTCATGAGCTTTTACCTGAGCTGCCAGACTTGCCGCATAGTTGCCGCCTGTTTTAGCAAAGCCCATACCGCCCCTAACTGCTCTTACATAGTCATCTTCAATCCATATTCCAACAGGAGCAAGTCCGTTTGCGTAGTAAGCACCGCTCGGAGACAGTATAATCATAAACAAATATGTTTTAGACGGAGAAACGCCAAGGAACTCGTCTGTGGCAATAACGAAAGGTCTGATGTAGAGTGATGTTCCGTCATCTTCGGGAATCCAGTCCTCATCCACCTTAACTATTGCCTTTATGGCCTCTACAAAAACTTCTTCGGGAATTTCGGGAATGCAAAGTCTCTCATTACTCTTAATTGCACGTTTAGCATTCATATCAGGACGGAAAAGTCTTGCCTTACCATCTGCACCGCGATATGCTTTAAGACCCTCAAACATTTCCTGACCGTAATGAAAAACCATAGCTGATGGGTCAAGTGAAATTGGTCCGTAGGGGACAATTCTTGCATCGTGCCAGCCCTTTCCTTCTGTATAGTTCATAATAAACATATGGTCTGTAAAAATTTTGCCAAAGCCAAGCGCTGAGCCCTTGGCGGGCTTTGCCTTTGGAGTTGTTGTTTTTGTAATTTTAATTTCCATTTTTATCTATCCTTTCAAAGATATAATCTTAAAAATCCATTATTTTCAATTATACAACTTTTTTGATGGCTTGTAAAGTGGTTTTTTCTAAAAAATTACACAAATTGCTAAAATAAGCATAAAATTTATAAAAACACTTGCTTTTTTAAATGTTTTAGGTTAAAATGTAGAGTAGGAAATTATGGAAGAAAATTTCTTGCAAAAACTAAAAAACAGTTAATTCAGGAGGACAAAATACAATGGCTGATTTTTTTGCAAATATAGCCGCTAACGGTATCGGCGGCAGAATGGAATTTCTGGAGGAACAAACGCCTGCCAAGAAAGATATAAAAGCCATATCTTTAAAAGAAACGGGACACTCACCCATAAAAACAGTGGAGAAAATGTCTACAAGAGAAGAGCTGAAAGAAGAACTTGCAAAAATGCGTGCAAAGTATGCTCCTTTCTTGGAAAATCATGCGCCGAAGATTGAAAATATAAATGTTCAGATTCCCCTTACAGATTTTGAAGTTGACGGCGAAAAGGTTACATTACCTCACTACGGCGGACCGTCAGGCTATGCAAAAAAGGTATATACAACTGAATTTACACTTGATTGCATCGATGAAAACAAAGCATATTACATTTGCTTTAAGGGCGTTGACTACAAGGCATTTGTGTACATAAATGACGTGTGCGTAGGCACACACGAGGGATTTTTCTCTCCGTTTGAGTTTGATATATGCGAAAATATTAAAGTGGGTGTAAATACACTTAAGGTAGAGGTATATAACGACTATATCTATTTGGGTAATGCTTTTGCAACACAGGAAAAGACAGAGGGTGATAAGCTCTATGCGGCAACAGGTCTCGGCTGGGACGACGCACAGACAGGCTGGCATCACTGTCCGCCAGGAATGGGAATTTACGATAAGGTATATATTGATATAAGAAACAGAGTAAGCATTTCTGATATATTTGTAAGACAAAACGAAATCTGGGTTGAGGTTATAAACGCAGATTACTGCTTTAAGGATATTGAGTTTAATATATCAGTTTACGGACAGAACTTTAAAGAAACAGTCATAAAGAATTACAAATATGTTCCCGAAACAGTAAAAACAGTAGGTATGGGCGATACATTTACCGAGGCAATAATTGGAGACCAAAAGGGAAAAGGCTTGCCAATGCCGCTTAAAAAAGGTGAAAATATCTATAAAATCCCATTTGAGATAGAAAATCCAAAAATGTGGGAGTTAGACACACCGTATCTGTATCAGGTACAGGTAGAAGTAATTTTTAAAGGCGAGGTATCGGACAGACAAGTAAAGCAGTTCGGTGCACGTTCATTTACTCAGGATAATGAGTCCACACCAAAGGGAATGTTCTACCTTAACGGAAGAAAAATACGTCTAAGAGGCGCTAACACAATGGGCTTTGAGCAACAGGACGTTATGAATGGCGATATAGACCAGCTTATAGACGATATTCTGTTGGCAAAGATATGCAATATGAACTTCTTGCGTCTCACACAAAGACCTGTACAAGACGAGGTTTATGAGTATTGCGACAAGTTGGGTCTTATGACACAAACTGACCTTCCGTTGTTCGGTTGTATGAGAAGAACAAAGTTTGCAGAGGGTATAAGACAGTCGGAGGAAATGGAAAGAATAGTACGTTCACATCCATGTAATGTTATTATTTCGTACATAAACGAGCCATTCCCGAATGCAAACAATGAGCCTCACAGACATTTTAACAGAAAAGAGCTTGAAATATTCTTCGAGAGCTGTGATAGTGCAGTATTACTACAAAACCCCGACAGAGTAATAAAGCACGTTGACGGAGACTACGACCCGCCAAGCAAGTTTATGCCCGATAACCACTGTTATCCGATGTGGTATAACGCACACGGTATTGATATAGGTAAGCTTCATAAGGGATATTGGCTGCCTGTTAAGCCGGGCTGGTATTACGGTTGCGGAGAATACGGTACAGAGGGACTTGACTTTGCAGAGGTTATGAGGGAATGTTATCCAAAGGAATGGTTAACAGAGCCATTTGACCCAATAAATATTGTAAATGCACAAACTGCCGACTTCCACTATTTCTTCTATGATGACGGTGATTCGATGGAGGATTGGGTAGATAAGAGCCAGAAGTTCCAGGCAGTTGGTGTGGGAATGATGACAGAGGCATTCAGACGTGATGACAAAATGGTATCCAATGCGGTGCATTTGTTCATAGACGCTTGGCCAAGTGGTTGGATGAAGACAATTATGGACTGCAGAAGAAATCCAAAGCCTGCATATTTTGCATACAGAAACGCACTTGAGCCTGTTATGCTTTCATTAAGAACTGACAGATTTACATACTTTGCGGGCGAAAAGATTTCGATTGAGTGCTATGTTTGTAACGACACCAACAAGAGTGGCAAATACAAGGTGGTTTACGAGCTTGGTTCTCTTTCGGGCGAAGATAGCGTAGATATGAAAGAATGCGGTGTAACGTACGCGTCAAATGCGGAGTTTGTTATTGACAGTGTCAACGACAGAGAGGTATTTACACTAAAAGCAATTCTTCTTGATGAAAACGATAATATTGTTACACATACTGCTCAGACAATCGAAGTATTTGAAAAGGTTGAAGTTAATAAAAACGCGGATGTTGAATTTATTACCAATCTTCAACCTGGTGAATACGAGATTGCGGGAGAAAAGGTTAAGGTTAAGCCTTGCGGAATGCTGCCTGTACACTTTGTAAGCAGAAAGACAGGACATGATGCTGTGGCAGAGTTT
Source organism: Clostridia bacterium (assembly GCA_045532455.1). Taxonomy (GTDB): domain Bacteria; phylum Bacillota; class Clostridia; order UBA1381; family UBA1381; genus Ornithomonoglobus_A. Next base: position 9,488 of record JAZSFX010000047.1, read on the forward strand.
AAAGAAAAGGACTTTTCATATTGGTACAACAAAGAGAGTGATATGATTACTCCGATTTTGTATAATACTTTTGAAGTAGAGGGCTTTACACCTGTATTAACAAGCGGTAACAAGGATGATAACGGAAATTGGCATACAGTTTTTGCATGTGCCGAAAAGGTTTATGAGGGTAAGAGATATGTAATCTGTAATGTGGATTTGAGAGAAGAAAATCCGATTGCACAGAGATTTATGCGAAATATCTTAAAATAAGTAAAAACAAGAAAATCTGCAACTTGCAGATTTTCTTGTTTTTTTATGCATTTCATCTAAAATCTTTCAGCCCATAGGAAAATTCTTGTTCTTTGTGAAATAAAAGACAAATTTATGCAATATATATGTGTTATTTTTGTGCAAATGCGAAAAATTAAATACAAATTTTGCAAATACTCTTGTATAATTGAAGATTTTGAGGTAAAATATAGAAGATGGGGTAAAAAGAAAATGCCCCTTATAAAAATATAATAATTATTTGATTAGGAGGATAAATCAAATGGCAGTTAAAGTTGCAATTAACGGTTTCGGTCGTATAGGCCGTCTTGCATTCAGACAAATGTTTGGTGCTGAAGGTTATGAGGTAGTTGCTATAAACGACCTTACAAGCCCAAAGATGCTTGCTCATCTTTTAAAGTATGACTCATCACAAGGTAAGTATGAGTATGCTGATTCTGTAACAGCTGGTGATGATTCAATCACAGTTAACGGAAAAACAATCACAATCTATGCTAAGGCTAATGCAGCAGAGCTTCCTTGGGGAGAGCTTGATGTTGACGTTGTATTAGAATGTACGGGTTTCTACACATCAAAGGATAAGGCACAAGCGCACACCGATGGCGGTGCTAAGAAAGTTGTTATTTCTGCTCCTGCAGGTAACGACCTACCAACAGTTGTTTACAACGTAAACCACAACATTCTTACAGCTGACGATAAAATCATCAGTGCAGCTTCATGTACAACAAACTGTCTTGCTCCAATGGCTAAGGCTCTTAACGACTATATGCCGGTTAAATCAGGTATCATGTCAACAATTCACGCTTACACAGGCGACCAGATGATTCTTGACGGTCCTCAAAGAAAGGGCGACCTAAGAAGATCAAGAGCAGGTGCTTGCAATATAGTTCCTAACTCAACAGGTGCTGCAAAGGCAATCGGTCTTGTTATTCCTGAGCTTAACGGTAAGCTTATCGGTTCAGCTCAAAGAGTTCCTACACCAACAGGTTCAACAACAATTCTTGTTGCAGTTGTTGAAGGTAAGGCAACAGTTGACGGTATCAACGCAGCTATGAAGGCAGCAGCTAACGAATCATTCGCTTACAACACAGACGAAATCGTTTCATCAGATATCGTAGGTTCAAGATTTGGTTCAATCTTCGACGCTACACAAACAATGGTTATCGACAATGGCGATGGCACATCACAAGTACAAGTTGTTTCTTGGTATGATAACGAAAACTCATACACATCACAAATGGTTAGAACAATCAAGTACTTTGCTGAACTTGGCTAATTTATGTAAATCAAAAACGTGATACTTTTTAAAAGTATCACGTTTTTTATTACTTGCATTATAAATGTATACTTTTTTTAGACATCTTATCGGCGTAAAGCATCTCATCTGCATATTTAAATGCCTCATCAATATCGTCTTTAATAATTGAATACCCTTTTGATAAACGTATATCACTTTCATTTTCAAGCTGTTTTTTTAAAATGAGTAATTTTTTAATAATCTCATTTTCAGAAACATTTTCGGATATGACTGAAAATTCATCTCCTCCTATACGAAAAGTTTTATATTTAGGCTCAGGAAAAACCTCCAGAAGAGTTTTTGCTACTTTTTGGAGAACTTTATCTCCCATCAAATGACCTTTTGTATCATTAAACATTTTAAAATCATCAACATCAAAAAGAATCATTCCGTAAGACTTTTGTGAAATACTCTCTTTCATTCTTGTGATTTGATTATTGTAAGCGTTCCTGTTATATATTCCTGTTAAATCATCTGTAGTTGCAAGTCGGTGCCACATATTGGCATCATCAACATATTTTAGCTTTTTGTGAAGCCGATGAATTTTGAACAAAAGACAAATGGTAGTAATTACGAATAATATTGTTATGATTGCTGTTAATACTATAAATGACATCACTGTTCCCTCGTTGCTGTTGTTATTTTGTTATACTTCTGTGTAAGCACTGTTAAAAAATTTTTAATTGCTGATTTTCTTTAGATGCTTCTGTATCCAATAATATAATTATACTCAATATTTTGAGTATTGTCAATATTTTGAGTATGATAAAATTAAATAGGTGATAAAAATGATTAGTTATAAACCTTTTTATGACACTCTTTTTAAAAAGGGTATTACGGAATATTATTTAATATTTAAGCAGGGGTTTTCTGCAAATACTTTGCATCGTATTAAAAAGGGAGAGGCGATAAGCACAAAAACACTTGATGTACTTTGTTATGTTTTGGATTGTGAAGTGGGAGATATAATTAAATTTGAAAAGGAAGAATAAAAGGGCTTTTAACAAAAGCCCTTTTTCAAATGGTTCTTATTTGTAGTATTTTTCATCAATTTTAATTCTTTCTTTCTATTACTATTTCATAAATAGCATTCCTTATAATCTATTTAAAAATTTTCTCCTCAAAGTAAAAATATAACATAATCTCATATTTTCTTAATATCTATATATTGGTGATGTTTATGAAAGGTATTAAGAAGTATTTAATTGCAGGCGCAATATTTGTGTCGGTTGTGGGCACGTTGTTTCACTTTGTGTATGAGTGGTCGGGGAATAATATAATTATTGGTCTTTTTGCGCCTGTTAATGAGTCGGTGTGGGAGCATACAAAGCTGATTTTCTTTCCTATGCTGATATATTCTCTGTATCTTGAAAGGAAAATTAAAGGAGAATATCCATGCATAAGCTCTGCTATGACTTTTGGGACGTTTGCAGGCATTGTATCAATAATATCCCTCTTTTACACGTATTCGGGCATAATAGGCTTTAATGCGGCATTTGTGGATATATCAATATTCTATATAAGCACCATAATAGCATTTTATGTTGTTTACAGGCTGGCTTTGTCGTGTAAAACAGACAAATATAAAGTTGTTGCACAAGCTCTTGTGGTTGTGTTTGTTTTACTGTATGTGATATTTACACTCAATCCGCCCGATATTCCTCTTTTTGCAAATCCTTTGGAGATGTAATATAAAAGCATCGGATTAACCGATGCTTTTTTTTGATTATAATCCAAATTGTACTAAAAATGTGTCAAGTTCCTTATCGGTTGCATAGATATAATTATCAGGCATTCCGGAAGGGGTGTTCCAGCATACATCTACTTCCTTTTCGCCGTCAAAAATATTGTTGCGCAAGGTCATATAAGTGTCTTTTGATACAGTTGCTTCATCAATCATAAAGGTATCAAATCCGTTATCAAGATATCCGGTTTCTTTGTTGAAGACACTACCCTCTGCATATAATACCTGAATATTCGGTTTTCCGTTCTTTAATGTGAAAATGTGCAGTTTTTCCGAACGCCACTCCTCGGGGGACTGATATGTAATTATGCAGGGCTCAGGCAGTGAGGTGTTTATACTGATTGTGTAGGATACATCTGTCTGCATATACCTTGAACCTGCTTTTTCCTCGAATATTTTTGACGATTGTTCTCCGTCAAATCTGTATACTTCAACTGTCCAGTCCCGTACAAGCACAAGCTCGGGAACGGAGTCCTTTTCGAAATCTATGAGAGTGCCATATTTCAAGCCACGAATGCCCATACCTTCTTTGTTGACATATTTTCCATATTCATTAATAACATCTTTTATGTTTTTTTCAAAGGCATCCATATAAGCCAGCTCAGGTTTTTGACCTATATAAACGGTGTGTGTGTTTCCATCCCAGAAGACCTCCTTACCAAAAGCATTGCCGATAGCTCTTACGGGCAGGTAAGTGGTCCCGTCGATAATAAAAGGCTCAACGTAATTGCCGTTTGCATCTGTAGGAGTTATCTTGTTGCCGTCGATATATATTTTAATATCGCTGTAATTAAGTGTTTTTTGCATAGTTCCGTTAAGAGCAAAGGTTGTAGAAGTACAAATTATTGTGCCAATAACAATTCCGATTAAAATTCCTTTTAATTTACTACTCATATAATCATCTCCTTATATTTGGAGTATAACATAAAAGGAAATTTATGTCAAGTAAAAATCAAATGGTTTAGATGCCGAAGTTTAGGCGATATACTCGCATTGCTCGTGCGATATATTTGCTAACGTAAATTCGATATAATCTCACTTCGTTCGATTGCGATATGATATAAATTCCTTTTCGCGTACCAGAGGGACATATCACATCGAAGATATATCGCGTACGAAGTACATATCGCAAATTCCGTCAGGAATGTATAACCCTGAAAAAAGCGTACTGAAATTTTCAGTACGCTTTTTTCAAAGCTGGGAGAGAGTGGATTCGAACCACTGAAAGCGTAGCTAACAGATTTACAGTCTGCCCCCTTTGGCCACTCGGGAACTCTCCCATATGAAGAGGAGTTATTACTCCTCATTATAAGAGCTGGTGATGGGACTCGAACCCGCGACCTGCTGATTACAAATCAGCTGCTCTACCAATTGAGCTACACCAGCGTAAAAAACTTTTATGATGGGAGTTACAGGGCTCGAACCTGTGACATCCTGCTTGTAAGGCAGACGCTCTCCCAGCTGAGCTAAACTCCCATATTTATAAGTCGGGATGACAGGATTCGAACCTGCGGCCCTCTGGTCCCAAACCAGATGCGCTACCAAACTGCGCTACATCCCGCCGTTTCGCATTTATCATCTCAACTTGACGACCTACATATGATACCATAGTTTGAGCTTTTTTGCAACCGAATATACACACTAAAAAATGTGATTACAAAAGATTATAACCACATTTACCCTTAATATCTTTAAAATACTACGTTTATCTTTGCTTTGCTTTGTTTTTCTTGTTTTTGTGGTTTAAAATGCATATAAGTGCAATAATTACAAAAATTCCTATATATCCGCATAGTCGATACACTATATTTATAAGCGAGGAAAAGCCTATTTTGCTTGCAAAAACACCCGATATGGCAAGCAAAACAGTGCATACCTTTGGGTTAATGTGATTTTCGCACATATCAAGCACGCCAAAGCCTGATGAGATGGCAGTTGAAAGAATAGCAAGAACAAGAATAACCGAATACACAAAAACCAGCACAGAGTTTTGTCGTATAGCCATAGTAAGCATAGGTATTTCGCCGAGTGCGATATGCTTGTGGTAAATAGATAGCAGTGCCCATATAAGAGCTGTCATAACAAATATCGCAAATGCAGAAACTACGCCCACGCATACTGCATCACGACGGCTTTTTACAATACTGCTTAGTCCCGCAAGGGTAAAGCCTGCGCCCAGGAGATTATAGCCTGCATAACCCGCACCCGAAACCAGAGCCTGTGCTTCGTTTAAAAAGGTCTGGTGCTCGCGATATTTTAGCATATAAAGTGTGCATGCGCATATTCCAAGCACAATAAAAGCACCAAGTACACCGTTTATCTTTAATGCACTGTTTTTGCCCGTAAAAAGCACAAGAGCGCACACAAAGCTGAGCGCTGTTGCACCCCATACCATTTTAATTCCGTATAGCAGATGAAGCATTTCGCCCGCACAGGCGAGCATAACGCAATATACCACACACGTAAATACAAATATCAGCGCTGATATGAACTTCTGAAAGTTGCCTTTGAATGCTTTTGATACGAGTGCATTATAATCGCCCACGTTAAGAATTCGGCACGTGTTTAATATAAAATAAGCAAAGTATCCGAAAATTACAGAGGACAGCATAATTGCAATTATTCCGATTTTGCCATGCACAACAAAAAAACTAAGAATTTCCTGACCTGAGGCAAAGCCTGCACCCACAAGCGCGGCAATATAGCTATAAGCGGCGAGCGCAACATTCATATTATCACTCCTTGTTGTATGGTTAGAATATATCTATGTATTTTTTTGCAAAAAAAGAACGGATAATATATGATAAATCATACATTATCCGCGTGTTTTACAAACTCAGATTAAAGAGCTGACTTCGCTTGTTCGCAAAGCTTTGTAAAAGCTGCTGCGTCTGCGATAGCAATTTCTGAAAGAACCTTTCTGTTCATTTCTATGCCAGACTTCTTAAGTCCGTTCATAAGTGTTGAATAGTTCATTCCGTTCATCTTTGCTGCTGCGCTTATACGAGCAATCCAAAGTCTTCTGAAATCTCTCTTTCTTCTTTTTCTTCCTACGTATGCGTTTTGCATTGAACGCATAACAGCTTGGTTAGCAATTCTGAATTGTTTGCTTTCCGCACCTCTGAAGCCTTTTGCAAGCTTCAAAATCTTTTTATGTCTTTTTCTTGTATTTAAAGCACCTTTAACTCTTGCCATTATCGACGTACCTCTCTTTCAAATTATTTGTAAGGAATTAATCTCTTGATTACTGCTGCGTTTGCCTTTGAGCAGTATGCTTGCTTTCTTAACTGTCTTTTTCTTTTTGTTGTTTTCTTGTTAAGAATGTGTCTTCTGAAAGCTTTGTTCATTTTAACCTTACCATTTTTTGTAAGATTGAATCTCTTGGCAGCACCTCTGTGTGTCTTTATCTTTGTCTTAGCCATTGTGTTTCACTCCTTCCGAATATATAACAAGTTATATCGGGCCTAAAAACATTGCCATGTTTCTGCCCTCTAATTTTGCAGGTTTTTCAACATTACCTACTTCCTTTACTGCTTCGGCAAATCTTTCGAGCAGGGTAAAACCTATTTCTGAATGACTTACCTCACGGCCGCGAAAACGTACCACTACACGCACTTTATCACCGTGCTTTAAAAACTTTACAGCATTTCTGCACTTTGTGTTAAAGTCATTGGTATCTATAGAAGGTGAAAGCTGAATTTCTTTAATATTCACAACCTTCTGATTCTTTCTGTTTTCCTTTTCGCGCTTTCCGAGTTCAAACTTATACTTACCATAGTCCATGATTTTGCATACGGGCGGTTTTGCCGTTGGTGCAATCTTTACAAGGTCGAGGCCTTTTTCGTTTGCTAAATTCTGCGCTGCCTTTGCGTCCATAACGCCAAGTTGTTCGCCATCTGCCGAAACTACGCGCAATTCTGCATCTCGGATTTGCTCGTTGATTTGTAATTCATCCTTACTAATGGTTAATCCCTCCTCAAGATATAAAATAATTTACCAAATAGCATTAAAAAAACGGATGCAATCCATCCGCACGCATACATAGAAAAAGCCTGAGCAATTTCGTTGTATTTACCGTAAAACACGGAAGTCGTACGGTGAGAACGGATAGTCCTGCTTGTTTTTTACCTAGGTATTATATCACAGAGTTGGGGAGTTGTCAATACTTTTTATAAAAAAATTGTAAGAATTTTGTAAAACAAAAAATGAGGTACATTTTGTACCTCATTTTACACTAAATATGATTATTTAATCATTGATGCAACTTCATCAGCAAAGTTTTCTTCTTTCTTTTCAAGACCTTCGCCTGTTTCGAAACGAACAAACTGCTTAAGTGTGATGTTGCCTGCGCTTGCAACGTATTTAGCAACAGATTCCTTATTTTCAGCTTTAACATATTCTTGTTCTAACAAACAAATTTCTTTAAATTCCTTTGCAAGACGGCCTTCAATCATCTTTTCGATGATGTTAGCAGGCTTGTTTGCGTTTTTAGGATCATTTTGAAGTTGAGCAATAAGAATGTTCTTCTCGTGTTCTTTGTAATCATCAGGAATATCAGCGCTTGAAAGATACTTTGGATTAAGAGCTGCAACCTGCATTGCAACATTCTTTAAGCATTCTTTTGTAGCGTCGTTATTTTCAGCATCAGCTTCTACAAGAACACCAATCTTACCTGCTGCGTGGATATAATCCATTACAGTACCTGTTGTTTCAATTCTTGCAAAACGTCTAATGTTCATATTTTCGCCAATTTTAGCAACCTTAGCTGTAAGCTCTTCGCCTACTGTGCCTTCGCCGCCAACGATTGGAAGAGCCTTTAGGGCTTCAACATCAGCAGGGTTATTAGCTGCAACTGTTTTAGCAACGCTTTCAACAAATGCAAGAAATTCTTCGTTTTTAGCAACGAAGTCTGTTTCAGAGTTAACTTCAACAAGCACACCAACATTACCGTCTATATAAGATTTAACGATACCCTCAGAAGCTATTCTGCCTGCTTTTTTAGCAGCTGTAGCAAGTCCCTTTTCTCTAAGGAATTCTACTGCCTTGTCCATATCGCCATCAGTTTCGGTAAGAGCCTTTTTACAGTCCATCATACCGCAACCTGTCATTTCTCTTAATGTTTTTACGTCTTGTGCTGTAAATGCCATTTTCTTTTCCTCCTATTATTTATTTCAGATAAAATTATTCTGCGTCTTCTTCAACACTTTCTTCAACAACTGCAGCAACAGCGTCTTCGCCTTGTCTGCCCTCGATTATAGCGTTTGAAATTGTTGATGCAATAAGCTTAACTGCTCTTATAGCATCGTCATTACCAGGAATTACGAAATCAACTTCGTCAGGGTCGCAGTTTGTATCAACGATAGCAACAACAGGAATACCAAGCTTCTTAGCTTCTGCAATAGCTATCTTTTCTTTTCTTGGGTCTACAACGAACATACAAGCAGGAATCTTCTTCATATCCTTGATGCCGCCAAGATATTTTTCAAGCTTATCTCTTTGAGCCTTAAGCTTTATTACTTCCTTTTTAGGAAGCATTTCGAATGTGCCGTCTTCTTCCATTGCATTGATTTGAGCAAGTCTTTCAATTCTCTTTTGAATTGTCTGGAAGTTTGTAAGCATACCACCCAACCATCTTGCGTTTACGTAGTACATTCCTACTCTTTCAGCTTCTTCTTTGATTGAGTCCTGAGCTTGCTTTTTAGTACCTACAAAAAGCACCTCACCGCCATCAGCAGCGATGTCTCTTACAAAGTAGTAAGCCTCTTCTACCTTTTTAACTGTTTTTTGAAGGTCGATTATATAGATACCGTTTCTTTCGGTAAATATATACTCAGCCATTTTAGGGTTCCATCTTCTTGTCTGATGACCGAAGTGAACACCAGCTTCTAAAAGCTGTTTCATTGAAATTACGTTTGACATTTTTTTGTCCTCCTTGTTTTTTTTAATCCTCCATATCCGTCAACTTTATGCAAAACCCATAAATTATAGGCAACCTTGCAAAAATCGGAATATGTGTGTATTTTACATACCAAATTAGTATACCACATATTCTTATAAAAATCAAGTGTTTTTTACAAAAAAATTACAAATTAATGAAAAAGCTGCTTAAAAAGATTTTAAGCAGCACCTTTAGGGGATAGGGAAAAAAGATTCAGAATGAACAAACTGAGCTAAAGCGTGAGCTTTGGGGTGCCCGAAGGCGTACAGGGGTACGTCGAGCGGCGAAGTTTGTTTATAGCAAAAAAGCACAATTTTGTGCTTTCTTTGCGTTCTGGACTTTTTTAACATCCCCTTACATTATCTTACGGTATCAACCTTCAATACGTTGGTGTTGCCTGTTTCATCAAGCGGAATACCTGCGGTAATTACCACTAAATCACCCTTTGTTACAAGGTTGTTTCTTCTTGCATATTCTATTGCGTGGTCAAAAAGCTTGTTGTAGTCATCCTGATAAATTGTAAGAACAGGACAAACACCCCACGAAAGTGCAAGCTGATGATATGTCTTTTCAACAGGAGTTGCACCGATTATAGGCATAGATGGTCTGAACTTGGACATTCTTCTTGCAGTCTGTCCGCACTTTGTAGGTGCAATAATAGCCGCTGCCTTAAGGTCTTTTGCGGTTGTACAAGCCGCGTCGCACACCGCGTTTGTTGTATCGTCGCTGTTCATTTCAAAATCGGCATATTTGTATATATCCATTTCAAAAGCGTCTTTTTCGGCCTGCAGTGCAATTTTTGCCATTACCTCAACTGCAAGAACGGGGGAGTGGCCTATTGCGGTTTCGCCCGAAAGCATAATTGCAGAAGTTCCGTCAAATACTGCATTTGCAACGTCTGTTATTTCGGCTCTTGTAGGTGTGGAATGTGTAATCATAGATTCGAGCATTTGTGTTGCAGTAATAACCATTTTACCTGAATTATAGCATTTTTTTATAAATTTCTTCTGGTATCCCGGCAGACACTCAAAAGCAACCTCAACACCCATATCGCCGCGCGCTATCATTATTCCGTCGGAGCAAGCAAGAATTTCGTCGAAATTTTCTATGCCCTCTATATTTTCTATCTTGGAAATAATTCTTATATCACTTGGGCCATTTTCGTTAATAAATGTTTTCAGTGCCTCTACGTCTTCCTTGCGGCGTACAAACGAAGCGGCAATAAAGTCCAAATCGTTTTCGAGAGCAAAGAGCACGTCGGACTTATCCTTTTCGCTAAGGTATGGTAAATCCAGACGGATATTTGGTATATTTATACCCTTGTTATTGGAAATGCTGCCACCGTGAACGACCTCGCAGTGTATGTCATTTCCAAAAACGTCTTTAACAAGTAACTCGATATTTCCGTCATCAATAAGAATTCTGTCGGACTTTTTCACCTGATTGGGAAGATTTTTATATGTTACCGAAACGATTTTAGATGTTCCCTCAACCTCGTCTGTTGTAAGAGTAAATTCCTCGCCCTCAATTAAGGTTACGTTTTTCTCAATAAATTTTCCTGTACGAACTTCAGGACCTTTTGTATCGAGCAAAATAGCAAGAGGTACTCTCATTTCACTGCGCAGTTCCTTTAGCATTTCGATATTCTGCTTGTGGTACTCGTGAGTTCCGTGCGAAAAATTAAGACGTGCAACGTCCATTCCCTTATTTATCATTTCGCGTAATATTTCTTTGTTGTTGCATGCAGGACCAAGCGTGCATACTATTTTTGTTTTTTTCATAGATGTCTTTTCCCTTTCGAAAGATTATTTATATATGCCAAGCTTTATCAAAAGCCTGTAAATTTTTGCGCCCATAGGCAAAAGCTCAATTTCTTCCTTTGTTAATATCTTAAGAACAATAATCATCACACAGTAAACTATTGCAGCGATTGCTATCGAAGCCACAGTTGCAATCAGGTTTGTCATGATAGCGCCAAGGCTTAAAAACGCCGCTATAAGCTTATACACACCAAAAGCAACAACTGCCATTACTCCGCCTGCAACAAGCGGTTTTACAATAAATTTTGCAAGTGTGATTTTTATGGAAATATATTTTGACATAACCGCAAAGCTCACTAAAAAAGCGGCAAGCTGGCAGGCTATTGTACTTATTACCGCGCCCGTTATATTCACAGACGGTATACGTATTAAAAGTACATTCAATATCACTTTTATTATACAACCCACAACAAGTCCTATGGCAGGCACATAAACCTTGCCTATTCCCTGCAGTGCACCCGACATTGTCTGGTTGAGTGCGCTGAATATCATAGAAACCGCGGTCATTGCCAAAAGCTCATAGCCAAAAGGCGCTGCGGGGTATATTACCTTATATATAGGCTCTGCTAAAACTATGTAACCTATTGCACATGGTAGTATCAAAAGCAGAGAAATCAAAAACGAATACGAGGTTTTTTGCGACGCTTCTTTTTTGTCGCCTACTGCAAGTGCTGATGCAATTGACGGTACAAGCACAGTAGCAAATGCAAAGTTTACTGCAAGTGGCATATTAATTAACGTATCACTTTTAGATAACATTCCAGAAAGACGTATAGCCTCTTGCTTTAACTGTGCAACGGTGGGGTTTTGTATTGCCTCAACAAGTCCGTTTACGCTCATATATGCAGGAATTCCATTCTGGAATGCCGCCTCTATACCGCGCGAGATGGTGGCGGTATCTATAACTCTGTTTATAGAGGTTATTATAGAAGCAAGCGAAATCGGAATTGAAAGCATTAAAATTGCCCTGATAAGCTTTGATGAGCTTTGCTTTGCAGACTCGACTGCACACTGACGGACTTTTTCTTTAAGTCCACTCTGGCGTCGGATATAGAACAAAACAAGGTATCCGAACGATAACAAGCACGCAATAGATGATGCACCGTTTGCCCACGCCGCCATAATTTCGGGCGGCTGACCGATTGCCAGAACAACAAGAATTATTGTGAGTGTGCATTTAAACACCTGCTCTATCATCTGCGAAAAACTTGTTGCACTCATATTATTAAGTCCCTGAAAATATCCGCGTATAACAGACGAAACACATACAAAGAAAATAGATGGTGCAAGCGCACGTATAACATACTGTGCACCAGGCATTTCTATTACTTTATAAGCGTAAAAGTCTGCACCAAAAAATAACAAAGCAGAAGCACACAGACCAATTATTGCAAACAACTTCATTGCAGTTGTAAAAATTCTGTGTGCACCGCCATAATCCTCGAGAGCGCTGCGCTCTGCGACCATTTTCGCTATTGCATTGGGAATACCTACCGCCGATATTGCAAGCAGAACAGTGTATACATTAAAGCCTGCGGTATAAAATCCGTTTCCCGTATCACCAAAGCCCTCTATGTTGGTTATGACCATTCTGTATACCATGCCAAGCACTTTAACTGCAAACTGAGCCACAAGAACAATCAGAACATTTCCCATAAAGGAGTTTTGTTTATCTTTCTTTAAATTCTTCATAATCAATCCTTGGTTTTACATCTTTTGCAACAACCGTCGCATTTTGAGGTATCTTCTTCAAGCCCCATTCTTTTTTTATAGTCCTTGATTGCAGAAGCAATAGCCTCCTCAGCAAGAACAGAGCAGTGTACCTTTTCGGTTGGCAGTCCGTCAAGAGCCTCCATAACTGCTTTGTTTGTAAGCGAAAGCGCCTCCTCAACAGTTTTGCCCTTTACCATCTCGGTTGCCATTGAGCTTGTTGCAATAGCAGCACCGCAACCGAAGGTCTTAAACTTAACGTCTTTTATGATATTATCCTGAATATCCATATATATTTTCATAATATCACCGCATTTTGCATTACCCACTTCGCCGATTGCATTGGCGTTTTCTATTTCGCCTACATTTCGTGGGTGTGCAAAGTGGTCCATTACTTTTTCACTGTATGCCATATATATTCACTCCTTAAATTTATTTTTCAACGCCCTCATACAACGGAGACATATCGCGCAAGCGTTGTATGATTGGTGGAATAGTTTCTATTACATATTCAATTTCTTCGTCGGTTGTGTCCTCGCCGATGCTGAGTCTTAGTGAGCCATGCGCAATTTCGTGAGGCAGGCCTATTGCAAGTAAAACGTGAGACGGGTCCAAATCACCTGATGCGCAGGCACTTCCGCTTGATGCGGCAATTCCGTACATATCAAGCATCATAAGTATTGCCTCGCCCTCGACGTATCTGAACGAGAAGTTTGCATTATTGCAAAGTCTGCCCTCACCCTCAGGACCGTTAAGACGTGTGTGGGGGACACCCTCGAGAATGCCTTTTATGAGCTTATCTCTCTTTTTTGTCATAATCTCAATATTTCTATCAAGATTTTCGCAGGCAATTTCCAATGCCTTTACCATACCTGCTATTCCTGCAAGATTTTCGGTTGCGGCTCTTTTGCCTCTTTCCTGACCACCGCCATGGATAAGGTTGTCGATTTTTACTCCGTTTCTCACATACAGCATACCCACACCCTTTGGACCGTGGAACTTATGTGCCGAAACAGAAAGCAAATCAACACCCAACTCCTGAACGTCAATCTTTAAGTGCCCTATTGCCTGAACTGCGTCTGTGTGGAACAGTACCTTGTATTTCTTTGCAATTTCTGCAATTTCCTTTATAGGCTCAATAACACCTATTTCGTTATTGGCAGTCATTATACTTATTAAAATAGTATCCTCGCGTATTGCTTTCTCAACACTCTGGGGACTTACAAAACCATATTCGTCAACGTCTAAGTAAGTAACCTCATATCCGTGCTTTTCGAGATATTCGCACGCGTTAAGTATTGCATGGTGCTCAATTTTTGAGGTAATAATATGTTTACCTCTCTTGCCGTAAGCGGAAGCAATACCCTTTATTGCCCAATTATCCGCCTCGCAGCCTGAGCCTGTAAAATATATTTCGTTAGGCTTTGCTGCACCAAGAGCCTTTGCGGCTCTCTCTCGCATATCCCAGAGTGCGCCCTCGGCTTTTCTTCCCACCTCATAAAATTTTGATGAGGCATTGCCATACGTGTCTATAAAATAAGGCATCATGGCATCAAGCGCTTCGGGAGACATACAAGTGGTTGCATTATTATCCATATAAACCTTCATAGTAATCAATCCTTTCTAACATATGAATGATTGTTCATATGTTCTTAAATATATTGTATACTAATTTTATCCTTTTGTCAATATATTTTGCAAAAAGCTCTGTACATATTCCAAATTTTGTTATATAATGTGATATATGAGGTATATAAGGGGTGAAATTTGTGAAAATTACAGGAATAATAGCAGAGTATAATCCGTTCCATAACGGACACAGATATCAGCTGCAAAAGGCAAGGGAGCTAAGCGACGCAATAGTTGTCATTATGAGCGCGAGCTTTGTTCAGCGCGGTGAGGTTGCAATAACAGATAAATGGACAAGAGCAAAAATGGCACTTAATTGCGGTGCGGACCTTGTAATAGAGTTGCCCGTTATATATTCTCTTAATACTGCACAACGGTTTGCAAGGGGTGCAGTGGAAATTTTAGATAAAACAAAGGTTATTAATAAGCTGTGCTTTGGCAGTGAGTGCGGAGATATTAAAAAGTTAAAAGAGGCAGGCGCAATTTTATGTGATGAGCCACAGGAAATATCTACAAAAATAAAGGAGTATGTATCAAAGGGAATGTCGTTTCCCTCAGCACGTGAGAGGGCATTTGAGGGATATATAGAAAGAGGGGTTTTATCAAACCCCAATAATATACTTGCAGTTGAATATATAAGGGCTTTATATGAACTAAAAAGCGATATTGAGCCTTTTACGGTAAAAAGATACGGAACAGGCTACAACGACAAAAATACATTCGAAAATATTGCAAGCGCAACGGCAATCCGTGAGATGATAGCAAACGGAGAAGACATAAAAAATTATATGCCATATGCCGATTTTAAGATATGCAACACAAATGCACTCGATAGCGCAGTAATAGCAAAGCTGAGAATGATGTCTTTGGAGGAAATTGCAAAAATAAACGACGTAAGCGAGGGGCTCGAAAACAGAATAAAAGAGGCGTCAGTGCAGTGTACGTCTTTTGATGAAATATGCGATTTTGTAAAAACAAAGCGCTATCCTATGAGCAGAATAAAGAGGATTTTGCTTTCGTCTTTGCTTAATATTACAAGGGAAGTTGCAAATGAGAGCGTGGGTTATTTGCGTGTTCTTGGTATGAACACTACGGGAAAAGAAGTGTTAAGGCAAATTAAATCAAAATCGGATATGGATATAATAGTAAAAACTGCAGATTACAAAGGTGGCAGTGCGGCATTTAAAAAGGATATTCTTGCTACTGATTTATTCTCGATTTGTGCAGATAAAAAAGCGGGGCAGGATTATATTGTAAGTCCTGTTGTTATATAAAACGGTGTGCAAGTTGACAAAAAACCTTAAAAATGCTATAATCTATAAAGATTTTATTCCAGGGGAACGGTGAATAATTATGATGATAGGTATAATCGGTGCTATGGACGTTGAAGTCGAGGCATTAAAACAAATTATGGACAGTGTGCATACAAGGGCAATAAGCACAGTAAAATATTACAACGGAGAAATAAAAGGTATAAAAGCGGTTGTTGCAACCGCAGGCGTAGGCAAGGTGAATGCGGCGGTATGTACACAGACAATGATAATGGAATTCAATCCCGATATTATTATAAATGTAGGGGTTGCAGGCGGAATGTCTCCCGAGCTTGGAATAGGGGACATAGCAGTTGCAGACACGGTTGTTGAGCACGATATGGACACAACTGCTCTTGGCGACGAAATGGGCTTTATAACGGGAATTGACAAGGTATATATGGATTGTGATAAAAAAATATCACAGATTATGTTTGATGCGGCAAATGAGGTTTGCGGCATAAAGGTTGTAAGAGGTACAATAGCCTCGGGCGACCAGTTTATTGCCTCAGATGAGCAAAGAAGCAGAATAATAAACTCATTCAAAAATGTGGTTGCGACAGAGATGGAGGGCGCAAGCATAGGGCACGTGTGCACTATGAACAACAAACCCTTTGCGGTCTTGAGGGCAATATCCGACGGTGCAAACAGTGATTCGCATATGGACTTTCCTACATTTACAAAGCTTGCTGCAAGAAACTCAATAGCAATAATACTTAAAATGTTCGAAAAATTAGCAAACTGATTACAGAGAGGAATAAATTTGTATATGGAAAAGATAAAAAGCTTTTGCGTAGATCACCGTATTTTAAAAGAGGGAATGTATATTTCGAGAATAGATGGCGACTGTGTTACTTATGATTTAAGAATGTGCAGACCAAATACGGGAATATTGTTGGATAATTCGTCTATACACACAACCGAGCATATGATAGCAACATTCATACGCAATTCTAAAATAAAAGATGAGGTTGTGTATTTTGGACCAATGGGTTGCCAGACGGGATTTTATCTTATAGTACGCGACAGCATTGGTGCCAATGAGGTGTTGGAGGTTGTTAAAAAGTGTCTTGAGGATACTATGAACTATGAGGGCGAGGTTTTTGGCAACACCGATGTAGAGTGCGGAAACTACATAAATCTTGATTTAGCAAAAGCAAAGAGAGTATGCGGAGCATATTTAACACATCTTTGCGAGATAGATACCGTACGTTCGTATGACGAAATATAAAGGAGCAATGTTGGGTTAAGAGATATGTTAGATGATAAGATTATTCAAATTAAAGAAGAAAAGCCAAGTAAAACAATAGGACAAAGATTAAAAGATTTAAGAGAAGCCAAAAAGCTCAGCCGTGAAGAAGTTGCGGCGGCAATAGAAATTTCTGTATCAGCACTCAGGCGTATGGAAAATGGCGATTATGACCAACCAATAGAGGGTGTAATGCGACTTGCTATGTTTTACGGTGTAACATTAAACTTTATAATATTAGGAGTATCAGACGGTGCCGATAATTTTAGCGCATAAAACACAAAACTCACCACTCGACGTACCAACTGTACGCCTTCGGGCAAGGTAAAATGCTTTGCATTTTACTTCGTTTTGTGCATTTTGCATCTAAAATTAATCAGCCCCGAAGTGAAGTGTTGCTTTGTGCAACACTCTTTTTTATCTTACTTCAATAACGGTTGATATTGTTCACCGTCAAGCGCCGCTTTGGCGGCAGGGATAATTGTATTGAAATCTGCCACTATTGAGTTTGGCTTTTTTATGCAATCGTCTTGTTGCAAAGGAAGAAAATACAAATTCTTGCAATTAAGCAGATTGCCTATATTTTTTGCGGCAGTGCCAAGACCGTCGTTTGTCGAAACTGCAATAAGCACAGGGCGGCGGTTTCGTAAGTGCGCTTTTATAGCCATAGTTACAGAGGTATCTGCAATACCACCGCTCATCTTGGCAAGTGTATTTCCCGTGCAGGGTAATACAATAAGTAAATCAAGAAGACCTTTAGGACCGATAGGCTCTGCCTCCTGAACAGATTTTATAATCTTTTTGCGCGTTATGCTCTCAACCTCATCGGCAAAAAATTTTGCTGATCCAAAGCGCGTATCTGTAGTGTAGGATATTTCGCTCATGATAGGGTAGAGGTCTGCCCCCTCATCTGCAAGGCTTTTTAGTGCCTCCAAAGCGCGCTTGAATGTACAAAACGAGCCACACATTGCAAAGCCGATTTTTTTATCTTTTAACTCCAATTTTTACACCTCCAATTCATGTATAATGTTCATAATGGTGTCTTTTATTATACCGCCCGAGGATACGGGTGCAATTTTACCCGGTAACCCAAGTGCCCATATAACGTGTATACCCAAAGCCTTTGCACCTTCAAAATCCACTCCGCCAGGCTTTGAGGACAGGTCTATAACAAGGGCATTTTTGTTTATTGATTTTAATGCTTCGTTATTTAAAATCATAGCAGGTACGGTATTAAAAATAATATCAAATTTATCTATATTGCTTTTTAACTCACCAAGGGCAAGAGGCTCAAAGCCATGCCCCTCTATCATTGCCAGGTCTGCATACTTTCGTGCCTCAACAGTTACATCAGCACCAAGCCCCGACAGCATTTTAGATAAGATTTTTCCTATGCGACCGTAGCCTAAAACAAGACATTTGCTTCCGTTTATGGTTATGGGTGTTTCTTCTATTGCAATTTTTATTGCACCCTCTGCAGTGGGGATGGAATTTCGTATGGCAAGCTCCTCGCGCTTTAAGTAGTCGTAGAATTTTATACTCTTATCGTCAAGCGCCTTTGCTAAATCAGGCTTTATCTGTCCGCCAAAAACAAGGGCGGAGGGCGTTATTCCATCTAAGAATTCGTTTATTGTAAGTGGTTTTTTTGAGTATGGAGCGTTTATGGTTTCTCCGTCAAAAGTAACCGGTACGGGAAGTATAACAATATCAGATGACAGTGCATAGTCAACATCATCTTCAACCTCTAAGTCGTTTATTTGTATGTCTTTATCAAATCCATAAAGAAATATATGGTAGCCTTCCTTTTTTAAAAGCTTTGCAAGTGTAAGCTGACGTAAATCTCCGCCTATAACAGAAACCGTCATAAACATTATAACACCTTCTTTACTTTGTTATGGTATTATATTATGTAAAAAATACGCTTTGAGTTACTTTATAAATGCAAAACTCACAAAAGACAGATATATATAAAAAATATAATTGTCAAAACTCATAATAATAATATTTTATGTTGACAAAAACGACATATTGTGCTATATTATTATAAGGCACAGTATATAGGGTATATTGCCGAAAATATAAGATAACAACTGCATTTTGTCAACAAAAAGCAGATTGAAATATTACACATAATAATATGGAAAAAGGAGGTTTTATTATGTTTAACGAAGCGTGGAAAGATTTTAAACGCAACAAATGGCAGGAGGACATAGATGTCCGAGATTTTATTCAAACTAATTTTACTGCATACGAGGGCGACAACTCGTTTTTGGCAGATGCAACAGAAGCAACAAATAAGCTTTGGGGAATTTTAAAGGACCTTCAAAAAGAGGAAAGGGCAAAAGGCGGAGTATTGGATATGGATACTAATGTTGTATCTTCAATTACATCGCACGGTCCGGGATATATAAAGGAAGAATTAAAAGACCTTGAGCAAGTTGTCGGCTTGCAGACCGATAAACCGTTAAAAAGAGCATTTATGCCGTTTGGCGGTATACGTATGGCAGAGGAAGCATGCAAAAACTACGGATATGAGCCCGACGCTGAGATGCACAAGATATTTACAAAATATCACAAAACACACAATCAGGGCGTGTTTGATGCATACACAGACGAAATGCGTCTTGCAAGAAAAAATAAGATTATAACAGGTCTTCCCGATGCATATGCAAGAGGAAGAATTGTAGGTGACTACAGACGTGTTGCTCTATACGGTATAGATTTTCTTATGGAGAAAAAGGCTGAGGATTTCAAAAACTGCGGCGGAAAGACAATGACAGATAACGTAATCCGCTTAAGAGAAGAAATTCAGGAGCAATACAGAGCGCTTGGTCAGATGAAAGAAATGGCACAAAGCTATGGTTATGATATTTCAAAGCCTGCTAAAACTGCAAAAGAAGCAGTACAGTGGCTGTATTTTGGATATTTGAGTGCAGTAAAGACACAAAACGGTGCTGCAATGAGTGTGGGAAGAATTTCTACATTCCTTGATATATACATTAACCGTGATTTACAAAACGGTGTAATTACAGAAACGGAGGCACAGGAATTAATCGACCATCTTGTTATGAAGTTCAGAATGGTTAAGTTCGCAAGAACACCATCGTATAACGAGCTTTTCTCGGGCGACCCTGTATGGGCAACTCTTGAGGTTGGCGGAATTGGTCAGGATGGCAGACATATGGTTACCAAAAACGACTTCCGATTCTTGCATACATTAGAAAATATGGGACCATCACCTGAGCCGAACTTAACAGTTTTGTATTCTTCAAGACTTCCTGAAACATTTAAGAAGTATGCGTCATTCATTTCTATTGAGACAAGCTCTGTACAGTACGAAAATGATGATGTTATGCGCCCTGTATGGGGAGACGATTACTCAATCTGTTGTTGTGTATCTGCAACTCAGACAGGTAAGGAACTGCAGTTCTTTGGAGCAAGAGCAAACCTTGCAAAATGTTTGTTATATGCCATGAACGGTGGTGTTGACGCAAAAACAAAGCAACAGGTAGGTCCTGCATACAAAGGCATCACAGATGAATATCTCGATTACGATGACGTTATGGAAAAATACGACAAGATGATGGATTGGCTTGCCGAATTATACGTAAACACACTAAACGTCATTCACTATATGCACGATAAATATTACTACGAGGCAGCTGAGCTTGCACTTATAGATACCGACTTAAGACGTACCTTTGCAACAGGTATCGCAGGTTTCTCACACGTGGTTGACTCATTAAGTGCAATCAAATACGCAAAGGTTAAAACAATACGTGATGAAGATGGAATTATTGTTGATTTCGAAACAACAGGCGACTTCCCACGATACGGAAATGATGATGATAGAGCTGACGATATAGCAGTATGGCTTTTGAAGACATTTATGAACAAACTAAGAAAGCATCACACATACAGAGACTCTGAGCCTACAACATCAATCTTAACAATAACATCTAACGTAGTATACGGAAAGGCTACCGCTGCACTTCCTGACGGAAGAAAGGGAGGAGAGCCGCTTTCACCAGGTGCAAATCCAAGCTACGGAGCAGAAAAGAACGGACTATTAGCATCGCTTAACTCTGTTGCAAAGCTTCCTTATGAATATGCGCTCGACGGTATTTCCAATACTCAGACAATAAGTCCTGAAGCTTTGGGACACGACATTGATGAGCAGACAAACAATCTTGTAAATGTATTGGACGGATACTTCAACCAGGGTGCACATCACCTTAACGTTAACGTATTCGGTACAGAAAAGCTTATTGATGCAATGGAACACCCCGAAAAAGAAGAGTATGCAAACTTTACAATAAGAGTTTCGGGCTATGCAGTTAAGTTTATAGACTTAACACGCGAGCAGCAGATGGACGTTATTGCAAGAACATGTCATAAGTCTATGTAATATTAAAGGATTTAAAAATGATTGGATATATTCATTCAACGGAGAGCTTCGGGTCTGTAGACGGACCCGGAGTTCGTTTCGTTATATTCACTTCAGGGTGTCCCATGCGTTGCAAATTCTGCCACAACCCTGACACATGGAATATAAAAAACGGTGAGGCAACAACTCCCGATGAGCTATTAAAAAAAGCAATAAGATACAAATCATATTGGAAGGATATGGGAGGTATAACCGTCAGTGGCGGCGAGCCTCTTTTTCAGCTTGATTTTTTGTGTGAATTGTTCGAAAAAGCAAAAAAAATGGGAATACACACAGTGCTTGATACAAGCGGACAACCGTTCACACGCGACACTGCTTTTTTAGAAAAATTCAATAACCTTATGCAAAATACCGACCTCGTTATGCTTGATATAAAGCATATTGATGATGAGGGACACAAAAATTTGACGGGACACACAAATAAAAACATACTCGATATGGCAAGATATTTATCGGAAATAAATAAGAGTGTGTGGATAAGGCATGTGCTAGTACCAACAGTAAATGACGACGAGGAAAGTCTTAAAAAGCTCAAAAGCTTTATAGGGACACTAAATAATGTAGAAAAAATTGAGGTTTTGCCATATCACACTCTTGGGGTACAAAAATGGAAAGAGCTTGGCATAAAATATGAACTTGAGGGGATAGAGAGCGCAACGCAGGAAATGGTTGATAAGGCATACAGAATTCTTGAGGGTTAAATAGCAATTACTCCCATGCAAGAAATAACCATTGACTAATCCAGGCAAATAGTGTATAATGTTCTTGTAGCGTAAAAAACAATAGAAAGGAATTTTTGATGTGAAAAAGAAAATTACGTCATTTTTATGTGTCCTTGCTATTTCGTTTTCGTCTTTGAGTGCCTTTGCACAAGGTGCAATTCCCGACCATCGCGGAACAAGCACCGATGAAATTGATGTAGGGATAATGTCTGTGAATTCGTATGTTAAATCGTATTTTGAATTATTCGAAAAATATGGAAACCAATATGGAGTAGACCCCAATATCTTAGCGGCAATATGCCAGCAGGAGTCGTCGGGAATAAATTGGAGTCATAGAGCCGACGGTTCAGAAATGCCTGCATGGGGAATTATGCAGATAGAAAGAACAAACGAAAAAGCATTTGCAAAATTCGGTCTCGAAACAACGGGCGAAGAATGGACTCTTGAGGACCGCTTAGACCCTGAAAAGAGCATTGCGTTTGCTTCGATGCTCGTGGCAGAGCTTTTGGCAGCATATGATTGCGACTACGTAAAAATGCTTCAGGGCTATAACTTTGGTCAACCTGTCCTTGATAAAATCATAGAGGCAACAGGCGAAGAGTGGATGGCAGAGCGCGAAAATGCAGTAGATTATATCGAAAACTGGCCATACGAAACCTATGGGGACAAATTATACGTTGAAAGAGTTCTTGCATATTACCGACCTATAATGACTTATAAGGGTGCTAAGGTAAGAGTAAACGGAGAGCTTGTTCATTTCAAAAATCAGTACCCGATAATTGAAGATGAGCGTACTCTTATTCCCGTAAGAGGCTTATTCGAAAAGCTTGGTGCAAAGGTCAGCTGGAACGAAAAGAAATACGAGGTAACAATTTCGTATGACGGAACAACTGTTATTATTCCTATCGGCGAAAATTATACATACGTCAATGGAGAACAAAAACCCCTTGATGTATATGCACGCCTCACAAACGGAAGAACAATGATTCCGCTGAGGTTTGTTATGGACTGTCTTGGCTTTGAAGTAGAATGGGAAGAAGAGACAAGAACAGTAAATGTAATAGCATAAAGATGAATATAAAAACACGGAACATCTGCAAAATGGCAGTATGTTCCGTGTTTTTTTAATATCGTTTTTAAAAATGTAAAAATCAGGTATTGACACAAATGGAAATTTGTGTTATAATTATAAACTGTATAAATAGCGCCAAAATTGGCAGACAAGCTGTTTTGGTAATAAATTAAGGATTTTTAAAATGAGGTGATTAGCTAAAATGATTCACGAAATCAAAGCCGGAAAGAATACCCGTCTGAGCTACTCAAAGATTAAAGAGCCATTAGAAATGCCTAATCTTATCGAAGTTCAGAAAAATTCCTACAAATGGTTTATCGAGGAGGGACTAAAAGAAGTATTTCACGATATTTCTCCCATAACTGACCATGCAGGAAAGTTAAGTCTTGAATTTTTCGACTACAAACTTGAATACAATCCAAAGTATACAGTCGAGGAATGTAAAGAAAGAGATGCAAAATACGCAGCTCCTCTAAAAGTAAGCGTAAGACTTGTTAATATGGAAACAGGCGAAATTAAGGAGCAAGAAATATTTATGGGCGATTTCCCGCTTATGACAGAGCAGGGAACATTTATCATAAATGGTGCAGAGCGTGTTATTGTATCACAGCTTGTACGTTCACCCGGAATGTATTATGAATTCCAGAGAGATAAGTCAGGTAAGCCTTTATATGCATCAACTGTTATTCCATACAGAGGTGCATGGCTTGAATACGAAACAGACTCAAATGACGTATTCTCAATAAGAATAGACAGAACAAGAAAGCTCCCCGTTACAGTATTTTTAAGAGCGATGGGGCTTGGTTCTAATGCAGACATTTTGGAAATGTTCGGTGATGATGTGCGCATAACATCAACACTTGCAAAGGATACAACCGCATCACGTGAAGAAGGTCTTCTTGAGATATACAAGAGATTAAGACCGGGTGAGCCTTTGAACGTTGAAAGTGCAGAATCACTTCTTATGAATATGTTCTTCGACCCAAAACGTTACGATTTGGCAAGAGTAGGACGTTATAAGTTCGATAAAAAGGTTGCTATATCTGCAAGAATTAAAAATCACGTTGCAGCAGAGGCGGTAGTTGACCCTCAAACAGGCGAAATAATTGCCGAAAAGGGCGAAAAAATCAGTGCCGAAAAAGCAGACAAAATCGAAAGACTTGGTATAAACAAGGTTGAACTTCTTATCGAAGACAAGCAGGTAAGAGTATTCTCAAACAACACTGTTTATATAGAAGATTTTGTTGACTTTGATATAAGCGAATATCACTTAAGAAAAGTAAGCAAAGCAGTTCTTGACGAAATCCTTGAAGAAAACAAAACAGAAGAAGATATAAAAGAAGCAATAAGACTAAGAATAGACGAGTTAAGTCCAAAGCATATCACAAGAGACGATATGTTTGCTTCAATAAACTATGTACTAACACTTGCTATGGGAACAGGTACCATAGACGATATCGACCACTTGGGTAACAGACGTTTAAGAAGTGTTGGCGAATTGTTGCAAAACCAGATAAGAATAGGTCTTTCACGTATGGAGAGAACTGTAAGAGAAAGAATGTCTACACAGGAGATGGATATTATTACTCCGTCATCTCTTATTAACATAAGACCTGTTGCAGCAACAATCAATGAGTTCTTTGGTTCATCGCAGCTTTCACAGTTCATGGACCAGCCAAACCCACTGGCAGAACTAAGACATAAGAGAAGAATTTCAGCATTAGGTCCTGGCGGTCTTTCAAGAGAAAGAGCGGGCTTCGAAGTAAGAGACGTTCACTATTCTCACTACGGAAGAATGTGTCCGATAGAAACTCCTGAAGGTCCTAACATCGGTCTTATTACATCACTTGCAACCTTTGCAAGAATTGACGAGTACGGATTTATCGAAGCACCGTACAGACGTGTTGATAAAGAAACAGGCCGCGTAACAGACGAAATATTATATATGACAGCTGATATAGAAGATGACTATATCATAGCTCAGGCAAACGAGCCATTAGATAGCGAGGGACACTTCCTCGATAAAAAGGTTTCGGCGCGTTTTCGAGACGAGATTGTAGAAGTTGCGCCCGACAGAATAGACTATATGGACGTATCTCCAAGACAGCTTGTATCTGTTGTAACTGCTTGTATTCCGTTCCTTGAAAACGACGACGCTAACCGTGCGCTGATGGGCTCAAACATGCAGTGTCAGGCAGTGCCGCTTTTAACAACAGACTCACCAATCGTTGGTACAGGTATGGAGCATAAGGTTGCACAGGACTCAGGTAGTGCAGTTTTAGCAAAAGAAGACGGTGTTGTAGAAAAGGTTGACTCCGACAGAATCATCATAAAGGGTGAAAGCGGAACAAAGCATACACACAAGCTTATTAAGTTCACACGTTCAAACCAATCAACATGTATTAACCAGAAGCCTATCGTAAAGGTTGGCGAAAAGGTAAAGAGAAACGATATAATTGCCGATGGTCCTGCTATGGATAACGGTGAATTGGCTCTTGGTAAGAACATTCTTATCGGATTTATGACCTGGGAGGGTTATAACTACGAGGACGCTGTTCTTATAAGCGAAGAGCTTGTTATGAATGACGTATTTACTTCTATTCATATGGAGGAGTATGAATGTGAAGCAAGAGATACAAAGCTTGGCCCCGAAGAAATCACAAGAGACGTACCAAACGTTGGCGAGGATATGCTCAAAAATCTTGACGAAAACGGTATTATCCGCATAGGTGCAGAGGTAAAGCCTGGCGACATTCTTGTTGGTAAGGTTACACCTAAGGGTGAAACAGAGCTTACTGCCGAGGAAAGACTTCTAAGAGCAATCTTTGGCGAAAAGGCAAGAGAAGTAAGAGATACTTCA
The DNA here is from genome assembly GCA_045532455.1 of Clostridia bacterium. Lineage (GTDB taxonomy): Bacteria > Bacillota > Clostridia > UBA1381 > UBA1381 > Ornithomonoglobus_A. Next base: position 35,556 of record JAZSFX010000047.1, read on the forward strand.
CTAAGAGTTCCGCACGGAGAAAGCGGTATCATAGTAGACGTAAAGAAATTCACACGCGAAAACAGCGACGAGCTTTCACCTGGTGTAAACGAGGTTGTATGCTGCTACATCGCACAAAAGAGAAAAATCTCTGTCGGCGATAAGATGGCGGGCCGTCATGGTAATAAGGGTGTTGTTTCGAGAGTGCTTCCAAAAGAGGATATGCCTTTCTTAGAAGACGGAACACCACTACAAATTGTGCTTAACCCACTTGGCGTACCTTCACGTATGAATATTGGACAGGTGCTCGAAATGCACTTGGGTTATGCTTACAGATGTCTATCACTAAAAACAAGAGAACAGCTTGAAAGTATGGTGCTTGATGAGCACTTTAAGCAAGAACTTCTAAAGGCTCAGGAGCACAAGAGAGAAGACAGATTTATTAAGATAGCAACTCCCGTATTTGGCGGTGCAGAAGATGATGACATTAAGCTTGCATTCAAGGAAGCAGGTCTTAGTGAAACATACAAATCAACCGTATATGACGGAAGAACAGGCGAAAAGTTTGATAACGACGTTACTGTTGGTGTGATGTACTATCTAAAGCTTCACCATCTTGTTGACGATAAAATCCATGCAAGATCAACAGGTCCATACTCACTTGTTACGCAACAGCCTCTTGGCGGTAAAGCTCAGTTTGGTGGTCAGCGTTTCGGTGAAATGGAAGTTTGGGCACTCGAGGCTTACGGTGCTGCATACACACTTCAGGAAATATTGACAGTTAAATCTGACGATATTGTAGGTCGTGTAAAGACTTATGAGTCTATCGTAAAGGGCGAAAACATACCGCGTTCAGGTATACCTGAATCATTTAAGGTACTTGTTAAGGAATTGCAATCACTTGCACTCGATGTAAGAATTCTTAACAAGGATATGGAAGAAATCGACCTTGATGCTTCATTTGAAGATGATGACGACGAAGGCGTTATAGATGCAAGAAACGAATACAGGGAAACTATGGAAGAAGCCCAAGGGTATACCGACAGCTTTGGAGAAGAAGACCTGGATAGTGCAAATATGGTGCTTGACGGCGAAGACTATGATGATGAAGATGATGAGTCAGAGGATATTTACGATGACGAATACGACATCGATTCTGAGGATTCTTCCTTCGATGAAGATTTAGATTCATAAGGAGAGGGGAATAGATATATGTTAGAATTTAATAGTTTTGAAGCTATAAAAATAGGTATCGCATCTCCCGAAACCATTCTTTCGTGGTCAAAGGGTGAGGTTACAAAGCCAGAAACAATAAACTATCGTACATTAAAGCCCGAAAAGGAAGGCTTATTCTGCGAAAAAATCTTTGGTCCTACAAAGGATTGGGAATGTCATTGCGGAAAGTATAAAAAGATAAGATACAAGGGAAAAGTCTGCGAGCGTTGCGGTGTTGAAGTTACAAAGTCTAAGGTCAGACGTGAAAGAATGGGACACATTGAGCTTGCAACTCCCGTATCACACATCTGGTACTTTAAGGGTGTTCCTTCATCAATCGGCTTAATGCTCGATATTTCACCAAGACATCTCGAAAAGGTTTTGTATTTTGCATCATATATAGTAACCGACAAGGGTACTTCAAATATGATGGAAAGTCAGGTGCTTTCTGAGAGCGAATACAGAGAAGCGCGCGAAAAATACGGTGATACCTTCAGCGCCGGTATGGGAGCTGAGGCAGTAAAAGCACTTCTCGAAAAAATAGACGTAGAAAAGCTTTCAAGAGAGCTTAAGGCAGAACTCGAAACTGCACAAGGCCAAAAGAAAGCAAGAATAATAAAAAGACTCGAAATTGTTGAGTCATTCAGGGTTTCGGGTAACCGTCCCGAATGGATGATTATGTCTGTAATTCCTGTAATTCCACCAGAATTAAGACCTATGGTACAGCTTGACGGCGGACGTTTTGCAACATCTGACCTTAACGACTTATACCGTAGAGTAATAAACAGAAATAATCGTCTTAAGAAGCTATTAGAGCTTGGCGCGCCTGATATTATCATAAGAAACGAAAAGAGAATGTTGCAAGAAGCAGTAGACGCCCTTATAAACAATGGCAGACGCGGCAGAGTTGTAACAGGCCCAGGTAACAGACCGCTTAAATCTCTTTCGGATATGCTAAAGGGTAAGCAGGGACGATTCAGACAAAACCTGTTGGGTAAGCGTGTTGACTATTCAGGACGTAGCGTTATCGTAGTTGGTACCGAAATGAAGATTTATCAGTGCGGACTTCCAAAGGAAATGGCAATAGAACTCTTTAAGCCATTTGTTATGAAAGAGCTTGTTTCAAGAAAGCTTGCTCATAACATAAAGAGCGCAAAGAGAATGGTAGAAAAAACAAGACCAGAGGTGTGGGACGTTCTTGAAGATGTTATTAAAGAACATCCGGTATTACTAAACCGTGCTCCTACACTTCACAGACTTGGTATTCAGGCATTTGAGCCAAGATTGGTTGAAGGTAGAGCCCTTAAGCTGCACCCACTTGTTTGTACTGCATATAATGCCGACTTCGACGGAGACCAGATGGCTGTTCACGTTCCTCTTTCACCTGAGGCACAGGCAGAAGCAAGATTTTTGATGCTTAGTGCTAATAACCTGCTAAAACCTCAAGACGGTCATCCCGTTACTGTTCCTACTCAGGACATGATTTTGGGTAGTTATTATCTGACACTTCAAAAGGAAAACTACAAGCAGATAATAGAAGAAATAGAAGAAAACGAGCCTAAGCTTGAATTAGTTGTAAAAGAAATTGCAGCAGACCCCGAATTTGAGGTCAAGGTATATGACGAAAACGAAGAAATAAAGGTATTTGATACTATAAACGACGTTTTGGCATATATGAAAGAAAACCCTGTAGTTCTTATGAACGAAACAAAGATTGCCGCAAACCCTGTTGTATTAAAAACAAGTGTTGGCGACATAAAGGTTTCTCTAAAGAGAGTAATGAACTTGCTTAAGAAGTATACAACAAAGGTATTCACTTCAAAAGAAGAAGCAATTCTTGCATATGCAAACGGAAGCATTACTCTGCACGAGCGAATCAAGTTTGTAAACAAAAAGACAATAGACGGAGTCGAGAAAGAAAAGCTTATTGATGGTACAGTAGGTCTTATCATATTCAACGATAATATTCCTCAGGATATTAATTATTGTGTGAGAAAGACAGAGGACGATATGTTTAAGCTCGAAGTTGACGAGGTTGTAGGCAAGAGTCAGCTTGGCAAGATAATCGATAAGTGTATACGTGCTCACGGTACTTCAGTAACTGCCGAAGTTCTTGATAAAATCAAGGAAACAGGCTACAAGTATTCAACTAAGGGCGCAATAACAGTTGCGGTAACAGATATTCACGTTCCCGAAAAGAAAAAGGAAATACTTGCCGAGGCAGAAAAGCAGGTCGACGCAGTAATGAACAAGTATCGTTTTGGTATGTTAACAGACGAAGAACGATACAAGGAAGTTATAAAAATCTGGGCAGACGCGTCATCACAGGTTACAGACGCCATGATGAAACACCTGGGCGAATTTAACCCAATCTTTATGATGGCAGATTCAGGAGCCCGTGGTAGCACAAACCAGATAAGACAACTTGCTGCTATGCGTGGTCTTATGGCCGATACACAGGGACGTACTGTCGAAATTCCTATCAGAGCTAACTTCCGTGAGGGTCTTAACGTATTGGAATACTTTATTTCATCTCACGGTGCAAGAAAAGGTCTTACAGATACAGCTTTGAGAACTGCCGACTCAGGTTACCTTACAAGACGTCTTGTTGACGTATCACAAGACGTTATCGTAAGAGAAGTTGACTGTGGTACAGAGCGCGGTGAATGGATGGCAGAAATTACCGACGGTAAAGAAAGCATTGAGCCGCTGTACGACCGTATCGTAGGCCGTATTGCAATGGAAGATGTACTTCACCCCGAAACAAACGAGGTACTTGCAAAGGGCGGCGAGCTGATTAGCGAAATCCAGGCAGATAACATTGTAAAAGCCGGAATAGAAAAGGTATATATAAGAAGTGTTCTTACATGTCAATCAAGAATTGGTGTGTGTGCTAAGTGTTACGGTACAAACCTTGCAACAGGCGAGCTTGTAAACGTAGGCGAAGCAGTAGGTATCATTGCAGCTCAGTCAATCGGTGAGCCGGGTACACAGCTTACAATGCGTACCTTCCACGCCGGTGGTGTTGCATCGGGCAGCGATATCACGCAGGGTCTTCCCCGTGTCGAAGAACTTTTCGAGGCAAGAAAGCCTAAGGGTGTTGCTATCATCTCAGAAATCGGCGGTAAAGTCAGCGTAAACGATACAAAGCGTAAACGCGAAGTAGTCATCACAAACGACGAAAACGGTGAGGCAAAGACATACGTTATTCCTTATGCTGCAAGCATAAAGGTACACGATGGCGATGTTATCGAAGCCGGCGACCAGCTGACAACCGGTTCAATTAACCCTAACGACATTCTTGCTATAAACGGTCCGCACGATGTTCAGGTATATATCACACGTGAAGTACAAAGAACATATCGTATGCAGGGTGTTGACATCAACGACAAGCACGTTGAGGTTATAACAAGACAAATGTTAAGAAAGGTAAGAGTAGAAGAATCAGGCGATACAGATTTGCTTATTGGTGCACTTATCGACAGATTTGAATTAGAGGATGCAAACAAGAAGGTAGAAGCAGGGGGCAGCACTAACTTTGCTACAGCTTCACCTGTGCTTTTGGGTATTACAAAGGCATCGCTTGCAACAGACTCATTCCTTTCTGCAGCATCATTCCAGGAAACCACAAAGGTTCTTACAGATGCAGCTATAAAGGGTAAGGTTGACCCACTTCTTGGCTTAAAGGAAAATGTTATAATCGGTAAGCTTATTCCTGCAGGTACAGGTATGAGTATGTACAAGGATATTAATATTACACTTGACGGCGAAGAAATTCCAAGCGAAGAAATTCACTAATAAAAAAGGCTGTTGCTTTTAGCAACATCCTTTTTGTTATGTTATTTTATCTTAATACAATATAGAAAAATATTGCAAAGAATTGTAGTATAGAAGCAAATACAACGAATATATGGAATACTGAGTGAATATACTTCTTCTTTTTACCTATTCCATAAAGGACAGCACCTATGGTATACATAATTCCGCCTGCCAACAGATAGAAAAAACCTGCAAGAGTCATTACATCTATTGTCCATTTTATAATAGCAACAATACACCAGCCAAGCGCTATATATGCCGCCATAGAAATCTTTGAGTATTTTTTTAAGTCTATTGCATTAAGTGTTACACAAAGTGCAGTTATGCCCCATTGAATACCGAACACCACCCACGCAGCAACCGGATGGCTTTCGCGTATGCCGGCAAGAAGTATTGGTGTATATGTTCCTGAAATGAGAAAAAATATTGTGCAGTGGTCAATTATGCGCATAACCTTTTTGCCTGTGCCGATTTTTAGTCCGTGGTATGTGCTCGATACGGTGTATAATAAAATCATGGTAAATCCGTAAATTGCACAGGATACAACTGCCCACGCATCGCCTCTGATTGCCGAAAAAACTACACAAAGTGCAAGCATTGCAATAGCAAAGCCGCCGCCTGTAATGTGTGTTACCATGTTCATAATTTCTTCGCCTCTTGTGTAGTTGGGAAGCTCTCTGTCTTTTAATTTAGTTCTTTTTATCAAGCCAATACCTCCTCAGGCTGTGAATCCTTTATCTTTTTTAATTCTTCCTCCTCAAGCTGACGATATGCAACCTTTCCAACAAGTGTTTTTGGCATATCCTCTCTGAATTCTATATCATATGGCATAGAATACTTAGCAATATTTTTTGAGCAATATTCCACAAGCGTTTTCTTTACCTCGTCGCTTGCCAATATTCCGGGTACAAGCTTTACAAATGCCTTTATCTTCTGCATTTTATACTCATCAGGCACACCTATAACACAACTCATCTGTACATATTCGTGCGCGTCTAAGATATTTTCAATCTGACCGGGGTAGACGTTGTAGCCTGAGGTTATAATCATTCTTTTTGCTCTGCCCTTAAAGTATATAAAGCCCTCATTATCCATATAGCCAAGGTCGCCTGTATATACCCACTTGAGTCCGTCTGCGTGCTTTCTTAAAGTATTTGCAGTTTCCTCGGGATGATTCATATACTCTTTCATAACAGTAGGACCCGCAAGCAGAATTTCGCCCTCCTCACCATACGGTAATTCCTCGTCAGTGTCGGGCTTTACAATCTTTATATATGTATCGGGGAAAGGTATTCCAATACTGCCTTGCTTGTACATTGTTGCAGGCGTTAAGCAACATGCAGTAACAGTTTCGGTTGTTCCGTAACCCTCACGTACCTGTACCATACTGTTATGGTCGTACAGGAATTTATCAAGCTTCTTTTTAAGCTCAATCGAAAGCGAATCTCCGCCCGAGAAAACACCCTTTAGTGAGCTTAAATCTGCTTTTTCCATAAAGTCAAGTCTCAGGAGTGCTTCGTAAAGTGTAGGAACACCTGCAACAAAGTTGCACTTATTCTTTACCATAAGCTTTGCATAGCTTTTTGGAGTAAATCTCGGTACAAGAATACAACGTCCGCCGCTTGATAGCATTGTATGAATACATACGCCCAAGCCAAAACCGTGAAACAAAGGCATAGCAGCAAGCATTTTATCACCAACTCTGAACATCTGGTTTGCAGCAATTACCTGCTCTCCTAAGGCATTAAAATTACCATTTGTTAATACTATACCCTTATTTGTTCCTGTTGTTCCGCCTGAATATAAAATTACTGCGGGGTCGTCTTTTTTTCTTTGTACACTGTAGTTATAAAAACAACATTTATCAAGCTTTAAAAAGTCGTTCCATCTTATAATCGGTGCGTCAGAGGGTATTTTTTGTATTTTACGTGCCTCGGTGAGCATATATCCTGCCTTTATCGGCTTTGAAAGCTCGTCTTTGACACTTGCGATTATGATATTCACAACCTTGGTGTTGTGTCTTATTTTTTCGAATTTTCCATAGAATTGGTCCAGTGTTATTGCAGTAACACTGCCCGATTCGTTAAGATAAAACTCAATCTCCTTTTCGGCTGAAAGAGGGTGAATCATATTTGCAATACCACCCACTAAATTTATGGCATAGAACATATAAATCGCCTGAGGGCAGTTTGGCATGGCAATAGTAACCTTGTCGTTTTCTCTTACGCCTATTGTTTTAAGTGCCCTTGCACATCTTTGTATTTCCGCTATCATTTTTGAGTATGTAGTTGAGCGGCCCATAAAATCGAACGCAATATTATTTGGATATTGCTCTGCAATTTTTTCTACCGCCTCGTACATTGAGCCTTCAAAATAATCTATATGCATAGGCACGTCGCCCATATGGTCTTTCCATGGGGTTTTTGCGGTTATATTACTCATAATCCACCTCATCTCCGAACGGTTTTTCGAGCAGTTCGGGGTTTTCTAATATTTTTTTCAAGAGCTTAACGGTTTTGGAAAAATAATATCCGTCAGCAATCCTTTCATCTACAGTAAGTCCGATATCAACACTGTCGCGCATTGTCATATTACCGCTTTCGTCAAAAAACGGACGTATTTTCTTTTCGCCTATTACCATAAACACGGATGTTGTTCCCCAATTTGTAAGGTGGTGATAGCCGCTTTTAAGCTTTATAGAGCCAAGATTTGAAATAAGCACCGAGGAATAATACGGGTCGGTCGAAACAAACGACTTTGGTACTTTGCCTATTTTATCCAAGAAACATACAAAGCTCACTGCCGCCTTTGAGATAAATCTCGGAATTTTATTAAGAAGCTCCATAACCTCTACGGTGCTATCCTGCTTTGTTTCTTTTCGGCATCTGTGAACTTGTCTAAAAATATCGTTATGTACGTCTTCTATTGTATGGCTTTCTTTGGAGTGAATAAATGCCATACCCTCCTCGGAATTATCCTCAAACACCTTTTTAATAACAAACGCGGCACTGACCTCGTTTCGCTGATACATATTCTTGTTTGCTATAAATATATTCATTTTAGGGCGTAGGGTAATGGTTTTTAATACTGCGCCTACAAGCACCTGAAACAAGTTATATTTATATTCGGGATTATCCTTGTTTTTTTCTTCGAGATATTTATTAATGTTTGTGAGGTCTATTCTCTCCGAAATAAAAGCCTCATTATCACATCTGTTGGGATAAATAAGCGGCATAAGAAAATGCATGGAATCTACATTTCTTAAAAGAGTGCCATCGCGTCTGTCTCCAAATCTTCTTTTGGTTTTCACAAGTTTTTCCTCCTTAAATTATAAAATGAACCGATTATAAAGATTGTATAATCTAGATGACGATCTTTTTAGTTGCAGACTCGTGTTAAATCAGAACTAAATTTTTACTCTCTCCAATTCATCCCAACAACTTCGCCATTAAGTTTATCAACATAAAAAACTATCGGTCCAAGCAAACCATCTTGTTCCGTATTGTATATAATTCTATATAATGTTCTTCCAACAACCTCTGTTTTTTCATTAAAAAGATATATTGAAGGAGTTTTATTAAATACAATTTCGTCAACTTTTGGATTATTCAAATTTATAATAGTTTCTTTACTTTTTTCTTCAAGCATTTTCATGGTGTGTGCAATAGCTTTCTCAGTTGTTATACCCACAAGTGGAGCATACTGTTTGCCCCAAGTCGAAAAAACAGCAACTTCATTGTTTTCCATCTTTTTATGGTCAATCACATATAAAGAACAAAAAAGCAAAAACAATATTATCAACAAGCCACTAATAATAAAAAGTATTTTCTTTATGTACTTTCACTCCTTTCAAAATCTTTCAACAGCATTATGCTTGTGTCAGGTCAGGTAAACAGTGAATAATAGGACCTACTACTTTTTCCTGATTTTTTCACTGTGTTTTTTCTGAACAAAATCCTTTAGAACCCGCGAGAATACTGGATTTTCTCGCTCCCGATAGTATATGATAAATATCAAAATCGGCAAACTAATCTTTTAAATTGTATGGACTTGACACGAGGGCTTTTTACCTCATTCGAGCTAAAATTATTCTTTTAATAATTTTAATGTGTTTTGATTTTCAAGAACTCGAAGCTGTGATTTTGCCATAGCATTGAGTTGAATAAGTCTTTCTCTTTGAGGTACACCTTGTTCTATAAGTATTGCATTGAAACTTTCCATATTGGCAATCACCAAAAGCTGCTCTATTGTAGCATAATCTCTTATGTTCCCTTTCTTATCAGGATTTTCTGTCCTCCACTCTTTCGCTGTCTTTCCAAACAATGCCATATTTAAAACATCTGCCTCATTGGCATAAACAAAAGCAAGCTGTTTTTCACTCAGATTAGGAACAATATTTTCTTTTATAGCATCTGTATGTATGCGATAATTGACTTTGGCGAGTTCTCTTTTTGCACTCCATTCAAGTTCTTTCTGTTCATTGACTTTTAATCTTTGAAATTCTGTTATAAGATAAAGTTTAAATTCAGGACTTAACCAACTTGCAAATTCAAACGCAATATCTCTATGTGCGAATGTTCCTCCATTATTTCCTGATTTTGAAATAATTCCTATCGCATTTGTTGTTTCAATCCATTTTTGAGGAGATAAGTAAAAACTGTTTTTACCTGCCTGATTTTCAAAGGTCGTAAATTCGAGACCTTTGAAATCGGTATTATTTAGTTTTTCCCATAAGCCCAAATATGAAATAACATCCTTGTTTCTCATCCATGTTTGAATTGGAACCTTCGGCTCTTTCGGATTTGCATATCTGGCAATGTCAGTTAAAGAAATATAGTCAGCTTTATTTATCTTTTTATATTTAATATCAATGCCATTTACTTCTATTTGATTGTTTTTTGCCATATTGCATTTTCCTTTCTGTTTAAATTCCCTTGCTTTTTCACTCATTTTTAAACAAATTGTTTTAAATCTTGTATTCAATCAAATATTGCTCCATCTACAACAGGTGCAAGAGCTTCTTTTGCATTACTTGAATACTTATATTTCGGAATTCTTGATGACTTGCTTTCAATAAATTTATAGCCTTCGCCTTCTAATATTTCAAAAGTATATGTGTTTTTTCTGTCATCTGTTTTACAGATAATCTCATTGTCTATGACCTCGTATGTTCCTTGTGCGATATAACTGCTGAGCATAGACCAAAAGAACTGAAATTTTCTATTTTCTTTATCAAGCGAAAGATATGGTTTTGACATTTGTTCTACAGATTCTTCATAAGTGTAAATTCGTCTTTTATCAGCCGCACTCGCAAGGATTTTTTCAAGTTCTGCCATATCCTTATCACTGGTTTTAGCTTGTTTATTTCCTCTTTTTATTTCGCTGCAACTGATAAGAATATCGTATGTGTTGTTATCATAGGTAATTGCATAGTCTGCAATGCCATCGCAAGGCTCGTTTATGTATTTTGAGTTTTTTAGTAAATTTGTGATGAATTCAACATCTGCTTTTTCAGAAACTTTGAATGTATTGTCTGTTCCAAAAGACTTGACATCCAAGATCTCGTTTGTCGGTTTTTCATATTTCATAAACAAACTGCCCATTTTGACACCAATATTGTTTTTATATGGCTCATTATGTGAAACGCCGACATATCGCACAACCTTATATCCAAGTCCCCAATATGTAACCTTGCTACCATCTTGACTAGTCTTTATAATTATACCACATATTAACCATATTTGCAATTATTTTGTCGAAAAAGAAAATATTTTTGTTGCTTTTGCTTATTGATTTTTTATACACCACATAGTAAACTGAAAGACAGAGTATAGAAAAAACAAGGAAGTAATTATGAAAAATCAAAGACTAAAAGGAAATTTAATTCTTCTCCTTACTGCGCTTGTATGGGGCACTTCGTTTATATCGCAAAGCAAGGGTGTAGAGAGTGTGCCGCCAATGGCATTTAACGGAATACGCTGTCTGCTTGGCGGTGTTGTACTTTTGCCCGTTATTGCATTTTTAGATTCAGGCAAGAGAAAAAAGGGAGTAGATGTTCAAAAATTCGATAAAAAGGTAGTTATCGGCGGAATTGTATGCGGTTGTTTTTTGTGTTTTGCAAGCACACTGCAAACACAGGGAATGGTATACACAAGTCCTGGAAAAGCAGGCTTTATAACCGCACTGTATATGGTTATTGTACCAATCATCAATATTTTCAGGGGTAAGCGCCCATCGCTTGTAATTCTGCTTTCGGTTATTATCGCAGTTTGGGGGTTGTACCTTATGTGTATAAATTCCGATATAACCATCAACAAGGGTGATATTTTAATATTTTTGTGCGCATTCCTTTTTGCAGGGCACATTCTTGTGATTGACTATTTTTCGCCACAGGTTGATGGAATAAAGCTTTCGTGTTTACAATTTTTTGTAAGCGGAATAATAAATGTTATTATGATGTTTATGTTCGAAGAACCTCACCTTATGCCGATACTTAAATGCTGGGCGGCAATAGGGTATTCGGGAATAATGTCGTGCGGTGTTGCCTACACACTACAGATAGTAGGACAAAAATATACCGACCCCACCTCAGCCTCAATTCTTATGAGTTTAGAGTCTGTTTTTGCAACGCTTTCTACCGTAATTCTTGTTGCGCTCGGCTTTAATCTTACGGGCGGCGCTATGACAAGGCGCGAAATTTTGGGTTGTGTTTTAATGTTTGTTGCAATTATACTTGTTCAGCTTCCTGCTCCCACAAAAAGTTCTATTATGACAAAACAACAACAAAACCGTTAAATGTTGTCGACTTTTGTTGACATATATTGGCACTTGTGTTAACATTGTGTTAATAATTGCGCCTTATCTGACAACAAAGGTGCAAAATTGGGAGGTTTAGAAAATGAAATTTTCAAACAGAAAAAATCTTGTTGCTTTTCTTGTTATGGTAGTGGCAGTTTTTGTAGGTTCAACAGTTGCATTTGCAAGCGGTGAAACTGCAGGTGAAGCAACAATGTTCTACGCGACTTTCTGGTCGCTTGTTCCGCCATTGGTTGCTATTGTACTTGCACTTATAACAAAAGAGGTTTATTCTTCTTTGTTTATAGGTATTGTACTTGGCGGATTGCTTTCTGCTAATATGCACCCTGTTGCATCACTCGATAATCTTCTTAACGAGGGTATTATTTCGGCAGTATCAGGCACTGCGGGTATATTCATCTTCCTTGTTATTCTTGGTGCTATTGTTGCACTCATAAACAAGGCGGGCGGAAGTGCGGCATTCGGACGTTGGGCACAGACACATATTAAATCACGTGTTGGCGCTATATTTGCTACATTCATTCTGGGTGTATTGATATTTATCGACGACTACTTCAACTGCCTCACGGTCGGCAGTGTTATGCTACCCGTTACTGACAGACACAAGATTTCGAGAGCAAAGCTTGCATTTATCATAGATGCAACTGCTGCACCTATTTGTATGATTGCACCTGTTTCTTCGTGGGCAGCTGCAGTTTCGGAATTTACAAAGGGTACAGGCTATTCTGGTATTGAGCTTTTTGTACGTGCAATTCCTTATAACTTTTATTCACTTTTTATGCTTGCATTTATAGTAATGATTACACTTATGAAGTTCGATTTCGGACCAATGAAGCTACACGAATTCAATGCAATGACAAAGGGCGATCTGTTCACAAGCGGACAGGAAAGTGCCGAAAAGGCAGACGACGTAGAGGCTAATCCAAAAGGACGTGTAATCGACCTTATTTTGCCTGTTATAGTATTGGTTATATTATCGGTAATCGGTCTTGTATACATAGGCGGATTCTTTGGCGGTGAAACATTTATTGATGCTTTTGGTAACACAGATGCTACTGTGGGACTTCCGTGGGGTGCTATCCTTGCGTTGATTTTCACAATTTTCTATCTCATAATCAGGAGAGTTGTTACATTCAAGGAAGCTATGGAATGTATACCAAAGGGCTTTATAGCTATGGTGCCTGCAATACTGATTTTAACATTTGCAACTGCACTAAAGAATATGACAGGTCTTTTGGGTGCTGCGGAGTTTGTTGAAGCTATCATGGACTCGGCTGCGGTAGGTCTTGCAAACTTTTTGCCTGCTATTATATTCCTTGTTGCTTGTGTGCTTGCATTCTCAACAGGTACTTCGTGGGGAACATTCGGTATACTCATTCCAATAGTTACAGCTATATTTGACCCAACAAGCGAGCTTTTGATAATTGGTGTATCTGCATGTCTTGCAGGTGCAGTTTGCGGCGACCACTGCTCACCAATTTCCGATACAACTATTATGTCATCGGCAGGAAGCAGGTCTAACCACATAAATCACGTATCAACTCAGTTGCCATATGCAATAATGGTTGCACTTGTTTCGTTTGTTACATATGTTATCGCAGCATTTGTACAAAGCGCATATGTGTTGATACCTGCAGGCATTGTGATGCTGTTTGTAGTATTGTTAATCACAAAGAAAATCACAAACAAACAATAATTACAGTTAAATACAAAAAGCAGTAAAACGTTCGTTTTGCTGCTTTTTTTGTTTAGGTAAAATATATATGATTTAGCAAACTTTTCTTTGCTAAAACAAGCATTGACAAAAATAGATAAAATATTTTTTAAATTTTGTACAAGTTTTTTTGCAAAAACAGTAGAAATTTTTTCGAATTTAATATATAATATATAAGATAGGATATAATGACTATTTTTGTGCCTTATTGGCATAAAATAGCAGATAGATATTTATATAAAAATAACATGTATTTACATACAAAAAGAAAGGTGAGATTAACCATGAAAGAGCTTTTAACACTTTTGGAAAAAGAAAAAAATATTGTATCACGAGCCAAGTTTGCGCGTATTTTAGGCATTAGCGAAGAAGAAGTTGCAAAGAAAATTGTCGAGCTTGAAAAGGACAATGTAATTGCAGGCTACAAAACTCTTATTAATTGGGATAAAACTGACCGCGAGGTTGTAAATGCGCTTATAGAATTAAAGGTAACACCGCAAAAAGGCGGCGGTTTTGATATGATTGCCGATAAAATATACGGATATCCTCAGGTTAAATCGTTGTACCTTATGAGCGGTGCATACGATTTGGCTATTACTCTTGAGGGTAACACAATGCAGGAGGTTGCAATGTTTGTTGCGCAAAAGCTTGCACCTATGGACGAAGTCCTTTCTACTGCAACACACTTTGTATTAAAGAAATATAAGGAGGAGGGCATCGTGTTCGAAGATGATACACACGATACCCGACAAATGGTTATATGATAGATTTAGACAGATTAGTTAACACAACAGTTGATTCACTTCCACCGTCTGGTATAAGAAAGTTTTTTGATATTGCTGCCGAAATGAAGGATGCCATCTCTCTTGGTGTTGGCGAGCCTGATTTCAACACTCCGTGGCAGATTCGTGAGGCGGGTATATACTCACTAAAAAAAGGACAAACCTACTACACTGCAAATGCAGGTCTTATAGAATTAAGACGTGAAGTGTGTAATTATATGATGCGCAAATACAACGTGGAATACGATGCTAAAAATGAGGTACTTATAACAGTAGGTGGCTCGGAGGCGATAGATGCTATGATACGATGTGTCATAAACCCCGGCGATGAGGTTTTAATTCCCGAACCGAGTTTTGTATGCTACAAACCGTGTACAATTATGGCAGGCGGAGTGCCTGTTCCGATTGTTACAAAAGAAGAGGATAATTTCAGACTTCTGCCTGAGCAGTTAAAAGAAAAGATTACAGATAAAACAAAGCTTTTGATATTACCGTTCCCCAATAATCCAACGGGCGGAGTAATGTCAAGAGCGGATTTAGAAAATATTGCCAAGGTTTTAAGAGATACCAATATTTTGGTACTTTCCGACGAAATATACGCAGAACTGAGATATGGTGAGGAAAAGCACACTCCATTCTCGGCAATAGAGGGTATGAAAGAGAGGACCGTTGTTGTAAACGGATTTTCAAAGGCATTTGCCATGACGGGTTGGCGACTTGGTTATGCAATGGGCCCTGAGCGTATAATAAAGCTTATGACAAAGGTGCATCAGTATGGAATAATGTCCTCGCCGACAACAAGTCAGTATGCGGCGATTGAAGCACTCAAAAGCTGTGATGATGACGTTGCAAAAATGGTTAACGAATATAACAATCGTCGCAGAGTTATAGTTGACGGATTTAGAAATATGGGTCTGTCGTGCTTTGAGCCCTTAGGTGCATTTTACGTGTTCCCATGCATAAAGTCGACGGGAATGACGTCGCAACAGTTCTGCGAAACATTACTGATGGAAGAAAAGGTCGCAGTAGTGCCGGGTACTGCATTCGGTGATTGTGGCGAAGGCTTTATAAGAGTTTCATATGCCTATTCAATAGAAAAAATACAAGAGGCGCTTGTAAAGATAGAAAGATTTGTAAGAAGACACAGGGCTTGAAAAAATTGTCCATCTCACCATTTTAGCCCTTGGGGCGGTATCTCGATACAGCACCCAAGTGCCAAAACGTCAATCTGAACAATTTTTTGTATTTAATTTAGTGTACGCGGCAATCGCAAATGTACGCAACCTACGAAAAATTTTCTACGCCCCAAGTATCAAAACGGTGATCTAAACAATTTTTAAAATTCAGTGTGAGGTTTTAATAATTATGAAAAAAACTTTGGTTTTAATATTATCATTAATACTTGCATTTTCAACCACCGTAATGGCATACGAAGAAGCACATTCATCGGAGCAATTGGCGCTTAGTACGACACACAGTATTGTGTTTGATGACGAGGTATCGGAATTTGGATATCAGGGCTACAAGTTTGTAGATGAAAACGGTAACGAGATTGAGCCTCAATATGACGATATTATGTTTTTTGCCGCTTTACCGTCAAGTTATCGGAACACAAATCTAACACCTGTTAAAGACCAGAAAGAAGCGGGTTGTTGTTGGGCTTTTGCTATGATTGGAGCAATGGAGGCAAATCTTATAAAGCAAGGCTACAATGCAGATAAGCTTGATTTTTCCGAAGCACATATGGCGTATTTTAGCAGAAATATCCGCGACAGTATACATAATGATGGTCCCGAATCTGACGGAGTGCAGGCATATATGTTAGGAGGAAACGAATACCTTGCACTTGCGGCAATGGCAAAGGGCAGCGGTGCAGTATCCGAGAGTGTTATGCCATACGATGAGTATACAGAAAATATAGGAACGTCAGGTATATATGACGCAAAGACCGTTGATGAGAGCAAAAGATTTCTCACAGAGGCAGGCATAAAAGTATTCAAATCAATTAATCCCGAAAACCAGACTGCAATAAAATCGGCAATAATGGGATATGGCTCGGTTATAAATACTTATTATGCAGACACAAAAACTACAGATCACTATAGCTCACAAACTTTTGCATATCATTATCCTCCGTCGTCGGAGGTATCTGCAAACCATGCAACGCTTATTGTCGGTTGGGACGATAATTTTCCAAAAGAAAACTTTAAAGATGGCAACCAACCCGAAAATGACGGTGCATGGATAGTGCGTAACAGTTGGGGAGAGGAGTTTGGAGAGGACGGATATTTCTATCTTTCCTACGAAAGCACTCTGTATTCAACTTCGGCAGTAGTTGCAGCTTTCGAAAAGTATGATAACAACTATGGTTACACCGGAGGAATGATTTATAGCTATTATAGAGGATTCACAGTAACTGCAAATATGTTTACTGCAGACTCCGACGAGGTTTTAGAAGCAATAAGCTTTAATACCACAGGACCTCAGGATGCCCGAATTTCCATATACAAAAATGCGACAATGGGTAAAACACCTGTATATGGCGGAACGTGCGTATTCAGTGGAACATTTGGAATGACGGGCGACTATCACAGGGTTGTTCTTCCAGAGGGAATACCCATAAGCGAGGGAGAAACATACTCAATTATTATTGATGGACCGACAGTCTGTGTTGAGCCGGATAGCACAACCGAAGAGTCATACACAAACAACATTTATACCGGTTGGTTATATGACGGAACATGGTGGTATTGTAGCGCTAATGGCGTTAGCGATGTGTCGATACGTGCACATACAAACGAAAACAAACCAAAGATAAACACACAGGTAAGAAACAACACTATAGAGGTAGAGTCAAAATACAACGATACTGCCGCAATTTATATAGCTCAGTACGATGGCGACGAGCTTATAGACATAAAAATTGCCACTGAGGCAGCTTTAAACACTAATGCGACAAAGTACAGAATATTCTCGTGGGATACGGATATGACCTCCACAACGGGATATTTTGTAGAAGACGAAATATAATTATAGAGGGTGAAGTAGATTGAAACAGTATTGGAAATACATAAAACCATATCTTCCATATTTTATATTCGGTCCTCTGCTTATGCTGACGGAGGTCGCAGGAGAAATAGTTCTGCCAAAGATAATGTCATCAATGATAAATATTGGTGTCGAAAACGGTGATGGCGCATACATAATATCACGCGCTCTTATGATGATAGGCTCTGTATGCGTTATGATTATAGGAGGCTTGGGCGGACACTTTTTATCTATAAGAGCTGCAATATATTTCAGTGCCGCACTAAGAAAAGACCTGTTTGGTGCAGTTCAGAAATTCTCGTTCAGGAATATTGATAACTTTTCCACAGGCTCACTTGTTACACGACTCACAAACGACGTAACACAAATAGAAAACACAATAAGAATGGCGCTCATAATGCTTATGCGCTCACCGGGACTTCTTGTGGGTGGTATTATAATGGCGCTTTCTATAAACACAGGGCTTGCAAAAATACTTTTTATTATAATTCCGTTTTTGGCGGCGGCAATATTTTTGCTTATGAGAAGTGCATTCCCGCGTTTTAATGTAGTGCAGAAAAAGATAGATAACTTAAACTCCGCAACACAGGAGAACATAACAAACGTAAGAGTTGTAAAATCTTTTGTGCGTGAGCTTTTCGAAATAAAAAAATTCAACCGTGCAAATGAGGACCTTTCCGAAGCAACACTAAAGGCAATGCGTATTATCATATGCAATATGCCGGTTATGACACTTGCAATGAACATCACAACCATTGCAATAGTATGGCGCGGCGGTAACTTCGTTATTGGCGGAACAATGGGTGTTGGTGATCTTAGCGCATTCACTACATATATTGTCCAGATACTGATGTCCTTGATGATGCTTTCTATGATAATTATTCAGGGATCGAGGGCTGCGGCGTCATCTTCACGAATACTTGCAGTGTTAAACACAAAGGTGGATTTAACGGACCATGACGCAAAATATCCTCAAAAAGAAGTTAAAAACGGTGAAATTGAATTTAAGAATGTAAGCTTTAAATATTATTCCGACAGGGAGAGTAATATTTTAAACAATATAAGCTTTAAAGTACTACCATCAACAACAGTTGGTATAGTGGGCACAACGGGCAGTGGCAAAACAACACTTGTTCAGCTTATTCCGCGTCTTTATGACTGTGATGATGGCGAAATTCTGGTAGACGGAGTAAACGTAAAGGATTATTCCATCAAAAATCTGCGCGACGGTGTGGGAATGGTTTTGCAAAAGAATGTACTGTTCTCAGGCTCAATCAAAGATAATCTCAAATGGGGCGACGAAAATGCATCAGATGACGAAATCAAAGAATTTGCCTCATATGCACAGGCAGATAAATTTGTCGAAGGCTTTACAGATGGCTATGATATGGAATTGGGTCAGGGCGGTGTAAATGTTTCGGGTGGTCAAAAGCAAAGACTTTGTATTGCGCGGGCACTCTTAAAACGTCCAAAAATCCTTATCTTAGACGATAGCACAAGCGCAGTAGACACTGCCACAGAAACAAAAATACAAGAGGCTTTTAGTACAACACTAAAAGATACAACAAAATTAATTATTGCACAAAGGATATCCTCCGTTGTGGGAGCGGATAAAATAATAGTTCTTGAAAACGGTGAAATAGCAGGAGAGGGTACACACGAAGAGCTTTTACAAAGCTGCAGTGCGTATCAGGAAATTTATTATTCGCAAAACAACTAAAGGAGGGTAAAAAATGGCAGGACCAATGGGGCCGGGCGGAGGACCCGGAAGACGTATCAATATGGATACGTCAAAGCCAAAGCATACAAAAGAATCTATTAAACGTCTTATCGGATACTTAAATAAAGATAAATTCAGAATTATGGCAGCATTTGTCTGTGTTGTGATTGGGGCAATAACAAACCTTGCAGGCTCATATATTCTAAGACCTATAATAAATGGTCTTGTAGAAAATGTTTCAGCAATGGAAAAAGTAACATCTCTCATACAAGGTCTGCTTTTGATGGCATTTATATATCTTGTGGGTGTTGTTGCGAACTATCTGCAATCGAGAATTATGGTTGACGTTTCGCAATCGGCAATAAAACAGGTAAGAGCAGATTTATTCCAAAAACTGCAAAAGCTGCCTGTAAAGTATTTCGACACCAACAACACGGGCGAAATAATGAGCAGATTCACAAACGACATAGACACAATCGGCAATATGCTCTCAACAACTGTTGTGCAGATATTCTCGGGAATAATAAACCTTGTGGGTACACTTTCCCTTATGCTCTACACAAATGTATGGCTCACTCTTGTTACAATAATAATGGTACCAATAATGGCAAAGACGGGTACAACCATTGCCTCTCGCTCAAGAAAATACTTCAGGGCACAACAGGCGGCGTTAGGCGAGGTTAACGGATATATAGAAGAAACCGTTACAGGTCAAAAGGTTGTAAAGGTATTTTGCCACGAAGAAAAAGCTATTGAGGAATTTAGTAACTTAAATAACAAACTAAAGCAGCAACAGGTAAAGGCTCAGTTTGCCGGCGGAATGATGGGACCTTGTATGAATGCACTTGGTCAGGTAAACTACACACTTACCGCAACCGTTGGTACACTAATGTGTGTATTCCAGGGCTTTGACGTCGGCGGTGTTGCAGTGTTTGTAAACTTCTCAAGACAGTTTTCGCGTCCTATAAACGAGCTATCACAACAACTTACGGTAATTATGTCGGCACTTGCGGGTGCAGAACGCGTGTTTAATGTTATGGACCAGAAGCCTGAGGAAGAAAGCCAAAATGCAATTTATCTCGAAAATGTAAAGGGCGACGTTTTAGTTAATAACGTAACATTTGGCTACACAAGTGAAAAGACAATTTTAAAAAACATTAATATATACGCGCATCCGGGACAAAAAATAGCACTTGTAGGCTCAACCGGTGCGGGTAAAACCACGATAACAAATCTTATAACAAGATTTTACAATATAGATGAGGGCGAAATCACAATAGACGGTATTAATATCGAAAAGCTATCAAGAAAATCTTTGAGAGAAAATATCGCAGTAGTTTTGCAGGATACTCATTTGTTTACGGGAACTGTAATGGAAAATATCCGTTATGGCAGACTCGACGCAACAGACGAGGAGGTAATTGAGGCGGCAAAGACCTCGTCGGCACATAGCTTTATTATGAATTTGCCGCAAGGGTACGAAACAGTGCTTGAGGGTGATGGCTCAAACCTTTCTCAAGGTCAGCGTCAGCTATTGAATATTGCACGTGCGGCACTGTCGAAAGCACCAATACTTGTGCTCGACGAAGCAACAAGCTCGGTCGACACAAAAACCGAAAAGAAAATAAATGAGGGTATGGACGCTCTTATGCAAAACCGTACCACATTTGTTATAGCACACCGTCTCTCTACGGTGCGCAACGCCAATGCCATTATGGTTATAGAAAAAGGCGAAATAATAGAGAGAGGAACTCATGACGAGCTTTTAGAAGAAAAGGGCAGATATTATGAGTTATACACAGGCATAAAGGAACTTGACTAAACAAAAATAATCCGCGCAGGCGGTGTATATGGAGGATAAAAATGGAAGTGTATCAGGTAATTTATACCTCGTGCGAAAATGGACTTATAGATTCCGAGCTTGGTTTAACAAGCAAACCCGGACATAAGATATATTCGTGCTCAAGGGAACTAAGTCGTGAAAATCTTGACGAAATAATAAGATTTTCTTCGTACAGACTGCCAAAAAACAACACAAGAGAATATTCCGAGGTTGTTGGCGACCCCACAGTTTCTGACGGATTTCCAAAGGTTTTCAGAACAATACGCTTAAGCGATGGCAAGTTGGCGGCAATTCAATCTGTATTTGCCGGTGTTGACTATCAGGGCTATGAGGGGAACTTTTTTGCTCACGCTTTTGTTTTCGAAGATTATGATAGTGATTTCTTCCCCGAAAGACTTTACGGCAGTAAGGACTTTAAAAAGTATCTGAGCGCCGAGGAGGCAGAGTGCGAAAATGTTGAATTTTTGCCACAGTGCCAAATGCCGCACATAAGCGAATTCTTTGACGAAAATATATGCACCTTTATAGACGAAAACAAAAATAAAATGTCGCATCTTTTAGCTAATGCAATAAAGGTTTTGTCGGGTGAAGAATACAATAATCTTTGCATTGTTACAAAGAGTGAAGAAGAAACCGCAAAGTATCTTGTTGCTCTTAAGTATCTTCTTCCGAGAGATATATCCGATAATATGGGAATTTCAACATATAATGTATATCTTCCCTCCGACCGTCAGGAAAAGGTTATATTCCACGGTACAATAAGAGGCGAAAACAACATAACTCCCGAGGCTATCGAATACAGAAAGAATTGTCTGTATATCGAAATGGACAAGTTAAAAGAAGATGAAATACAAGGCTCATTATTGTTGGAGAAATGGACCCCCGAGGAGCTATACAAGGAATATGGCGAGCTGAGAATACGAACAGTAGAAGGCTTTTTGAATTGGATAGGAACATATGAAGATACTACAAAGGCGGGTATGGGCTCAAAGCTCCTAAGACTAAGAGCAACTGCGGGCGAAACTGCCTTTATAAAAAGAGCAAACGAAATATACACAGAGCTTTCTGACGAAAAGTATGATGACGTTCGTTTCGAAATCACAAAAGTTATGTACGATAATATCGACTACTTCCAGAAGCATTTTGCGGACCTCATACAAAACTACATAAAAATAACCATAACAAAGCTTTGTGAGGGCGAAAGCTACGATTTTAGCGGAGTATTCTCCTCAAAGCTTAACGAGCGCTCACAGGTGGTTGAGCTTAAAAAGCAAATTGGTGCAATAATGGAACAGGTTGGTAATACCGAATCAAAAATGAGTGCAAAAAACAAAGTTGTTCTGCTTAGCTTCTTTGCACATATCAAGCATAAATTCGGTGATGAGAGCTGGAAAGATTTCTTCGGCGGTAACAAGCAGCATTTAACAACATTTGTTGAGATGGGCGCACAGACTCTCTTAACGGGCAGCGGTATAAAACCGTTTGAAACACCGTCTGAGTGGACACTTGAGGATATGTGCGAGTTTGTTGCATTCTTAGAGGCCTCAACCGACAATGAACACTTAACCAATATGTGTTTAAAATATATATATTCAACTAACGACGTCGATTGGGCATACTATGGTATAACAAAAACAAAGCACAAAAAAACCGCAAAGGCACAACAAGCCGATATGGAAAAAATCCACGCCATGCTCAAGCGTGTGGGATACGAGCCATATAACAACGGAAAATATACCGACTTAGTTACATTTGTTCATAACGATATGGAGCAAAGCGTGTCGCCAATACTCATAACAAGAACATTGTTTACATATCATCAATGGTTAAAAACCTATGGCGACCAGGCAAGAGCAAAGGCAAAGGCGATTGAGCTAAGAGAGCTTATACTCGAAATGAAAAAAACTCAGGACTCGCTTTATAACTATATGATACCAAAGCTTGCTCTTGAGATAATAGAGTCAAAGGGCCACTATCACGAAATAATTATAAATACCGAAACTATGTACGCAGGTTTCTGGAATTGGTTTTTAATAGGCTTTAACAAATGCAAACGCGACGATGAAAAGGCGCTTACATACACAAGAATATATAAAGCAAACAAAGCAAAAATGTCCAGACTTCCCGTAAGGAAGAAATTAAGGGCGGCATTCGGCAACATAGATGACTAAGTTTTAATATTGGTAAACATAGAAAGGAAGATAAAATAAAATGAATACTTTAAAGAAAAGAATAATAACATTTATGGCTGCTCTGTTTGTTAGTGTAGCTTCTGTATCAGGCGCAATCTGCGTTAGTGCGCAATCAACAACACCCGTAACAGGAAACGGTACTGTAACAATCCAACAACCACAGACACAACCACAGACAATCGAGCCTCAGCAAACACAAACTGAAGATGATGCACAAGTTCCCGTGCCTACTGCAATAGCAGTTACACAACAAGAAACCGGCGTTGTAGAAATCACACAGGCGCAAAGAGAATCAGACAGAAAATACTCATCTAAGGGTTTTGTAGTCCTTTGGTTCTTCTTGGCTATTTTAATAAATCTTGTACTAAGCTTTATGATATCAAACCGTTTCTACAAAATGGCAAAGAGAGAAAACCACATTCATTCCGAAATAAGAGCGCTAAGACGTGATTTGGAAGAAAAGTTTTTAAATAGCGTAGGCGGCTTTACCGAGATGGAAACAGACATTACAAACACAAACGAAAACTACAGCACAGATGGCTCAATAGAGATAGCACACTCACAAAAAGAAGCACCAACAAAGGAAAACGACGAAGTTTTCAGACAATGGGAAAACAAAATGGCAAGAAGAAATGCAAAAACTGTTGTTGGCGATGAGGCACAAGATGCGGCTGATGACGAGGAAGTTATGCCATCAAGAAGAAAATACAGTCCGTCAAGAGAAGAAATGCCCGTAAGCAATAGTGAGGAAGAAACTAAGGTTGATATAATAAAGAACAAGGCAAAGGGAATAATCAATAATATTTTCCCGTTTAAAGATTGATATTTTATACCAACAAAAAGAAAAAATATACAAAAAAAGATTAGTTTTGATGTATATTTCAATAAAAATTTAAGTAAAATATCAGAATTTTTGTTAAAATTGTAGACAAAATAGAAAAAATATGCTATAATGTAATGCGTGTATGAATTTATATTCATATGATACTTGCCTACAGTTATAAAGGGAGCAGACCTAATGGGGAAGATTATTATAGTTGCTTCGGGCAAGGGTGGTACAGGAAAAACCACAACTGCAGCAAATTTAGGAGCAGCCCTGTCGATGAGTGGGCATATGGTTGCACTTGTTGATATGGATATTGGTTTAAGAAATCTTGATATTGCGTTGGGATTAGAAAGCGCTATTGTTTACGACGCACTTGATGCGGTTGAGGAGAGATGCTCATTTGAAGATGTTCTTATAAAGCATTCAAAATACGAAAATCTGTATTTTATAGCCGCACCTCAAACTCGTAATATCACAGATGTTGATACACAAAAGCTTACAGAATTCTGGGAACGTATAGAGGGCAGATTTGATTATTGCTTAATAGACGCTCCTGCAGGAATTGTCGGCGGCGGCTTTGACTATGCCCTTAAAGGTGCCAAGAGCGCCATTATTGTAACTCTTGCAGAGCTTAGCGCACTAAGAGATGCCGACAGGGCAATATCTGTTATTGAGGACAATGGTATAGAAGAAATAAAACTTGTTGTTAACCGTATACGTCCCGAGATGATAGATAAAGGAATAATGATGAACGTAGATGAGTGTATGGATATACTTTCTATACCTATGCTTGGTATAGTGCCCGAGGACGAGGAGCTTGTTTTGGGGGCACTCACGAGTACGTTAGCCATAGAGAACGAAAAATCTATGGCAGGAAAAGCATACCTTAATATTGCAAAACGTATTTGCGGTGAGAGTATACCAATACTTAAGATGGAAAAACAGCAACCGTTGTATAAAAGGTTGTTTACAAGGCGTAGATAGCGCCACAAGAGAGGAGGAAAAATTTGTGAATATCGCATTAATCGCACACGACAAAAAGAAAGAGCTTATGGTAGAGTTCTGCATTGCTTATAAGGGTATATTGGAAGCTCATACACTATATGCGACAGGAACAACAGGAAAACAAATACAGGAGAATACGGGACTTAACGTATACAGATTTCTTTCGGGACCGCAAGGAGGCGACCAACAGATTGGCGCACGTATTGCGTATAACGAAATTGACTTGGTTCTGTTTTTCAGAGACCCATTAAATGCCGAAAGCTACGAGCCTGATGTGTTTTCACTGTTAAGACTTTGTGATATGCACAACATTCCTATAGCAACAAACTCTGCTACTGCTGAGGTACTTATACACGGTTTAGAGCGCGGTGATTTGGATTGGCGAGATATTGTTAATCCTAAAAATTAATATATAATTTAAGAAAAGAGGTACATACAATGAAATTAGTTAAAAGAGCGGTTGCATGCATTGGCATTTTGTCGATGTTGGCATCAACAACAGTAATGGCTGCAAACTTTACAGATATGCCTGAGGGACAAATGGGCATAGCTATTGAAAACGCTATCGGAAATGGTCTTATAAACGGATTTGAAGATAATACCGTAAGACCAAACGAAAATATTACAAGAGCGCAAATGGCTACAATTATCACAAGAGCTTTTGGTGTTGTTGATAATGCTGAAAGTTCATTTGGCGATGTAAAAGACGATGCATGGTATAAAGATGCAGTAGAAAAGTCAGTTTATATGGGTGCATTCAAGGGTGATGACAAGGGTAACTTTAACCCCGAAAATAATATCACTTTCCAGGAAACATATACAGTTCTTGCAAGAGTATTCCAATACGAGCCAAGAAAGGTAAAAGTTAACGGAGAAGAAAAGAATATCCCTGGGGTTAATGCCGACGCACTAAATAAATTTGCCGATGCAGCAGAGGTGGCTGATTGGGCAAAAGACTACACACTTGCAATAGTAGACAGAGGCGGATACACAGGCTTTGACGGTAAACTAAAGCCGACAGAGTATATCACAAGAGGAGAATTTGCAATGTTGATGGACGAGCTTGTAAGCTTGTACATAGATGAAGAGGGCACATACACAAACGGTTTTGGTAACGGAGCAGTTGTTGTTCGCTCAGGTAATGTTACAGTAGACGGTATAAAGACTGCTAAAAACATTGTTATCGGCTATGGTGCAGAAGAAGCTGTTACATTAAAGAACATTGAATCATCAGGAACAGTTGTTGTTCTTGGCGGCCGCGACCGTACACCTGTTGAAGTTGAAAGAGACGGTAAAAAGGTATTAAGACCCGATGAAGCGATTGTAAGCATTCAAGGTCATCTGTATGATATAAGAACACTTTCACCATATACACTATTCAGTGTTTCATGGACAAACGAAAATCCGTCAGAAGAAGTATTTATAAAAATATATGAAGACACTTCAGTAGTAGACTTTGGTGTAACTCAGATGTAATTACAAAACAATCCCGTAATTTAATACGGGATTGTTTTTTAGTACAAGAATTAAAAAGCACACCGCAAATGCGGTGTGCTTTAACTTTCCTATACCAATTTGATTGTTTTTATAACCTGTGGGTCAAGAGGTTTATCCTGAAAATCGGTATCACATTCTGCAATAGCGTCTACAATATCCATACCGTCGGTAACTTTACCGAATGCCGCATACTGTCCGTCAAGGTGCGGTGCATCCTTGTGCATAATAAAGAATTGACTCGATGCACTGTTTGGGAACATTGTTCTTGCCATAGAAAGCACTCCTCGTTCGTGCTTTAGTGGATTTGTAACACCGTTTGAGTTGAATTCACCCTTTATGCTTTCTGCCTCTTTGTGTTCACCGTCTACCGTAAAGCCACCGCCCTGAATCATAAATCCATATATAACACGGTGGAAAATAAGTCCTGCAAAGAAATCCTCCTTTATAAGCTTTACAAAGTTTTCTACTGTAAGTGGAGCAGTTTCGGGGTACAATTCAGCTTTTATTACTCCACCGTTTTCCATTTCTATTTCGATATTAATGTTTGTCATAATAAATACTTATATCCTTTCTGTGTTTTATTATTCCTCCATGTCGTCGTCATCTTCGTCATCTATATCTTCTTCTATTGGTTCTTCGATGTCTGTATCTTCTTCTTCGACTTCTTCAGGAGCAACTGTTTCTTCTTCGTCATCACGCTCGGTTATAGCAAGGCTTGCAATATTAACGCCCTCTGCAAGACGCATAACTCTCACGCCTTGTGTATATCTTCCGAGTGTGCTTATTTCATCTGCGTGCATACGTATGATTATACCTGCCGATGTCATAATCATAATATCATTTTCGTCAGTTACAACTCTAAGACCTGCAAGCTTACCTGTCTTTTCGGTTAAGCGATAGGTGTAAATACCCTTGCCGCCTCTTGATTGGAGTCGGTATTCGTTAAAGTCTACCTTTTTACCGTAGCCATTTTCAGTAACAAGGAATATCTTAGAGTCATAATCAACAATACAAGCGCCTACAACGTAATCGCCCTCACGAAGTCTTATTGCTCTTACACCTCGTGTTGTTCTTCCCATTGAACGCACCTTAGCCTCTGAGAACTTAACGGCCATACCGTTGTGAGTTGCAACAAGCAACTCTTTTTCGCCGTCTGTTCTGTATACACCAATAAGCTCGTCGCCATCATTTAGCTCAATCGCTCTTAGACCGTTTGTTCTTATTCTTGAGTAGTCCATAATATCAGTTTTCTTGATAAGACCTTTTCGTGTTACAAAGGTTAAGAAGTCGCCATCTTCAAAATTGCGGATAGGAATCATAGCACTGATTTTTTCATCATTGTCAAGCGGAAGCAGATTTACAATAGCCATACCCTTTGCCTGACGTGTAGCCTCAGGAATCTGGTAACCCTTTAGCTTGTACACAATTCCCTTTGTTGTAAAGAACAATACATTGTCGTGAGTTGATGCAGCAAATATATGCTCAACAAAGTCCTCCTCACGTGTTGCCATGGCGGTAATGCCTCTGCCACCTCTCTTTTGAGATTTGTACGCAGTAACGGGCATACGCTTTACGTAACCGTTGTGAGTAAGTGTGATAATTCCGTCTTCTTCGTCAATTAACGATTCGTCGTCAATATCATTGAACACTGCTTCGATATGTGTTCTTCTGCTATCGCCGAATTTGTTCTTGATTTCTGACAGGTCTTCTTTTATTATATCCATTACTCTCGACTTGTTTGCAAGAATATCTTCAAACTCGGTAATTTTTGCACAAAGCTCTGCATATTCGTTTTCAATCTTTTCGCGTTCCATACCCGAAAGACGTCCCAACTGCATTTGTACAATAGCAGTTGCCTGCTCCTCGGAAAGTTCAAAACGCTCTATCAAAGCTTCTTTAGCCTCAGCAATACCTGCCGATGCTCTTATAATTTTTATAACCTCATCAATGTTATCTATTACTAACTTGTAACCCTCTAATATGTGAGCTCTCTCGCGTGCCTTGGTTAAATCATACGTGGTACGACGTCTTATTACGTCCTCCTGATGTGCAATATAGTAATCGAGCATTTCGCGTAGATTTAAAACCTTTGGCACTTTATCTACAAGTGCAAGCATAATAACACCAAATGTATCCTGCATTTGAGTGAATTTATACAGATTATTTAATACAACATTCGCATTTGCATCGCGCTTTAATTCGATAACAAGACGGATATCTTGAGAGGATTCATCGCGTGCCGTGCTTACGCCCTCAAGCTTTCCGCTGCTTGCAAGCTCGCATATATGCTTTTCGAGCTTAGCCTTGTTCACCTGATATGGAATTTCGGTAACTATTATTCTGTTTTTGCCCTTTGAGTCCTCTTCAATTTCTGCCTTTGCGCGCATTATAAGGTGTCCCTTACCCGTCATATAGGCTTGTCTTATACCCGATTTACCCATTATAACTCCGCCTGTAGGGAAGTCAGGACCCGGGATATATTCCATAAGCTCCTCGATGGATATTAACGGGTCGTCTATAACTGCAATAATACCGTCAATTACTTCGGTTAGGTTATGCGGAGGAATGTTTGTAGCCATACCAACTGCTATACCCGAGCTTCCGTTTACCAAAAGGTTTGGAAAACGTGATGGCAAAACGTCGGGCTCTTTTAATTTATCGTCGAAGTTTGGTACAAAATCAACAGTATCCTTTTCGATATCTCTTAGCATTGCCGCACTGAGCTTTGACATTTTTGCCTCAGTATAACGGTATGCAGCAGCGGGGTCTCCGTCTATTGAGCCGAAGTTACCCTTACCTTGTACAAGAGGGTATCTCAGCGAGAAATCCTGAGCAAGACGTACCATTGCATCGTAAACAGACGAGTCGCCATGAGGGTGATATTTACCCAGAACGTCGCCGACGGTTGATGCCGATTTTCTGAAATCGTTTTCGTATAAAAGATTTGAATCGTACATATCGTACATAATACGTCTGTGAACGGGCTTTAAACCGTCTCTGACGTCAGGCAGTGCACGACTCACGATAACGCTCATTGCGTAGTCGATATACGATTTTTTCATTTCGTTATTGAGGTCTACCGTAACTATATTTTGATTTTCGATAGCTTCCATATCGAGTGTAAGCTCTTTGGATTTCTTTGCCATAATTTCCTCCATTTATCCTCAAAAATTTTCCTTGAGTTATATAAATAATTATACCATAAATTAGTTAAAAATGCAAGTAAAAACCTTGATTTATCTTGCAACAAAAACAATTCTTTCGCTTTCTTTTTTTGGTTTTTCAAATGTCAGTTCGTTATATGTATTAATTTCTTTAAAACCTGCTTTTTTAAGCAGATATTTTATCTCATCTTCACTGTAAGCACGTTGTAGATGCCTTTCTTCAAAACGGTCATAGCCGTGTTTGCCTCTGGTGAAGAATGTGAGCATCATATCCGATATGTTCTTGTTGTTGATATATCTGTTCTGCCACGAATAGAAAATATCCCTTGCAGAATGTATAAAGGTGTTGTTACCAATCACATTTTTTAATTTATGACGTGTGCTTATATCAAAAATTAAAAGTGCATCGGGGTCCATAAAACAGTTTTTTAGTCTTTTAAAGGTGTACTCTAAAAGCTTTGGTGATAAAACGTAATTAAACCCATCTATCATACATAAAAATGCACCCATCGACCCGTAGAGGTCAAGCTTTGTGAGACTCTGGTTAAGGTAGAGAATATTTAAACCCGACGATTTTTCGCGTGCAATATTTAACATATCCTCCGAAATATCAACACCCGTCATATCATATCCACGCTTTGCCATGGGTATTGTAATATTACCCGTTCCGCATGCCAGGTCGCATACGAGGGAGGGGTTTATATTATACATATCAAAGATATTTTCGATATAATCTGCCCAGTGCTCATAATTTACATCGGCGTGCATAAGAGAGTCGTAAATGTGGGCAAATTCTGCATAGCTTTTCAATTAGCTGCTCCTTTCTCACATAAAAAGTTATTAATCAACTTGTGAGAAGCGCAAAATACGTCATTTTGCGCATTAAGGTAGTTTATCCTCTCATCGCGACGAAACCACGTAAGCTGTCTTTTTGCATAATGCCTTGATCCAAGCTTTACCATTTCTACTGCCTCGTCTATGGAATATTTACCCTCAAGTGCACCCATAATTTCCTTGTAGCCAATGCCTTTCATAGAATTTAAGGCAGTGCCATAGCCCATATCCATAAGATGTTTTACCTCGTCAACAAGACCATCTTTCATCATAATATCAACACGTAGGTTTATGCGCTCGTATAGCTCTTCGCGCTCGTGGTCTATCATAAGCATAAGGGGAGTGTATCGGCTCTTTACTTGTTTTGTCATCTCCTGATGCTTTGATATCGGTATTCCTGTTGTGCGATAAAACTCAATAGCACGTATAATGCGCCTTGTATTGTTGGGGTGAATTTTTTGTGCACTGAGTGCATCAAATGTGGCAAGCTCTTTAACCAAAGCATCAATGCCCTCTGTTTTTGTACGTTCCTCAAGCTCGGCACGGAGCTCATAGTCGGTATCAATTTCGCCAAAGGTAATATCATTTATAACACTGTTAATATAAAGTCCCGTTCCGCCTGCAATTATGGGCAGTTTGTCTCTGTTTATAATATCCTCTATTGTTTTGTGTGCAAGAGGGGTGTAGTCGGCAACACTGAACTCATCATCGGGATTTAAAAAATCTATAAGGTGATGTGGCGCTTCACTTCGCTCCTGCAAAGTCGGCTTTGCAGTGCCAATATCCATATATTTATAAATCTGCATACTGTCGGCGCTTACAATTTCACCGTTATATTTTTTGGCAATATCTATTGCCAGACCTGTTTTTCCGCTTGCGGTAGGACCGCATACAACTATTATGGGTATATTATCTAAAAAAATTTTTTTCTCCATATCCTAATTAATGCGCTTGAATTCCTTTTCTATTTCCTTTTTCGACATCGATATCACTATCGGTCTGCCATGAGGACAGGTATTTATGTTTTTAAGCTTAAATACTTCCTTAACAAGACCCTCCATCTCTTTCATACTCATAGAGTGGTTAGCCTTTATTGCAGCTTTGCAGGCTATTGTGTAGGTAAGACGCTCGTTTCTTGCACTTATAAGCTCCTTTTTGTTGTTTTCGCACTGAGTTAATAGCTCAACAAACAACTCCTCAATGTCGCCAAACTCAACGTCGCATGGAACTGAACGGATTAAAACAGTGTTTTCGCCAAATTCCTCGCACTCAAAGCCAAGAGATGTAAATAAATCTTCGTTTTCGTAATATGTACCCATTTCGACAGGCGAAAGCTTTATTGAAACAGGCTCCAATAACATTTGCGAAACTATATCATTCTTAGATAAATCACGTAACAATTCCTCATATTTTAGTCTTTCGTGTGCGGCATGCTGATCTATTAAGAGCATTTTATCGTCTTTTTCGATTATGATATATGAATTAAAAAGCTGACCCACAACAACAAAATATTCGTCAAAAACAGACGGTGTTTCTTCTGTGTTTTCAACAACAGCCAAAACAGAAGTGTCGTCGTTTTGTATTTCGCTTTGTACATACTCCGTTTGTTGCGGTGGTTGTATTTCGTTTTGTATATATTCCGCTTTTGGTGTTTCTACAAATGCGGGTTGTTCGGTGGGTTTTATTTCTTCAGTTTCCTCATCGCTTACCTTTAACTCAGGCGCAACCTTGGCTATTGCGTTAATTATCTGCGCCTTTTCGGGTGATATAAAATGATGAGTCTGCTTAGGTAACTCAGTTTTCTTTTCTTCTTCTATTGCTTTTTGTAAAATCTCACGCGGTGATTCCTCTGGAGTATCCTTTTTAACTAAAAACGGATTTGCACGCGGATTGTGGTCGGGCTTTGATGGTGCTCTCATCATATCCAATGGAATACCCAAAAAGTCGTCTGCCTTTTTTTCGTGCTCAATTTCGGGTACGTTTGGCAGTGCATAGAGCGCATTTTTTACCGCATAATAAATTGCACGGTATATTGCTTTTTCGTCAGAAAATTTAACCTCAAGTTTTGTGGGGTGCACATTTATATCAATAAGCTCGGGATTTATCTCCACATTAAGAATTGCCATGGGGAATTTGCCTATCATTATCTGGTTTTTGTATGCTTCCTCAAGAGCGCGAATCATAAGCGCACTTTTTACATAGCGCTTGTTTACAAAAAAGCTCTGATAATTTCTGTTTGGTCTTGCAATGTTTCCTTTGCCCACTATTCCCGAAACCTTTATGCCGCCATCTTCGTATAACACGTCAAGCGAGCCTTTTGCATAATCTCTGCCATATACGGTGTACACTGCATTTTCTATCTTGTTATCGCCTGCACTGAAAAGCTGCTCCTTTCCGTTTACAATCAGCTTAAACGAAATTTCAGGGTGTGCAAAAATACATTTTGTAACAATATCGGTAATGTATCCTGCCTCGGTTGAGTCTTTTTTTAAGAACTTTGCACGTGCAGGGGTATTGAAGAATAAATTCTCAACAACCATAGTTGTTCCCGTGGGTAAGCCTGCCTCCTCGGAGGTAAGTATTTCACCGCCCTCGCAAGTTACACAAATACCATCACCGTCTTCTTGCTTGGTATATAGGCTTACCTTTGCAACTGCACCTATACTTGATAGTGCCTCGCCCCTGAAACCAAGAGTGTATATGGCATCGAGGTCGGAGCTTGTTTTAATTTTACTCGTTGCATGCCTCAAAAAGCAAAGCTTTGCGTCGTCAACGCTCATTCCTTTGCCGTTATCACTTACACGTATATATTGCGAACCGCCTTTTTTGATTTCTATACTGATAGTAGTTGCACCTGCATCTATGGAATTTTCAACTAATTCCTTTACAACACTTGCAGGTCTTTCTACCACTTCGCCTGCGGCTATTTTGTTGGAAACTTCTTTTGGTAATACATTTATTATTCCCATTATTTACCACGCGTATCCTTCCATTAGAGATTTACATATTCTTTGCCTTGTTTGTAAGATCATACAGCTTATTGAGTGCTTCGATTGGTGTGTAGGTTGTTACGTCGAGCATTTTTAATTCCTCAGCTATTTCGTTTGCAACGTTCATACCAAAATCAAGCTGGTCGGGTATTTCGTCTCGTACACTTATTTTCTTTTCGCTCTGAGGTTTTTCTTCTAAAATACCCTTTAAAATCTTTTTGGCATTTAAAATAACCTCGTTTGGAATTCCCGCAAGCGCCGCAACCTCAATACCGTAGCTTTCGTCTGCACCACCTCGTACAATTTTTCGTAAAAAGGTTATATCATCACCGCGCTTTTTAACTGCTATGCGGTAATTTTTAACGCCCTCAAGCTTTTCTTCGAGCTCTGTAAGCTCGTGATAGTGTGTTGCAAAAAGTGTTTTTGCACCTATCTTCTTTTTGTTGTGGATATATTCCGCAACTGCCCATGCTATTGACATACCATCGAAGGTGCTTGTACCTCTGCCGATTTCGTCTAAGATTATGAGCGAATTTTTTGTTGCATTTTTTAAAATATGGCTTACCTCGTTCATTTCGAGCATAAATGTACTCTGACCCGAGGCAATATCATCACTTGCACCTACTCTTGTAAAAATTCGGTCAACTATGCCTATATTAGCCTTTTTTGCAGGTACAAAGCTGCCTATCTGTGCCATTAGCGTTATAACTGCCACCTGACGCATATAGGTGGATTTACCAGCCATATTAGGACCTGTTATAATAAGAGTTCTGTTTTCGTCTGTGTCGAGATATGTGTCGTTTGGCACAAAGATTGAGTTCTTTGTCATTGTTTCAACAACGGGGTGTCTTCCATCTGTTATTTCTATGAGTCCGTTGGTGTTAATCTGTGGCATTACGTAGTTGTTCTTGTAAGCGGTCTGTGCAAGAGAATAGTAACAGTCCGCCATCGACAGAATTTGGGCCACCTTTTTTAGTCTGTCCGTTTCCTGCGCTACTTTTTTTCTTATATTGTCATATTCGTGTGTTTCGAGTGCAATAAGTCTCTCCGAAGCACCAAGAATAGTGTTTTCAATTTTTTTAAGCTCCTCGGTTATGTATCTTTCGCCGCCTGCTAACGTTTGTTTTCGTATATAGGTATCGGGTACATCGTTCATATACGATTTTGATACCTCTATATAGTAGCCGAAAACTCTGTTGTAGCCAACCTTGAGGGTAGGAATTCCCGTTTTTTCTTTTTCCTGTGCCTCAAGCTCTGTAAGCCAGCCGCTGCCTTTGTTTTTGGCATTACGAAGTGTGTCGATTTCCTCACTGTAACCGTCTTTTATAATACCACCATCTTTTAGGGTGGCACCAGCATCGTCAGAAATTGAATTTTCGATTAACTCGCGGATATCCGATAGAATATCAAAATCCTTAAACAGTTTTTTTATTGTAGAAGATTGCAAAGACGATAAAACGTATTCCACCTCGGGAAGTGCAGAGGCGGTTTCTTTTAGTGCAAGCAAGTCCTTTGGAGTGGCAGTGCCAAGTGATAGTCTGCTTATAATACGCGAAATATCGTATGTTTTCGAAAGCGCGTCGCCTAAATCGTCTTTTGTCATAGGGTGGTTTACAAGGTCCTCTACTGCACAAAGACGTTCGTTTATGCCATTGGCGCTTATAAGCGGTTTTTGCGCCCACTGACGTAAAAGTCTTGCACCCATAGAGGTTTTTGTTTTATCTATAACACCCAAAAGAGAACCTTTTTTGGCTCTGTCGCGCATGGTTTCACATATTTCGAGATTTCTTCTTGTAGCAAAGTCAAGATCCATATAATCGTCCGAGGTGTAGATAGTAAGAGTGTCTATATAATCAAGACTTTGCTTTTGTGTATGCTCTAAGTAACACAGTATTGCACCCACTGCCTTTATGGCGCACGGTTTATCACTAAGACCAAGCTCGGCAAACGAGTGCTTTTTGAATTGCGATAAAATCTTATCGTCTATATCGTCCCTCTCGAACACATCCTCACGACAGTTATCGGCTTCCATATGAAAACGCTCCTCAACAGAGTTGCCAAAAACTACAGAGGCCTCTTTGCTTACAAGAATTTCTTTGGGTGAATAGCGGGCAAGCTCGTCCATAACACGTTCGTTTGAGCCAAGCTCTGTTACAAAGATTTCGCCTGTGGAAATATCCGATACCGCAAAGCCTGATGTGTTATCCCTGGTGTATATAACTGCAAGATAGTTATTGCTCTTTTCGTCAAGCAGTGCCTCGTCTATAAGTGTTCCTGGTGTTACAACACGTATTACCTCTCGTTTTACAATATCCTTGGTTTTAGAAGGGTCTTCGACCTGCTCGCATATTGCTACTCTGTAGCCTTTTTCTATAAGCTTTGCAATATAAACGGTCGCACTGTGATGAGGAACTCCGCACATTGGTGCTTTTTCGTTTGCGCCGCAGTTTTTGCCCGTAAGGGTAAGCTCAAGTTCTCTCGATACAATAAGAGCGTCTTCGAAAAACATTTCGTAAAAATCGCCAAGACGATAAAACAGAATACAATCAGGGTATTCTGCCTTTGTCTTAAGATATTGCTTCATCATAGGCGTGGTAGTTTCTTGTTGTAACATTTTTATTCCTTTCTACACATTACAATGGAAATTTTCAGTATAATCAGTGGCAACCGCCGCATGTGGAACAATCGTGTGTGCAATCAGGGTCTTGTCCTGTTATATAAAAGTTTATTATGCGGTTAATTTGTCCAACTAGATCGTCAAATGCTTTTTTGGTTTCGATATAGTTTCTGATTGTTTCGGATTTTGCAACAACCTCATCAAAAGCCTTTGTGTTTTCTTCTATTGCTTCTTCACGTGTGATTTTTCCGCTTTGCATATCACGTGCAAGGTTCATTCTTTTTACGTTGTATTCCTGCATTAATACCTGTGCAGTATCATCCTCTGCCTGTGCCAACTCTGCGTCTTTGAATGCTTTCATTTCGGCGCTTTCCTGTATCATTTCGCCGAGTTCGCGTGTTTTATCTAGGATATTCATTATTCTTCTTCCTTTCTTTTTTGCGGTTCGTCGTAAACGCCGAACCCTACAAGTTAATTTTGCGTATCTTACGCATTTAGTCTCATTTGCGTACAAAGCGTACGCGGCAATCGCCCAAATACGCAATCTACACAAAATTTCCTGCGTCTTAATTTAATTTGTTAATCCTAAACAGTCTGCAAGAAAATTGTTCATATTGGTGCTCTGCAAAACGAAGTCGTATTAATATACGTCGAGTTTGGCAGAGTGCCAAGATGGGCAATTTTGGTCAGACTTCGTAAAGCTATTTAAGAGTACCATTAAGGCTCCACGTTTTTGCTTCGGTAATCAGTACTTCAACGTATTCGCCTATAAGCGACTTGTCGCCTTTAAAATTAACCACCTTTGAGCTGTCGCATCTTCCGCTGAGCATTTGGGGGTCATTCTTTGAGGCTCCGTCAACGAGCACTCTTTGAACAGTGCCCACATATGCCTCGTTCTTTCGCTTTGATATTTCGTTTTGAACTTCTAAAAGTCTGTTGAAGTTGTGGTGAATTTCATCTTCTGTCAGAACAAAATCAAGCTTAGCGGCAGGAGTGCCCTCACGTCTTGAATATATAAACGAGAAGATATTATCAAACTCAACCTTTCTTAAAACGTCAAGTGTTTCTTCAAAATCCTCGTTGGTTTCGGTGGGGAAGCCCACTATAACGTCGGTCGAAAGCGAAATGTCGGGGATTTCCTTTTTAACCTTTTCGATTTTTTCGAGATACTGTGCCTTTGTGTACTTTCTGTTCATCTGCTCTAAAATCTTATCCGACCCTGCCTGGAACGGAAGGTGCAGCTGATGGCACACCTTGTCGCATTCCTTTATTGCTAAAATAAGGTCGTCGCTCAAATCCTTGGGGTGCGAGGTCATAAAACGTATACGCTTAACACCCTCGACGTTGTTTACCATACGTAAAAGGTCTGCAAAATTAATATCGCAGTCCAAATCCTTTCCGTATGAGTTTACATTTTGTCCCAAAAGAGAAATCTCGGTGCAACCGTTTTTAACAAGCTCTTTTACCTCGCTTATAATTGCGTCCGCCTGGCGGCTGCGCTCTCTGCCACGTACGTAGGGAACAATGCAGTATGAGCAGAAGTTGTTGCAACCGTACATAACCGATACCCATGCTTTTTGAGCGTAATCTCGTAAAATGGGAATGTTCTCGGCTATTGCACCCTCGCTGTCCTCTATATCAATAACAGTTTTTTTGCTTTCCATTGCCTTATACAAAAGCTCGGGCATTTTATATAGCGCGTGAGTACCAAAAACCAAATCCACGTGATTGTGAACTTTTTTGATTTTCTCGGCGATGTGCGCCTGTTGTACCATACAACCGCAAATGCCGATTATCATATCGGGGCACGCTTCTTCTTTTATGTGCTTTAATATGCCAAGTCTGCCAAAAACCTTATCCTCGGCATTTTCGCGTACTGCGCAGGTGTTGTATATAACAACGTCTGCTTTTTTTGTGTCGTCGGTGAACTCAAAGCCTGCCTCTTTCAACATTCCGCGAATTCTCTCGGTGTCATTTTCATTTTGCTGACAACCGTAGGTCTCGGTAAGAGCAAGCCTTGCTCTGCCGTTTATATTAGCAAAATTTATATTGTTTTCTTTTAGCTTTAAAATAAAACCGTGTTGTCTTTTTAAATCTTTTTCGTCTATGGTTTTTGCCATTTATACGCAGTCCTCCTGAATTTTTTGAGTATGTGCGATTTTTAGAATTCGTAATCTATAACTCTGCGCTCACTCACGTTTGGTCTAACAAAGTTTGAAGCTACCGCTACGTGTTCGGGGTGCTTTTGATAAGTGTCTAAATCTTCCTTTGAATTAAAGGTCGAAACAAGAACAATATCCGAAGCCCCGTCGGATTCGTTAAAGTTAATACCAACCTCAATATCCACAATAACGTCTATTTTATTTTTAAGAGCCTCTAATTCCTCTTTGATTTTAAGAATTTTTTGCTCCTTATCGTCTGTTTGTGCCATCTTCCAGGCTACTATATGTCTTACCATTTTTTTAATCCTTTCTTGGTCTGTTTTTGCTATTTAAAACAACACTTATATTATACCCCAAAATCGTGAATTTGTCAAATGATTTCGCCATTTATATTGCAATAAATTGCAATATATTTTACACAAATTGTGGGAGTGCAAGAATAAGAAAAAAATCGTGTAAAAATACACAAAAAATAAATGAAAAATATGTATTATTTTGTACGATGAAACTTTTTTATACATTTTGGATTAAAAATGTTTGATTTTTTTAATATGGTGTGATATAATTCTTTATGTGAGTAATCGCAAAAGAATTGTAGGAGGCAAAGTTATGAAAAAGATTTATGAAGGAAAAACAAAAGATGTGTTTAGTCTTGATAATGGAAACGTAATGCTTAAGTTTAAAGATGACTGCACAGGTAAAGACGGCGTATTCGACCCAGGCGAAAACAGTGTAGGCTTAAAGATAGAGGGCATAGGCAAGGCGAATTTAAGAACATCAATCTATTATTTTGATATGCTTAAAGAAGCAGGCATAAAGACACATTACGTTAGTGCTGATATTGACGAAGCTACTATGGAAGTTCTTCCCGGTAAAGTGTTTGGACACGGTCTTGAAGTTATTTGCCGACTTGTTGCAACAGGAAGCTTTATCAGAAGATATGGCGAATATATAGAAGACGGAACAGTCCTTGAGGGCGGCTATGTTGAATGTACCTTCAAGAATGACGAAAAGGGCGACCCGCTTGTTACAAGCGAGGGTCTTGCTGCACTTGGTGTAATGAGTGAGGAAATGTTTAAGAGTATGAAAGAGCAGACTCTTAAAATTACAAAGATAGTTGCAGACGACTTAAAAACAATCGGACTTGACTTATGGGATATTAAGTTTGAATTTGGCTACAATGGCGACGAAGTTATTTTGATTGACGAAATTGCATCAGGCAATATGCGTGTTTATAAAGACGGAAAGATTGTTGACCCCGTTGAGCTTACAAAGCTTATCTTAAACAGATAAATACACCTAATTTAAAACACTCCAAAAACATTTGGAGTGTTTTTTAAAGGCAAAATAATGGTTATCCATTGACATTTTAAGCGCAATTTGTTATAATGGAAAATGGACAAGAAGGCAAAATTTATACTAATCACACAGAAAGGAAAAACGCAATGTTCTCTAAAATATACACAATAGGTCTTATGGGAATAGAAGGCTTTTCGGTATGTGTCGAAACAGATATAGTAAGCGGAATGGTAGCATTTGAGCTTGTTGGTCTGCCCGACGCAACTGTAAAAGAGGCAAAAGAGAGAGTAAAGTCTGCAATAAGAAATACAGGTTTTCATTTTCCGTCTAAACGTGTGATTATGAATATGACACCTGCCAATCAACGTAAAGAGGGTTCTTGCTACGATTTACCCATAGCGGTTTCGATACTCACTGCAACCGAGCAGATACAAATACCCGACTTTGAGGACACCGTTTTTATTGGCGAGCTTTCTCTTGACGGTAGCATAAACGAGGTAAACGGAGTTTTACCGATGGTTATAACCGCATACGAAAAAGGCTTTAAAAAGGCTTTTGTTCCGATGGGTAATGCAAACGAGGCGGCAGTGGTAGAGGGTATGGAAGTTTACCCCGTAAGCACTCTTGGCGCTTTGTGCGACCATTTTAACTTTACAGGAAGAATTACACCACATAGTATTGATATAAGTAAATATCTCGAAAACAAATACAAGAATGTGGTGGACTTTGCCGAAGTAAAGGGAAATCTTCACGTAAAACGCGCACTTGAGATTGCTGCTGCAGGCAATCATAATGTACTTTTGATTGGAAGCCCAGGCACAGGCAAGACAATGCTTGCGCAGAGAATGAGCACAATCCTGCCCGATATGACATTTGACGAAGCGCTCGAGGTTACAAAAATCCATTCAATCGCGGGTCTTTTGGAAAAGGATACACCGCTTGTTACACTAAGACCGTTTCGGAATCCACATCATACTATATCAAATGCAGGTCTTTCGGGCGGCGGAAGCACACCAAAACCGGGAGAGCTTTCTCTTGCACACAACGGAATACTGTTTCTTGACGAATTACCCGAATTCAGACGCGACGTCTTAGAGGTACTGCGTCAACCACTCGAGGACAGAAAGGTTACAATTTCGCGTGTAAATGCAAGCTTAACATATCCTTGCAACATAATGTTCATAGCAAGTATGAACCCCTGCAAATGCGGATATTACGGAGACCCAAACCACAACTGCACCTGTTCAAAAAAGGATATAGCAAAATATCTTGGCAAGGTTTCGGGACCGCTTTTAGACAGAATTGATTTACAGGTAGAAGTACCGTCTGTTGCATATACAGACTTAAGTTCAAACAAAAAAGCCGAATCAAGCGAGCAGATACGAGAGAGAGTAAACAGAGCACGAAAAGTACAACAAGAAAGATACGAGGGTTTGAATATTACCTCAAATTCACAGTTAAGTGCTGGTGAGCTCGAGGAATTCTGTGTCATAAACAACGAGGCCGATGAGCTCCTAAAGCGTGCATTCGAAACATTTGGAATGTCGCCAAGAGGCAGGTCGAGAATTTTAAAGGTTGCAAGAACTATTGCCGACTTGGCACAATCAAAGGAAATACAAAGCGAGCATATTGCCGAGGCAATACAGTACAGAAATCTGGACAGGTATGATATAAATGAATAATCAGATTTCACATAAAACGGCACAGTTCTTAGAAAAATGTTCAAAAAGCGGAATTTCGCTTGGTCTTGAAACAATAACCGAGTTGTTAAACAGGCTTGGAAATCCCCAGGATAAATTAAACGTAATACATATAGCGGGCACTAACGGAAAAGGCTCGGTAGGAGCATTTACCCAGGGTATTTTAATGGCTATGGGAAAAAGTGTGGGAAGATACGTTTCG
>JAZSFX010000007.1:0-16427 GCA_045532455.1 Clostridia bacterium
TTTTCCGTCATTTACGCGCATTACGCACACGCCTGTGTATACCTTGTGTTCCTTGCCGCTGAGTTTTCTAAGCATTAAAAATGCGTCGGTGTTGTCCTTTGGCTTGCCAAGGATTTCATCATCTAATGTTACCACGGTATCTGCCGATATAATCATCGCTTTTTTGTTCTTTATTAAAAGCTTATCCGCCTCTGCCGCTTTCATAAGAGCAAGCTCCTGAACGTACAAATCAACACCAATGCCCTCTTGTTGTATGCTCTCCTCATCGGTATTGGTTATTAAAATATCAAATTTTAAACCCATAGACTCCAATAGCTCTTTTCTTCTCGGTGAGCCTGAA
Source organism: Clostridia bacterium (assembly GCA_045532455.1). Lineage (GTDB taxonomy): Bacteria > Bacillota > Clostridia > UBA1381 > UBA1381 > Ornithomonoglobus_A. Next base: position 341 of record JAZSFX010000007.1, read on the forward strand.
GCAAGTATAAGCTGTGTCAATTTATTCAACTCCTCTGTATAAATGTCCGCGTGTGAATTCATTTTCCCCATACGGATTTTTTACCTCCTGACCTCTCTTAGCCAAAAGGTAAAGCCCAGTTATTTTTTTACATTCATTATACGTTTCCTTTGTGAAAACAAGTCTTATATAATCTATACCCGTTTTTGTAAAATCATCATATTTATCTGCACAAAACATAGGCTTTGAATTTAATAATTCACAAACACACCCATCAAGACACATAAGTGGAAACTCCTGATTTTTACGGTCTTTTAGCACATAATCCGATTTTTTATTTGCACATTCACCCATAGCTTTTATGGGGCAGTTTTTCATAATCATCAACGGAATTCTACCGTATGCAATAACCTCAACACACGCATTTGAATTTTTAAGAACATCTTTTATTTCACCTATATTAAGCTCGGGGGACAACACTATTGCTTTAAGCTTTGAATAGTGCTTTATTGCTTCACTGTTGTATATGTTAAGCCTCATAGAGCCATACAATGCTGCGTCTTTATATAAATGCAGTGCGCCTGTGTTTGATACTTCTATGTTGTTACACAATATTTCCTCTTTTTTGAAAATATCGTTCATTTTCTGGACTATTATGCCCCCATATCCCATTTTTTCAGCTTCCGATATGAGATGTGATGGCATTGTAATTTTATCCACACCGCATTCTATCACTGCCCGCAATTGTTCTTTATCACGGACCTCGGCGCTTATTTTAAGCTCTCTTTTTTGTCTTGTCTCATTTACGGTGTAAAAGTCGAACACCTGCTTTTTAGAACGTTTTGCTCTTTGCTGTACCAAAAGCTCACAAGCATTTCGCCTTGTCTTATTAATTGCACTTATGCTCATACTTGCATTATCTGTAAAAAGGTCGATATTCTGTGCAACAAACGGTGTTTGTCCAAGCTTTGAAAGCTGCTCTGTAATTCTTTGAGTGTTGTCTTTTTGCGCCACCTGTGCTACTTCGTCGGATATGGCGCTAACGTAGTTGTTGTCGTTATCCGACATAGTAATGGTAAGCGGTTCACCAGCACTCATATGTGCACTTATTGTAATGGGTATTTTTCTTGTATAAATATCGGGGTTTGTACGTGCAAGTGCTTCTTTTGAAAAATAGTTTTTATCTGCATTTGACGGGTCGTTATGGCTCATCATATCTGCGCCCAACTGATTTTTGAAATATCCGTCGGTAAAACCGCGCGAGAATGCGTCTTTTAACTCTTTAATATCTTCTTTTTCTACCGTCTTTGTGTTGTCGATATACTTGCGGTAAACTCCCACCACTGCACTCACATACTCTGCACGCTTTAAGCGTCCCTCAATTTTAAGGGATTTTACACCAATCTTTTTTAGCTTTTCAATCTCGCCAATAAGCGCCATATCCTTTGGACTAAGTATATAGGCACTCTTTTCCTTTTTATTTTTTGCGCACAGCTTATATGGCAGGCGGCAGGGTTGTGCACATCTGCCACGGTTTCCGCTTCTGCCGCCAAGTATGCTCGACATAAGACATTGTCCGCTATACGACATACAGATTGCACCGTGTACAAACACTTCGATTTCTGCCTTTGCCTCTTTGCAGATTGCTTTAATTTCCTCATACGAAAGCTCTCTTGAGAGTACCACTCTCGAAAAACCCATTTCTTCGAGATATTTTACACCCTCTATGCTTGTAACTGTCATTTGAGTGCTTGCGTGGAGCGGCATTTGCGGACATACCTTTTTTATAATTTCTCCAACACCTATATCCTGAACAAGTATTGCATCAACACCTGTTTGCGCTAAGAATTTTATATATTCTGCGAGGTCTTTTATTTCTTTTTCTTTTATTAGTGTATTTACCGTAATATGAACGTCTACTCCGTAAAGATGGCAATATTCCACTGCCTCTTTAAGCTCGTCGGGGCTAAAATTATCGGCACTGTGTCTTGCACCGAACTTATGACCGCCAAGATATATTGCATCAGCACCCGATTGTACTGCTGCTTTAAGTCTGTTCATTCCTCCTGCCGGTGCTAAAAGCTCAATATCTGCCATTTTGCCCTCTTTGATTGTTGTATCCCGATTGATTTCTTCGCATATTTTCTATGCGCTCGCGCATCTGTCTGTTTTCGTTTATAAGTCTTTGATTTTGCTCTGTTTGCTCTTCTAACTTCTGGGTACATCTTTGCATTTGCTCATTTAAGAGCTTTGCCGCCTCCTGTACCTTAAAATACTCATCGCAGATGTTCAGCGCCGCAAGAACAAGCGGTCTTTCGCCTAAAGTATTTAAGCCGCTTTCCATAACCTTTTCTATCTTCTCGTTTATGTGCGCACCCAAAGCCTCGATATACTCAACACTTTCCTGCGCAACTACATTATATTGACGTGAATTTATTGTTAGTGTTACCTTATTCATTTAGATTATTTCGCCCCCTTATTTTAAAAATATTTCTGTCATAATACTACATTATATATTATACTCTATGTTTTAAAAAAAATAAAGAGGTATTTTAAATTTTTTGAATTTTTTTCCTCTTTATTGTCGAATATTGTTGTTTCAAAAATAAACTACACAAAATACAGACAAAAATATCCTGTATTTTTTTTGTTATGGTTATTGATAAAAGAATATTTTTGTGCTATAATTAACGTATGTGAAATTTTATTTTATAGAAATACTGAAAGTTGGTGTGTGTTATAATATGAAAAAAATAATAAGCTTATTGGCTGTAATTTTGATGATTTTTGTAATGGTTGTACCCGTGAGTGCAACAACGTATGAGAATTCATCTTTTATAGGTAAATGGGTTGCCTACGGAACAGATTGGAGAGAAAATGCATATCTTTACATAGATTACTGCGATGATACAAGAATAAAATGTCGTTTCGAAACAATAAAAGACGGCGAGGTTGAACGTTCATATGACATATATCAATGTGCAATAGACGATACAAAAGCAACCTCAGCTTTTTATACCGTAAGCAGTTCAAATAGTTGGTTTCCGACAGGTAAGTGTACAATAGAATTGAAAAAGGATATGATAGATTTTTCTATTGTGTCGTCAACGAATATAACACTGTATAGCGGTTTGTTTAAATCAACCGCAGAGGATTTTGACTCACAAAAATCACCCTACAACTACAACGTTAATATACTTGTGAATAATGCTCCCATAAATTGTGAGCTTAAACCTTTTATATTAAAGGACCGTACATACGTACCGCTAAGAGGGGTTTTTGAGGCTCTTGGTGTAGAGGTTATATGGAACGATACATTGGTTGACGACATTCAGACACATGAGATACTTGCAAAAAAAGACGGTGTGGAGGTTTCTATAAGCAGATACAACAAAAGCTACAATAACTTCGGCTCGTGGGAAATGAGAAAATCTGAAGGCGATACGTGGTCGGAAATTGATATTCGTGATATTCAACCCGTTATTATAAACGACAATTCATATATTCCGCTAAGAGCAGTTGTTGAGGCTCTTGGTACATATATTGATTGGAATGACGAAACAAGAACAGTAATAATTGCAGATACAAAACCCGAAACACCCTCGCCCGAGGTAACAGAAGAACCACAGGAAAGTGAAGCACCTCAGGAGAGTGAAGTGCCACAGGAGAGCGAAGCACCTCAAGAGAGTGCAGAGCAACAGGAGAGTGAAGTGCCTCAGAATAGTGCAGCACCGCAACCAAGCGAAACACCACAACCTACCGAGGCTCCCGCAACTGATGACGAAAAATAACAATTTAAAAGGAACTTGCATTTTCAAATGCAAGTTCCTTTTTTAATTAAAAATGCTTTTTATAATAAATTTTTTACAAGCAAAATGATATTATATATAATTGGTGCATAAATAATAGCGGGTAAAAAGTCTGCTACTTTTATTTTGGTAATTCCCATCAGGTTTGTTCCTATCATCACAATAAGAAGTGAACCGGCACAAGTCATTTCGTTTATTGCGCCATCACTCATAAACGGTGCGATGAGTCCTGCCAAAAGAGCTATTGCGCCCTGTAGCACCAATACGGGAACTGATGATAGCATAACGCCTATACCAAGACTTGAAGTAAGCATCATAGCAGCAACCATATCGATTATTGCCTTTGTTATAAGAATAGAATTATCTCCTACAAGTCCTGCCTGAATTGAACCTGTTACTGCCATTGAGCCTATGCAGAACAAGAGTGTGGCTGTTACAAAGCCTTCTGCTATAGAAACACCCTCTCCTTCTTTTTTGAATTTTGTTTCTACACTCTTTGCCAATTTATTGACTGCACCGTCAATATCAAGCAGTGTGCCTGTGATTGCACCCAAAACAATTGAGGTAATCAGAATAAGCACATTTTCTCCGCACAAACTTCCCGAAATGCCTATGTACGCTGTGCAAGCACCCAAACCTGTCATAGTAGCACTACTTACTCTTTTGGGGATTCCCTTTTTGAACAGTAACCCGACACACGAGCCTATTATTATTGTTATTACGTTTACAATTACACCTGTCATTTTTTCGCTTCCTTTTTCAATATGTATTTACATTATGTTTTTCTATACAAAAAAGTTCTCTGTATCCTTTAAGATACAGAGAACGGGAATTTTCTCGAAGTTCTCCCGGATTTGCCCGTTTATGCCCAAACGCATTCAACAACATTATTTTATCACTTTGATTTTTTGTTGTCAATAGTTTTTTTAATTTTTACAAAAAAATTCTCTCCGCCACACAAGCAAGTATAATCGCACATATATCGCCTATTATGGCACAGGGCAGTGCTTTTGTTGTGTTTTTTATGCCTGTTTTGGAAAAATAGACACCCATACAGTAAAATGTGGTTTCGGTAGAGCCCATTATAATTGATGAGAGCCTGCCTATGCGGCTGTCCGCACCATATGTACTCAATGTATCGGATAACAATGCAAGCGACCCACTTCCCGAAACGGGGCGCATAAGTGCAAGAGGCAACACCTCACTTGGAATACCAATCCTTTGTGTTATGGGCGATATAAGGTGTGCTATCATATCAAATGCGCCCGAGGCTCTCAGCGTTGATGAGGCAACCATTATTGCCATAAGCGGCGGAAAAATACCCATAACGATTTTTAACCCGTCATATGCGCCCTCGGTAAAATCTGCGTATGTGTCCTTTTTCTTTAAGCCAGAAAAACATATTATTACTGTAATAATTATAGGTAACATATATTTCATATTTATGGCATTCCTTTCCAATTTGTTACAATTTAACTCCAAAACTTGAATTTGTTTTTTTACTATGTTATACTTTATTATGGATATTTGTTGTTAAATTCAAATTAATCAAAACAACTCATATATTGCAAGGAGGTTTTATTTTGGTTTTTTCAAGCTTGATTTTTCTATGCATATTTTTACCGATTGTATTGCTTGTATATAACCTTTCGCCAAATATAACATATAAAAATATTATATTGCTTATTGTATCGCTCATTTTTTATGCGTGGGGCGAGCCCGTGTGGGTAATACTTCTTTTGGTAAGCGCAATAACGGATTATATACACGGATTATTTATACATAAATTTCAGGGACGTATAGGTGCGAAAATTGCACTTGTATCATCTCTTGTTATTAACTTAGGATTTTTGTTTGCCTTTAAGTATTCGGCATTTTTTGTCCAGAATATAAATGCACTTTTTAACACGTCATTTAATGTGCCAAAATTCTCACTGCCTTTGGGTATATCGTTTTATACCTTCCAGACCCTGTCCTATACTATTGATATGTACAGAGGCGAGGCAAAAGTACAAAAATCACTGCTTTCATTTATGAACTACGTGGCTATGTTCCCTCAACTCGTTGCAGGTCCTATCGTAAGATATGTAGATGTTGCAAAGCAACTAAGGAAGAGAGCTGTTACCTCGCAAAAGTTTGCAGAGGGCGCAAAGCGCTTTGTGGCAGGACTTTGTAAAAAGGTCCTGTTGGCAAACCAGACGGGCGAGGTTGCAACAATGCTGCTTTCTACCGCAATACCTACAACATGCTCAACGTGGCTTGGTATTTTAATGTATACGTTCCAGATATATTTCGATTTTTCGGGATACTCCGATATGGCAATAGGCTTGGGAAAAATCCTCGGCTTTGATTTTAACGAGAACTTTAATTATCCCTACATTGCAAAAAGTGTTACACAGTTCTGGAGAAGATGGCATATTTCGCTAAGCTCGTTCTTCCGTGATTATGTGTATATTCCCCTTGGCGGAAACAGAAAAAGAGCAGTTTTAAACCTATTTATAGTATGGTTTTTAACAGGCTTCTGGCATGGTGCAAGCTGGAACTTTATTATATGGGGACTGTATTTTGGAGTTTTACTATTTATAGAAAAATACGTTTTAAAATTCCTCTCGAACCTTCCGTGGGTTTTGGGAAATATATACACAATGTTTATTGTTATGATAAGCTGGGGTATATTCTACTTTACCGATATTGCTGAGCTTTTAGAGTTTTTTGCGCATGCTTTTGGCTATGGGTGCGGATTATACGACCTGACAACAGTTTCGGTACTATACGAAAAACTGTGGTTGATTGTTGTGTGTGTATTGGCATGCACACCACTGCCCAAAAAGCTATTTGACTTTGTATGTTGCTTTAAGCCCATAGGTTTTCTATTAGAGCCACTTGCAGTTATAGCAGGTTTTGCAGTATGTTTTGCAATGCTTGTGGGACAGACCTATAACCCGTTTTTATACTTCAGGTTTTAAGGAGGTGCTATAACTATGAAAAACAAACTTGTTTCTTTTATATTTATACTGCTTATTGTCGCCTCGTTTGTGGTATTGGCACTTCCTGCTGATACGGAGAGCTTTAAAAAAGAAAACAGAGAGCCCGCCACGTTGCCTGAAATCAGCAAGGCAACTCTCAAAGACGGTTCATTTATGATGGATTTTGAGAGCTATATAAACGACTCCATTGGATTTCGTTCATATTTTACAGAGTTCTCATCTGTAGTAAAAAACCATTCGGGCATTACTCCGCCTGAGGGCAGAGTTGTTTATACAAACAAGGACATCGGCACAAAAACTGTGAACAAGGCGTGTCTGCTTTTGCTCACGGATAAGGTTATGGAGGTTTTTGCCTCCGATAAGAAGAATGAGCTTTTGTATGCAAATACACTTAACACATATGCCAAAAATCTCCCATCGCACGTTAATATGTATTCGATACTTGTTCCTACTCAGCTTCAGTTTCAAATGCCTGTATACAAGAACATTCAATCCGACCAGAAAGAAGCAATAGACTACGTGTATAAAAATCTTGATTCGCGCATAAAGAGTGTTGATGTGTATTCAAATATAGAATCACATATGCACGAATATGTCTACTTTAGAACAGACCATCACTGGACAATGCTTGGCGCATACTATGGCTACGAAGCCTTTGCAACCACTGCAGGTATTGAGCCTAAAAAACTTGGTGATTTTACAATGTATACCGCTGATGAGGGATTTTTGGGATATTTATATAATCAGGTAAATGACCAGAGGCTAAAAGAGCACAAGGACTATATAGAATGGTACAACGTAGACGAAATGTACAATTTAAGCTATTCGTTTATGAGTGTGGACAAGAACAATAACTACGTACCGTATAGCGCAAAAATGTTTGACCGCACCGCAACGGATTACCGTTTCTTCTTTGTTTCGGACCACCCGTATGTGAAAATTCACAACAATTCTCTTACAAACGGAAAGAGTATTCTTGTTATTAAGGATTCGTATGCGAATGCCTTTGCACCGTGGCTTGTGAATAACTTCGAAAACGTTATTATGGTTGACCCGCGTTTCTTTGAGGGGTCAATACAAAAACTTATAGAGCGTGACTCAATAACCGATGTGGTTGTTATAAACTATATTTTTACCACTGTTTTTGCAGATTACTGCGAGTCGTTAACTAATATTGAGGGTTGAAATATAAGAAAAAATCCTGTCTACTCCGTAGCAAAGGAATTTGGGTATTCTACTGTCTTTTTAATTACACAAAATATGCAAAAAAAGAAAAGTCAAAGCAGTATAACATTGTTTTAAAAAATACATTGACAAAGAAAAAAAACCAATATAATATAAATGCATAAGTCTTAAATATTACATTGGCTTAAGTTTTACAGGAGGAAAATAATATGATTAAAGGAGTTCATAACTACAGTTTCAGAAACAGAGATTTGTTAGACTACAAACCCCTTTCTCCCACTGAAAACAAAATTGAGGGTGCATCTTGCACAATTGACAATTCATGGGAGATTGTTATTCCAAAAACTGATTCGAGATTGGTAAAATACTTTTCTCGGGATTTGGTACGCTTTTTATCCGAGTCATTTGATATATTTGTGAGAGTAAGAAAGGCTGAGTCTATTGCAGAGGAGTTATCAAACCCTGCTAAAAAAATAATCCTTGTATCCGAGGCAGACGGTGTTGATTATTCGTATGGCTCACAAATGGAGGGAGCATTTTATATTGATGTTAAGTCGGAGTCTGTTGTTATAACAGGAAAATCCGAGCGAGGCACTGCAAAAGGTGTATATTACATGGAGGATAATATGCGCTTATTAGGCACACCTTGTATAAAGCAAGAAAGCGCCGAGCACGCACCTTTGTTTGCACCGAGAATGACTCATTCGGGTATTGAGCTTGATACATACTCCGACAACTACTTAGAAGCTTGTGCACACGCAGGTATGGACGCAATCATAGTATTTTCAGGACATGATGATACAAATCTTCACGGCTTTGATGACCCCGACGGAATGTGGCAAGACGCTTGCATAGGCTATTGCGATTTTAATAACCTTGTATGGCGTGCCGAGGGGTATGGACTTGATGTTTACATATACAGCCACATTAAATGCGATGTACATCCCGAAGACGAGGGTGCAGAGGAGTATTACGAGAATTCTTTTGGTACATTCTTCAAAAATCACCCTGGAATTAAGGGAATAATTTTTGTTGGAGAAACTTTCGAGTTTCCGTCAAAAGACGAAAGAACTACGGGAATTCGTTGCAGATTCAGACCAAAAGGCGATACAAGACCGTCTCCTGGTTGGTTCCCATGCAAAGACTATCCCGCACTTCTTAAGCGTGTTCAGGATACAATATATAAGTATAACAAAAATGTCGATATAGTTTTCTGGAGCTACAACTGGCTATACACACCAAAGGAAGACCGTTTAAAGCTAATCGAAAACATACCAAAAGATATTACATTGCATGTAACCTTTGAAATGGGTGATGTACACTTTGACGAAAACGGTACCAAATACCTCGTTGCTGACTATTCGGTTTGCTTTCCCGGTCCCTCAAGAGTGTTCTTAGACGAGGCAGAAAAAGCAAAAGAATTGGGTATAAAATTATATTCTATGGCAAATACAGGCGGAAAAACATGGGATGTGGGACCTGTGCCATATCTCCCCTGTCCACAACAATGGCAGAAGAGATACGAGGGGTTAAGGGATTGTAACAAAAAATATAACCTTAGCGGACTTATGGAGTGTCATGACTATGGTTGGGTACCATCGTTCCTGACACTATTTACCAAAAACTCGTTTACTACAAACACTATGAGCGATGATGAAATGCTTGAGGCTATTGCAAAACGCGACTACGGAAAGGAATACAAAAAGGCGATAGATGCCTGGAATTACTTTAGCGAGGGAATGAGTCTTATAATAGCAGCCGGAAATGACCAATACGGTCCATATCGTTGCGGTCCTACATATCCACTGCTTTTTGACCAGACAAGAGAAGAATTAGATATTCCGACCGTAGGCTGGGCAAGACACAAAAGCGGAACAATATGGTTCCCGGTTTACCGCGAAACTGTCTGGAACAACCCGAAATTACCAATAATGAGATATAACCGCCTTGGCAAAACCATAGAGCTTTTCGAAAAAGGCTTAGCATTACTCGAAGAAGCAGGTAAAAATCTTGGTGCGGAATATGGCAGTGAAATTTCGAGACAGATTGCAGTTGTAAGATTTATGTATTACACATACATAACAACATCAAATGCTATTATGTGGCAGATTGCAAAAAAGCTCCTCGTTGCCATAAAGGAAAACGAGGAACACGAGGATATGGATATTCTTTTTGAGGCTATCGGTGTAAAGGAAAAGACAACAGACGCACTTGTTAAGTTTATGAAGGATATTGCCTCTGCAGAAACAGAAAATACTCTTTTGGCAGTAAAATGTTGGGAAGAGGACAGTATAATCGGTTTTGAGGCTTCGGAGGAGTATGTATTTGACAATGAATTTGCCGAGTGGAAAATTAACGAAACCAAGCGCTCATTACAAAGAATTGAAGAATATTTAAAATAACATACAAAAAATCCCGCAAATTGCGGGATTTTTTGATTTATATGTTTTTTTGTTCTTGCAACTGATTTACGTTTCTTATAATATATAAAACAAATGAGAGCATCATAAATGAAAGACAAGCACCAATAGTCATATCCGACACAGTCGATGGAATGTCTATCCATACAATATGTATTATCATCATAAAGTATAGCAGGAATGTTGTTGCTTTGCCATGCCAATTTGCGCTTTTTACAACCTTTGTCTTTTTAACAACAAACAGTCCCTGAATTCCTAAAAATACTTCCTTTATAATAAGCAGTAGAAATGGTGCGCACATATATTTGAACTTTGATATCAGACAGAAAATGGTAACAACCTGTGTCAGCTTGTCTGCTATTGGGTCAAGTATTTTTCCGAAGTCGCTTATCATATCAAATTTTCTTGCAATAAATCCGTCTATAATATCTGTTATTCCAGATAAAACCAAAACTGCCACTGCGTAGTAGTTATAGTTGTGGATATAAAGCCACGCAATAACGGGAATTAATACTATACGAAACATCGACAGTATGTTGGGAATTGTTAAAATATTATTTTTACGGTTAAGTTTTTCACTTTTGTTTTTACCGCAACTCATAAAAAAGCTCCTTTAATTAAATATGTCATTTGCCCGAAATATTCGTATTTTCTTGGCTTTTCTTTTGTTTTATGTACTTTTGGGCATATACTTTATTATATTCCAAAACACGACACTTGTCAATAGAAAACCGCAATTTTGTTGTGTGTTGTAGGTAAATAAGTGCCTTGTGGTTAGAAAAAAGCACCGCCTGTAATTTACAGGCGGTGCTTGTGTTATTATTTGTTTTTAATAGCTTCTAACAATTTTATTATTTCTGCAAATCCCAAAAACATTGTTCCACTCAAAAAAGAAGCACACCACACAATCCAAGCAATATCCCAAGAGCCTTCAGCACCTCCTGATATGAAGCCAGCTATAAATCCGCAAATATATATAATCAACGCTATAACACTAAGAGTTGCAGCAATTGAATTAAAATTTAATTGAGGAATATTGGTTCTATTTTTAATATATCTATTTACTGTATCACAACATTCTTTTACTGTATCATCATTTATAGCAATATATTCCTTTATTGCATTATATTCCTCATCAGAAATTTCCAACGGAACTTTTTTACATTGATGATTGAATTTGAATTTGTCGTCATATGTATAAAACGGATATTCATCATCGTCTACATCCTGAATTACCTCTATTTCATCTATTATAACATCTACTTTTTCCCCGTTTTTAGAAACTTTTATTTTATCTCCCACTTCAACATTTCTATCTTTGACGGGGAATTTTAGTTTTTTTTCATCACCCTCCAAGTGACCATAGCCTATTAACTCTATCGGAGCATATACTGTTTCATAAATACCTTCTTGCAAAAGTTTTTGCGAAAGTTTCTTTCTTTTTATTTTTTCTTGTTCTTCTATATATGCTGCTATTTTTTCGTTCATTTTTATTCCTCCTTTTTTATGAAAGATATTAATTATATGTATAATATTGGTATTGTGAATGATTTCTAAAAATTCTATTTATTAACAGAAAACGAAGTATATTTTTCATATTCTATATAACAAAAAGAACATCTATTTTATAGTTATATTTTTTTATTATTCTTCGCTACTGAATCCTTTAGAAATTTCTCTATTGCGTATTCTTCTTATATATTCGTCAAAATTTTCTACACGATGTCTAACAAGTATAGTTGGTCTGTGTAATTGTTGCAATGTTTCAATAATGATTTCTTTTGATCTCTTTTTTATAGCCTTAAAAGAATCCCAATCATTACTTAAATCAAAAACCATCTCTTTTGGTATTCTGCATTCATAAAAAGTCATATCTGATTTAAGTAAAAATGATTTTATTACTGTGTAATGTCTATTAAATTCAGGCGATATTTCATTAAAATCTAAAATATCCATAATATCCTGTTCTTTTAATAATTCCATAAAATTACAATTAGAGTTACATAAAGTGTTCTGAGTGAATTTTAATCCCAACAGAATATCAATTAACCTACGATACCTAACAATACCGTTTGCAATTTCTCTTTGATCCAAATTATCAATTGAAGTTAGTATCGCTGTTTTTAGATCTTCAAATTGTTCATTTAATCTATCAATTTGTTTGGACTCTTCATTTTGATGTCTTTGTTCAGATAATAATCTTTGAAAATATCCTGACCACTGTTTCATTAAAATTTCCTCAATATCTTGAAGTCTTTCAAATTGAAAGAAGTAGTTACCAGCAGATTTAAGACGAATAAAGTTCAAAAAGTCAAAAATATATGGTGCCGATTCTTGTTTTTCAATTGCAGGAAAAATCATATTTTTAATAACTTCTGGGTTGTTTTTATTTTTTTCATAAACATCATGTTCATAATATACTTTTTTCTCTACAAATGTATAAACAGGAATATTATTTTCTAATGCTTTTAAGACTTCAAGTTGAGTAATAGATATATTACTTTTTTTAGATATGGTGGTTGAATCTTTTGAGCTTCTTTCCAACTCTGCCAAATCAACTTTACTGATGGCTTCAGGGACGCTTTTACCTCCGAATCTAGAACCAATAATAACTATCATAATGTCGCAATTTATAACCTCATTAACACAACTTGTATGTGTATGTATTCTAGGATCATAAACGACATCTGCACACTCACTCATTATGGGTTCATGACCAAGAGATAATATAAAATTTCTTAGTTCTGCCCTTAAGACAGAAAGGTCGTAACAAGTAGAAGATATAAAAACTTTTGTTCCAGCCATATTAAAAACCTCCTCTTTTGTTATTTTATTAATTGTGGTAAATTAAGAAAAGAACATCCCACAACCAAAATAGTTGTGGGATATAAATTGTGATAATTTGCTTATCTCTTTGAGTACTGTGGTGCTCTTCTTGCAGCCTTGAGTCCGTACTTCTTTCTTTCCTTCATTCTTGAGTCTCTTGTTAAGAAACCTGCAGCCTTAAGGTCTGCTCTGTAAGCTTCTGTATCAACTTCAAGCAATGCTCTTGAAATACCATGACGGATTGCACCAGCCTGACCTGTGAAGCCGCCGCCCTGTACGTTTACTTTTACGTCAAATTTATCAACAGTCTTTGTAAGTACCAATGGTTGACGAACTATAAGCTTTAGTGTGTCCAAACCAAAGTACTCATCGATGCTTCTGCCGTTTATTGTTATATTACCGTTACCAGGAACAAGATAAACTCTTGCAACAGAAGACTTTCTTCTACCTGTACCGTAGTATTGTTCTTTAGCCATTTCCAAAACCCTCCTTATTTAATTTCCTGTGTCCAAGCAACAGGTTTTTGTGCCTCGTGTCCGTGCTCTGTGCCTTGATATACACGAAGTCTTGTTAATGCCTTTCTTCCCAATGTGTTGTTAGGAAGCATACCCTTTACTGCATAGTTTACTGCAAGCTCAGGCTTAGTTGCCATTAACTTATCGTAGTGGATTTCTTTAATGCCGCCAATCCAACCTGTGTGATAGTATCTGATTTTTTGTTGTAGCTTGTTGCCTGTTAAAACAACCTTGTCCGCATTTATAACGATTACGTGGTCTCCACAATCAACATTTGGTGTGAATGTAGGAAGATGCTTACCTCTTAATATGCTTGCAACTGTTGCAGCAACTCTACCCAAAGGCTTGTCTGCAGCATCTACAATGTACCATTTTCTTTCAACGTCTTGCGGTTTTTGCAAATAACTTGAATTCATTGTTTTTTCCTCCTATAATAACTAATCTAACGTCGCCTTTGCGACTCAACGTTACATATTTTACTATCTTTTTTTATTTTTGTCAATACCCTTTTTAAAAAATTTTTACACTGCTTTAAAATTCGTCGTTTTTCTTCGTTTTTCTCTTTTATACTCATTTTCCATTTTATTTTTTTGCCCTCTTGTAATATTTATTTTAATATGTTATAATTGTTCTTGGAATATTTATTAAGCTTAAAGAAAACCCCGATAAGCGTGGTGGAGGTATTATGAATTCTTCTTATTTTATTAAAACAGCAAAAAAATGTTTTATGTTTATATATCGTCATATCGCAGAAATTATTTTTTCTGCTTTGTTTCTTACGCTTTTAGGTTTTATTCTTATTCCCAACATTTCTATGGTTAAAGGGAACGGAAAAGCAAGCGAGTGTCGTTCAAATATGGCTATTATAGCAAACTCACTCCATACAGAGCTTAATGACGAAAACATTGCATTTAATTGGAAAGATGTCCTATACCAGACACGCTCGCAAAGAATTCTTGACGAGGTTAAAAACTATTCTACAAATGAATACTTAAAAAACCTTGATACCTCCGAGTATTATTTTAAAAACAACGGAAAAACGCTGACGCTTATTTGCCGCTATCACGAGGATAATGAGCCTATTGATATAGAAATACCAAAAAGACATCAGCAGGAGGTAACGCCACAAAACACTTCAAATGCCTCAAAGACTGACCTTGCAAGCTCTATTACGGTTGAGGGTATCAGAACATATATGAAGGGCGAACAGCTTGATACAAACAATCCCGAAAAGATGAAATTCACGTCAAGCGACGATTTAAAGAGCATTTTCAGTGATATAAAGGTTAATCTGCAATATATAGGCGGAAAAACAATCACCCTTGATAAAAACTCCTACAAGCTTACTACCGAGGGTTTTGATATGTCAAAAGCCGGCACAAAAAATATAACAGTAGTATACACTACAAACAACGATTGGGAAAATACACTTCACGCTTCATTTACATTTGAGGTTATGGAAAACTCACAAGCTCCCGAATTTATAGTTGATTTTGGTGCAAAAGGCTCTTACCGTCTTGCCGCTTGGGATTGGAGTGATTATGTACGCGACGCAATGCACGCTGATGGTGAAGAAATGTATTTTGACGCTTCCATTGTATATTACAACAAGAAATATTTGTACTTCCCCGACGGTTTTGTTATAAGTAAGCTGCGCGACAACACAAGCCCCATAACAAGTGCGATGGATTGCGATAATAAGTCTTATAGCGCATACTTTATTAAATTCGACCCGAATACCATAATCGAAAACGAAGAAGTGCAAAAAGGAAAAGTGCGCGACGGTGCACTGCGCATAGACGAGAACGAGGATATATATATCTGGCAGGTTGAACCATCTAAAGAGGTTGGCGCGGGCTGGCTGAGAGTATATTGCGAATTAGAAAAAATTCAGTAATTTAACGCCATCATAAATGATGGCGTTCTTTTTTGGTTATATAGGAAAATTTTTACATTATGTTCTAAATATGGTATTGACAAATAAAGGGAATTATGGTAGAATATTGTCAAAAGATAGATTATATAAAATATGGTGGAAAGGATACAAAAAAATGAAATCATTGGGAATTATAAGAAAGATTGACGAAGTGGGCAGACTTGTTTTGCCAAAGGAATTAAGAGAAACTATGGATATCGACTGCAAAACACCGTTCGAAATTTATACCGATAAAGATACAATAATCTTAAAAAAGTATATGCCATCGTGCATATTCTGCGGTGAGGCAGAGGATGTAACACAGTATTGTTCAAAGAACATATGTAAGGAGTGCATTAAAAAAATTGCAAAGCTGTAAAAATGAGCCAACCTCCCGGTTGTTAGATTTTTTTATCTTACAATCGGGGGGGTGGGTTTAAAAGAGTATTAC
>JAZSFX010000001.1:0-9279 GCA_045532455.1 Clostridia bacterium
TCAAGATATACCGAGGTAAGACTTGAGCCTATCTGTGAGGAGCTTTTTGGTGATATAAATAAAAACACCGTAAGGTTTGTAGATAACTACGATGGAGAACTCAAAGAGCCGACACTTCTGCCAGCTGCATTTCCGAATATAATAGTAAATCCCAATCAGGGTATAGCGGTTGGTATGGCATCTAATATATGCTCATTCAACTTGCGCGAGGCGTGCGAGGCAACTATCGCTTGTATGAAAAACGAAAATGCTGACCTCTCGGAAATTATGAGAGCTCCCGATTTCTCTATGGGTGCATATTTAATATACAACAAAGAAGAAATGCAAAAGATATACCAAACGGGTAGGGGAAGCTTCCGCTTAAGAGCAAAATATACGTACGATAAACAAAACAACTGTATCGAAATAAACGAAATTCCGTATACAACAACATCGGAAGCAATTATAGGCAAAATAATGGAGCTTATAAAATCCAATAAACTACGCGAAATTTCGGACGCAAGAGACGAAACCGACCTTAGCGGTTTTAAAATCACACTCGATTTAAAGCGCGGTGTAAACCCCGACGAGTTAATGCTTAAGCTCTTTAAACTAACACCGTTAGAGGATACCTTCAGTTGTAATTTTAATATTTTAATAAACGGTGCGCCCGTTGTTTTGGGAGTAAATGCAATACTTAAGGAATGGATTAATTTCCGTATGGGTTGCATAAAGAACGCATTAAGATACGATATAGAGAAAAAGAGCGACAAGCTTCATCTCCTAAACGGTCTTAAAAAGATTTTACTTGATATCGACAAAGCAATTTCGATTATAAGACATACCGAAAAAGAAGCAGACGTTGTTCCAAATCTTATGACAGGCTTCAGTTTAGATAAAATTCAGGCTGAGTACGTAGCAGAAATAAAGCTACGTAACCTTAACCGCGAGTATATCTTAAACAGAACTGCAGAAATTGAAAAACTGTTAGAAGAAATCGAAGAATTAAATAAAATACTCTCAAGTGATAAAGAAGTTAAAAAGGTTATCGAAAAGCAGCTTAGGAACATTGCTAAAAAATACGGTCAAGACAGAAAAACTGAGCTTATAAGTGCAGACGAATTGGAAAGCTACAACGTTGAGGAGCATATAGAGGATTATCCACTTACTATGTTTATCACAAAGGAGGGCTACTTAAAGAAGGTATCTGCACAGTCGCTCCGTTCTACAACAACCGAGCATAAGCTAAAGGAAGATGACTACGTCTTCCAGACAATAGAAACCACCAACAAATCGGAAATTCTGGTATTTACCAATCGCTCTAATTGCTACAAATTCAGAACATACGATATTGCTGATGGTAAAGTCAGTGCAATGGGTGAATATATTCCAACGCTTTTAGGCTTTGATGCAGACGAAAAAGCGGTATATACTATCGTTACCACAGACTATAGCGGTAATGTGTTGTTTGCATTCGAAAACGGTAAAATGGCAAAAGTCCCTGTATCTTGCTATGCAACAAAAACAAACCGTAAAAAGCTTATAGGCGCATATAGTGATAAATCGCCACTATGTTCAGTTTTGTATCTTGATGAAGAAAAGTACATTGTTGCTTTCTCGGATACAAGTAAGGCACTATACTTAAATACCGAAAAAATACCGCTTAAAGCTACCAAGAGCACTCAGGGTGTACAGGTAATGACTATGCGAAAGAAGGGCTCAAAGCTAACAAGCGTTGTTGAGGCTAAGGATTCAAAATTAGAAAAGCCTGAGCAATATAGCTCAAGAAACATACCTGCCGCAGGTAGCGTAATAAAAGACGACCAGGGACAGATGAGTTTATTCTAAATATATATATATAGGAAGGATTGATGCACAGTGATGACAGCAGAAGAATTTAAAAGGTTAGAAAAACTGTACGAGGAAAAAGCCGAAAAAATGTACAGACCTTTCTCGCCACAGACATTTAAGGATTACGGCGTAAAAAGAGGCTTAAGAAATGATGACGGCACAGGTGTTGTTGCAGGTCTTACATCAATCGGTGATGTTGTAGGTTACGAATATGTCGATGGAGTAAAAACTCCAATAGAAGGAAGACTCCGTTACAGAGGCTATGATATAGACGAATTGGTAAAAGACGCGGAGGAGGAAGGCCGTTTTGGTTTTGAGGAGATTGTGTATCTTTTGTTGTTTGGTGAATTACCAAGCGACGAAACACTGCATAATTTCTCAAGACTTATAGGCAATCTTCGTCCATTACCCGAGGGCTTTGTAGAGGATATGATTCTAAAAGCACCAAGCAAGAACGTAATGAACAAGCTTGCAAGGTCTGTTCTGGCTTCGTATTCGTATGACAATAATCCCGATGATATAAGCGCGTGCAATTTGTTAAGACAGGCAATAGAGCTTATAGCACGAATACCCGTTATGGCGGCATACGGAGAACAGGCTAAAAATCACTATCATGACGGAAAGAGTCTGTATTTGCACGTTCCGCAAAAGGAGCTTTCAACTGCAGAAAATTTATTGTATATGATAAGACCTGACAATAAATACACACGTGAAGAGGCAGAAATGGTCGACGTTTTGCTTATGATACACGCAGAGCATGGCGGCGGTAACAACTCAACCTTTACAACAAGAGTAGTTTCTTCATCAGACACCGATACATACAGTGCTATTGCGGCAGCAATCGGTTCTCTGAAAGGACCAAAGCACGGTGGTGCAAATGCCAAGGTTATGGGTATGATGGCAGAAATACAGGCAAATGTCAAGGATTGGACAAATGAGGAAGAGGTAGAGGCATACCTTGTTAAAATTTTGCGTAAGGAAGCATACGACAAATCAGGACTTATTTACGGTATGGGACACGCAATATATACATATAGCGACCCAAGATGTGTGCTCCTGAGAGAAAGAGCACAAAGACTTGTAAAACAAAAGCCTGAGTTTGAAAAAGAGTTTAATCTCTATAAGCTTATAGAAAGAATTTCGCCTGCAGTATTTGCACGTGAAAGAGGCTCAAGCAAAGTTATGTGCGCAAATGTGGATATGTATTCGGGTTTTGTTTATAAAATGCTTGGAATATCTGAGGATATGTATACACCTATGTTTGCAATGGCAAGAATTGTAGGCTGGTGTGCACACAGACTCGAAGAAACATTAGGAAGCACAAGAATTATTCGTCCTGCATATAAGTCTATGACAGAGAAAAACAATTACGTGAAACTAAAAGACAGAGCATAAAATATTTTTGAAGGGGTTTTATTTAAAGTATGAGTAAAGTTAATATTCTTGGTGTAAATGTGGATATGGTTACTATTAACGAGGCGGCAGATAAAATTTTGAATTTTCTCAGCACGGACAAATTCCATAGTGTATACACACCAAACTCCGAAATAATAATGGAAGCATACCGAAATAAAAACTTTGCGCAGGTTCTAAACAGTGCCGATTTGCTTACTGCCGACGGTATAGGTGTAGTGTATGCCGCAAAGTATCTGAATAAACCTATTAAAGAGCGCGCGGCGGGTTACGATATTGCAAAACTCCTGTTGCAGAAAATAAGCTACACAGACCACAAGCTGTTTTTATTCGGCGGCAAGCCGGGTGTAGGGGATATGGCAAAGAAAAATATACAAAAAGACTATCCCGGACTAAACATAGTCGGTGTGCGAAACGGATACTTCAGTGAAGATGAGGAAGAAGAAATAATAAACGAAATAAATTCTTCGGGTGCAGATTTGTTGTTTGTGTGTCTTGGTGCACCGCGTCAGGAAAATTGGATATATAAAAATGCAGATAAACTGAAAGTAAGAGTTGCAATGGGTGTGGGCGGAAGCATAGACGTTTTTGCAGGCACAGTGCAAAGAGCGCCCCAAATTTTCTGCAAAACAGGTCTTGAATGGTTTTACCGCCTTGCAAAAGAGCCATGGCGCGCAAAGCGAATGATGGATTTACCGCGTTTTGCAATGACAGTTGTAAAAGACGGAAAAAAATACGAGCAAAATTAAATATGTCTAAAAAAGAGGTTGATTAAGATAATCTTAATCAACCTCTGTGAATTTTAGAGTACCGTCAATAATAATTTTACTGTTTTCGTCTATTTTACATGTATACGAATTACTTTCGAGATTTTTTACATTCTGGCTTTCAATCACATTGTTATTCGAAAGATTAATAACCCTGAAAGCACCTTGTCCCTCAATTTTGTATCTGCCCTCGTTTATATCATTCGGACAGTTCAATACTGAATCTTTAAATGTAATACTATCGCCCTTAACAGCATTCGAAACCTTGCTTATCTGAGCGGCATATTTTGACGACAAATCATCTGTTGTGCCTAAAGAGTCAATCTCCTGCTTGATTTTATCTATACTGTTTGTAAGCTCGTTTACTTTTTCGTTGTATTTTGCAAACTCACTGTCATTTTCTAAAATATCGTTGTATTCTTCTCTTACTTCCTCAGTTTTTTTAGAAAGCTTTTCGTTATCATCGTATAGCTTTTCGTTTTGTTCGTTAAGCTCGCGTGTTGCAGTGTGCAACATAGCTATTGCATCTCGTCTTGCACCAATAGAAAAACCGCGGTTAAAAAGAATAAAGGAACAAAAAGCAGTTATGGCAATAAGTATTGCTAAAAACCATACTTTAAAAGAACTCATACTTAATGCCTCCTATTCCTTTAACACAAATTTTGTTGTGTCGTTGATTTTTATTGTATAGCCATCAAAAAATTTCAGACTTACAGGTGTGGTTGGCGAAAGCTTCTCGTTAATTTTAGTTTCCTTTGCCTCCGAAGCGGCAATAATAGACCCGTTTGACGTAACATCAAATGTTGCGGCTATTATGTTTTTGCCTACAACATAAACACCTGGATTAAGAGTGATTGTGTATGCGTTGTTTTTTGCATTTTCAATCTGCTCCTTTTTTTGTGTCAGCTCTGTGCTGAGGCTTTTGTACTGGGCATTAAGGTCATTAAGCTTCTTTTGAGAAGTTTCCTTGTCCTTTAAGAGAGTTTTTAAATCACTCAACTCCTTAAGGGCATTTAATGAATCTTCAGTTAAATATTCTTTTTCTTTGGTAAGAGTTTCTTTGGTTGCGGTTGCTGCTACGTAATCTTTGTCAGTCAATTTCATTGCCTCGACAACCGACGGAACGGAGTCTTTGTCGGGATACAATCTTGTTCCGACATAAAACGAGGCAAAGCAGATTATAAATGCAGCTGCAAGTGCTGCAGAACAAAATATAATGTTTGGTTTTTTTGAGTTGTATTCGCCTAAAATATGAACCTCTTCAACCAACTCGTCAGAGACATCAAAACCAAAGTTAAATACATTATTTTCGTCGTTCTTTTCACTATCAACCATACCAAAACTCACCCCTTTATAATTTATTTTAAAAGCATTTTATAATTCCACTGTATTAACTAAAAACACATCTTTATATTGACGTGTAAAGCTATCAGCGCAAACTTTTGCTTTTTTCTCATCATCAAAAATTCCAAAAACAGTAGGTCCTGATCCGCTCATAAGAGCACCCATTGCCCCATACGATATAATTTTGCTTTTTATTTCTCTTATAACAGGGTGCATCTTGGAGCTTACGCTTTCCATAACGTTGCATAAATTCTGTGCTATGGCTTTTGTGTCCCTGTTTTCGATAGCTTCAATCATTACATCGGTATCGGGACGAACAGAAATTTCAATATTATCTATATGCTCGTAAATTGCTGCGGTAGAAATACTTATAGGTGGTTTAACCAGAACTATATGCATTCTCGGGGCATTCGGCAGGGGAGTGAGAATTTCGCCAATTCCCTCGCCAAGCTGAGTAGAACCTGTCATACAATACGGTACATCAGCACCTAAGGTTTTACCCAAATCCAAAAGCTCTTTGTCGGATAGCGGAGAATTATATAAACGGTTTAAGGCACACAAAACAACTGCGCAATTACCGCTTCCACCTGCAAGTCCGGCACTCACGGGAATGTTTTTGTGAATCATTATTTTAGCACCGCCCTTGATTTTTGCTGTGCTAAAAAAAACCTCTGCCGCCTTGTATGCAATATTTTTACTGTTTGTAGGCAGATATTTCAAGTTAGTGGTAAGTGAAATACCGATATCTGTTTTATCTATTATAATCAAGTCAAACAACGATACTGTCTGCATTATTGTTTTTATGGTGTGGTACCCGTTGTCGAGTTTAGATAATACATCGAGCGTTAAATTAATTTTTGCATGTGAGCGGCAAATGGCTCTTGACCCTGTAATTACTATACTGTTATCAAGCATTTTTAGTGTCCCCTCTGTCCTGAAGTGAGTCGTGAGATAAATCTACTATTTTATGAATAACATCATCTGTGATAACATCATCACATTTTGATTTTTTTAAATATGCAAGATATTCAATATTGCCCTCAGGTCCTTTTATTGGTGAAAAAGAAAGGCCCGCAACGTAAAAATTAATGGAGCGTGCAAAATCGAGCACAGTTTTTACTACTTCGTAATGAACATTTATATCACGTACAACACCTTTTTTACCAACCTGAGAACGACCCGCCTCAAACTGCGGTTTTACAAGTGCAACAATTTCACCATTATCGCTTAAAAGGTTGTATGCGACGGGTAAAACGAGCTTTAAGGATATAAACGAAACGTCTATAGAGGCAAAGTTGAGTTCTTCACCAATCTGCTCAGGTGTTACATAGCGTATGTTTGTTCTTTCCATATTAACAACACGCTCGTCCTGACGCAATTTCCATGCAAACTGTCCGTAGCCTACGTCTACCGCAAATACCTTTTTTGCACCGTTTAGGAGCATACAATCGGTAAATCCGCCCGTTGAAGCACCAATATCCATTGCAGTTTTTCCCTCAAGCGAAATTGGAAACTCATTCATTGCCTTTTCGAGCTTTAAACCGCCGCGGCTTACATATTTTAACTGCTCGCCTCTGATTTCTACGTCGGTATTGTCCTCATCAACCATGAGCCCCGCTTTGTCGCACTTTTGATTTTCGATATATACTTGTCCCGCCATTATAAGTGCCTTCGCTCTTTCGCGGCTTTGTACATGTCCTTTGTTTACCAAAAAAGCATCTAATCGTATTTTCGCCATCTTAATTTCTATAGCCTTTCTGAGAGTTATTTATATAGTGAGCGATACTTTGTGAATCAAGACCGAAATGTCGGTCAAGCTCATCAACACTACCGTGTACTACAGGTGAATCACCAAAGGCAAATGTCTTGAATTTAGCGCTGATTTCGTTTTCGGCTATCAATGCACCTACTTTTTCGCTAATTCCGCCTGAGAGCACATTATCCTCTATTGTTATTATATTCTTTGTTTTGTTAATGCTTTTTAAAACTGTAGCGGTATCAAATGGCTTTAGGGTTGTAAGCTCAATTATCTCGCAATCTGCCGATACCATATCCGTAACCTCAAATGCGCGTGCAAGTGTTCTTCCGCTGCATATTATGGAAATATCCTTTCCGTCGCGTAGCTTATTAGCCTTACCATAGACAAAACCACTATCAGATAAATATTCAGTGTTACCTCTCGGGTATCGGATTGCTATAGGACCGTTGTGCTCGTATATTGCGAATTTAAGCATTTCATCAAGCATCTTAAAGTTTGATGGAGATAATATGCTCATATTTGGCATATGCGAAAGGTACGAAATATCATACACACCCTGATGAGTTTCACCGTCAGCACCCACAACACCGGCTCTGTCAATTGCAAAAACAACGTGAAGATTTTGCAAACAGACATCGTGCAAGACTTGGTCATATGCACGTTGTAAAAATGTTGAATACAGTGCAACAACGGGAACAAGTCCCCCAGATGCCATACCTGCCGCCATTGTAACAGCGTGCTCCTCAGCTATGCCAACGTCAAAAAACTGTTTGGAATAACGTGTCTGAAATTCGCTAAGTCCCGTACCCTCGGGCATTGCACCCGTTATAGCAATAACGTTTTTGTCGTTTTGCGCTATATGGCATAATGATTCGCCAAAAATATCACTGTAGGTTTTTGCTGATTCGGGGGTCTTTCCGGTTATTTTATCAAATTTACCAAGACCGTGAAATTTGGTGGGGTTTTTCTCGGCAGGTGAAAAACCCTTGCCTTTTTTTGTAAGTACATGAATAAGAATAGGTTTTTTAATATCCTTTGCATATTCAAAGCACGATATTACGGATTCTACGTCATGCCCGTCAACAGGACCAAGATAAGTAAATCCAAGCTCCTCAAATAATGTAGTAGGCAATACCATCTTTCTTATCTGTCTTTTTACGTTTCTTAAAGTCTTGCTAATGGACGTGCCACTATTTGGCAGCTTTTGTAAAAATTCCTCAACGGCATGCTTTGACTTAAAGTAAAACGGTGAAATTCTTAAATTTCTCAAATGTTTAGAAACTGCACCTACGTTTTTTGAAATTGACATATTATTATCGTTTAATATCAATATAAGAGGTGTTTTTGAATGACCTGCATCGTTCATAGCCTCAAACATCATACCGCCGGTAAGTGCACCGTCGCCAAAAAGTGCGGCAACTGTATAGTCCTCGCCTTTTATGTCCCTTGCTCTTGCCATACCCAATGCGGCAGAAATTGAAGTAGAAGCATGACCTGTATTAAAGCAGTCGTATTCACTTTCGCTTGTTTTTGGAAAACCCGAAAGACCGCCAAATTTCCTTAATGTATCAAACCTGTCTTTTCTTCCTGTGAGAATTTTATGCACGTATGACTGATGACCTACGTCAAAAATGAGCTTGTCCCCAGGAGTATTAAAAACCTTGTGGAAAGCAACACTAAGCTCCACAACCCCAAGATTAGAAGCAAGGTGTCCGCCCGTTTTAGAAACATGCTCAACCATAAAAGACCTTATCTCATCACATAGTTGTTTTAATTCATCAATACTTAAGGATTTGATGTCCGACGGTGAATTCACAGTGTCTAAAATATTCATTATTTCACCATTCTTTTAGTATAATTACATTAATGTAGCAAGTGTTTCATTTACTGCAACAAGAAAACCTTCGGTATCAACCTTTTTCTTGTTCGGAAGATTTGAAAGCATCTCCAAATCACCTGTCATAATACCGTTTTCTATTGTCATAATAGTTGCTTTTTCGAGATTATCTGCATATCTTATAAGCTCATCCAGGTTATCAAGCTCGCCTCTTTTTCTTAAAGCGCCCGACCATGCAAATATTGTAGCAACAGAGTTTGTTGAGGTGGTTTCACCCTTAAGATACTTGTAGTAATGACGTTGTACAGTTCCGTGTGCCGCCTCATATT
>JAZSFX010000021.1:0-2030 GCA_045532455.1 Clostridia bacterium
AGTTTTTTGTTTTATTTAAAATCATTTTGAATTATTTATTCTTATCTTTTTAAAACTATCTTCTAGTTGCAGCCATCATTCGTTTGTAAAAATCACTAACATTATCATCTTGTTCATTTTTTACAGCATTTTCGTCTACAACTTTTTGTGGAGCTTCCTCTTTACGAATTGTTGGTGGAGAAGATTCTGCCGGCTTTACTTCATTTTTCCGAACACTCGGTATTGGAGTCGGTTCTAATTTTACGTCCTCTTTCTGAACATTCGGTGCCGTATTCGGCTTGGGTGGTTCTTCTTTTTTCTCAATTGGTTGACTCTTTACTGGCGGAGCCGATACAACTTTTTCTTCCTTTTTCTCAACAGGCTGATTTTTAATCTGTGGCGCTGATACGACCGTCTCGATTTTCTTTGGCACAGGAGGTTCATAAAAAGCTTTATCAAAAGCCTCGTTTACTATTCTGTTTATGTCCAATTTTCTCAATCTATTACAAGCCTCTGTTACATAGGGCGCCGATGAGCAAATAAGTATTTCCTCAAAAATCTTTTTAATTGCCATGTCATAGGCATCACATAATTTTTGATATTTATTTGCTGCTCCATTATATTTTTGTTCGCTCTTAAGCATCCGATCTTCAAATGTAGAAATAATGTTTACTATAAAAACAAATAGTTAACCACGAAAATAAAGCAACAAAAATAACCCGTCTTGCGGCGGGGTGAATAAAAGTATGTAAAGAATAGGTTATGGTATGGCAGGAACGGCTGTCATGTCATAGCCTAATTCATTTAGTTTTTTAAGATACGAATTAATTTTCTTTTCGCGGTTGAACTTGTTGTAATAATCCGCACCTAAATCGTGGAACGGTTGGTTGTATTTCAGTATGTGGTAAATTGCAGTAAGCATTGAATGAGCAACTGCCATAGCCGCAATTTTAGAACCTCTGCGTATTTTAATACGCTGGAACTGTGCATAGAAAAAGGTGTCTTTGTGTTTGGATGTACCGTGAGCACATTGGATAAGGGTGGTTTTAAGCGTAGGATTGCCTTTTGTTGTTCTGCCACTACGGCGTTTACCTGCACTTTCATTGTTGCCCGGTGCTACACCTGCCCAAGAACATAAATGTGAAGCTGAAGGAAATCTGCTCATATCCTTGCCAATTTCCGAAATTATGGTTTGAGCACCAATTTTACCTACGCCCGGTATTTCTTCTAATGCATTTATGGCATCCTCATAGTCCTTAATATAGTCTTTAATAATCTTATCTATGTCCTTGATTCGTTTTGTCATATCGTCAATATGGTTAAGAACACTACGGATGAGCTTCCTCTGTAAAGGAGAGATTATGCCGTCAAGCGAACTTAATATCTCTTCTGCACTGCTGTGCATTTGGTGATTCCTTATGTCATCCACAGCCTCAAGAGATATTTCTTCTCCGCTGAGTAAAAGGTCTAAGTATTTTCTGCCACTTTTACCGTTTATGTGTGTTAGTTTGCTTCCGAGCTTAATATTAGCACCTTCAAGCATTTTCTGTAAACGGTTAAGCTCACGACTGCGTTCCTCAACAAGACTTTTACGGTAACGGGACACCTCCCGTAATTCCCGTTGCTCACGGTCAGGAATAAAGCTTGCTTTTAGCAGTCCGTGCTGTAACAAGTCTGCAATCCATTCGGCATCCTTCATATCCGTTTTTCTTCCCGGTAAGGATTTCATATGGTGTGCATTTACCACCATTGCAGAAAGACCTGACAATTCAAACAAATTGTACAGGGGTTTCCAGTATGACGCTGTACTTTCCATAGCGATCATTTCACAACCGCTATCCAAAAGCCAGCTTGTGAGCTCTCTAAGCTCGCTTGTTAACGTACCGAATTCTCGTATTTCCTTTTTTCGTCCGTCACGAAAGCAGGCTACGATCATTTTTTTATGTACGTCAATACCACAACAGCGCTGATATACTACTTCCATTATTTTCCCTCCATAGCATATTTGCAGCGAGGCTCTTTTTATATCTCATTTTACTATCCGTTCTTTC
>JAZSFX010000038.1:0-75028 GCA_045532455.1 Clostridia bacterium
CTGTCATAAAAAACTCATTGTTTAGACATTTAATGTCTTGACAAGAACTCTGCACTGTTTACTTTTCAATGTACATCCTGTCTTTGCGACAGCTTTGCTATTATATCACAAGTTTTACAACTTGTCAATACCTTTTTTAAACTTTTTTAATCTTTTTGTAAAAAAGTTTTTCAAAGCCATCTCAAAAGACAACTTTGACAGTTTAACATAATTATCTCATATTGTCAATACCTTTTTTCGATTTTTTTTGCAACTTTTTAATCTTTGGAATTTTTACCTATTTATATTGCTTTGTTTTTACTTTTTTTATTCATTTTTATTTGAATTGTATGTATAATTTAAATGTGAACTACAAAAATTAATGGCGAGGTAAAAAGATATGATTAAAAACGGTTTTATGTATATTGCTACACTGATATTCATCTGTGCAGTTTTAGTTAATCTTCCAAAAATATTTAAAGGACCAATATCGCAGAAAATATTCAAGTTTGCGCCGCCGATTGTTCTTATTTATTTAGGACTGATGGTTTTATGCAGTTTAAAGCTATGGAATCTGGAAAGTACTTCGGGCACATACGGTGCAATAAAAAATCCCATTTTATACGCAATGTTGTTCATTATGCTCTTAAGGTGCGATTTGCGTAAAATTATAAAGCTTGGTCCAAAAATGCTTATAGGCTTTTTTAGTGCGACGCTTTCTATTGCATTGGGTTTTATAGTTTCTTATGCAATTATGCATACTCTTCTCGGTGAGGGTGCATGGAAAGCACTTGGCGCATTATGCGGAAGCTGGATGGGCGGTGGTGGCAACATGCTAGCCATACAGGCATCACTTAACGTTGACGAGTCAACGATGGCATATGCTCTGGTGGTAGATTCAATATGCGCCACAATTTACGTGATATTTCTGCTTTGGATAATAGGCTTTTCGAAAAAGTTCAACAGTTGGGTAAAAGCAGACACAAGCGTAATAGATTCAGTTGGCAGAACATTAGAAAACGAGGCAAAGTTAAATGAAAATAAAATAACCTGGCAGGGAATGATACTGATTTTAGGGGCAGGATTTATTGTTTCGGCAATATCGCAATATTTTGGAGAATTAATAAACTCCATTGCACCGATATTTGATAAATCAACGTGGACAGTGCTGATAGTTACAGTTATAGGTATTATTCTTGCCATGACACCTTTTGGAAGAATAAGAGGCACCGAAGAGCTTTCGAATGTATTACTCTACATTGTTATAGCACTTATAGCATCTCGCGCTGATTTAGGAAGCATCGGTAATGCACCCGTATGGCTTTTATGCGGATTCGCCATTCTTATTATACACGTATTAATAATGATTGTTTTTGCTAAGATTTTTAAAATAGACATTTTTACCTGCGCGGTGGCATCGCTTGCAAACATAGGCGGTACTGCAACCGCACCAATACTTGCAGGCACATACAACAGTGCACTTGTTCCCGTTGGAGTTATTATGGCTCTTTTAGGGTATGTAATAGGTACGGGCGGTGGACTTGCAGTTGCACAGATTATGAGCTATTGGGGATAAAAAGTCGCTCTTGCGAGGACAGTTTGTATTAATTCTATTGCTCAGACAATAAATCCTACAGATTTAAAACCCGCAATACGAATTAATACAGACCGTCCTCTTTTTATGCAATCTATCACCTGACACAAATGGTGTGTTTTATTGACAGTTCAGCTAAAATATGATATGATATTTATATAGCTACAATATTAAAGGAGGTTTACAAAATGAAGAAAATAATATCAGCCATTTTAGCATTGACAATGATTGTATCATTATCGAATATCACCGTAGCAAGCGAGGGCCAAAACTACAAATATATTCTGCCCATGGAATATTCAAGAATAGAAATAAACGCAAACTGTATTGTTGCATGCAATAATAACGGAAAATGTGCAATTTATGATTTTGACGGCAAAAAGATCTCTGATGACTTCGATAATATCGGCACTTTTGCTGACAATCAGGTGGCTTTGGCATCAAACGGGACTACAAGCTATGTTATTAATTATCAAGGCACGGTTGTGAGCAAATTTGATAAAGACGTAATTGGAATAGATAATTATGTGTTTGTTAATCACTCCGATATAAATAACGACGGAAGACCTCTTTCATATTACGAGGGCGAGTTTGGTGTTTATACATATAACGGCAAATTACTTAAAACTCTTTCTTACGACAAGTTTATGAGCGCTAAAAATTCAGGTTACGGAATAACCTTTTCGGGATACAGACTTATATATGAAGAAAACGGAAAATTCGGTGCACTTGATGCCGACTTTAATGTTGCCATACAACCCGAATTTGATAAGATATATCCGTTCAACAACGACTCTTACATCACTATTGCTATGAAAAACAGAAAGTACGGACTTATTGACAATTACGGAGGCACAGTAGCGGACTTTGTCTACGATTATATTGACCCTCTATACGAAAACGGTGAAATAAACTCATACAAAGTTAAGCAGGGCGAAAGTTACGGATTATTAGACAAATTTGGCGATATGATAAAAACACCCGACGAGAAAATCCCCAAAGCCTTACACGAAAACTACAACTTAATTGAAGTATATGTTGAAAATACACGCGAGGACAGTGCTGAATATGGTAATTTATACGGGCTTATTGATTTTGACGGAAACATTGTAATACCGATTGAGCATACAAATATTTCGGGCATCAGTGAGGGTATAATTGAGGCTCAAAAATCATACGACCACAGGGGCTATTATGACTTGTTTGGAAATGAAATAACAGATTTTAAATACCGTATTGCATCACGTTTTTCAGAGGGACTTGCCTTTACAGAAAGCTATACTGACGGAGTTTGGACAAATGAAGTCATAAACAACAAGGGCGAGGTTGTATTTACGCCAGACAGTTGGTCAAACGGTTTTTATGGCGGAATAGCCTATATGGGAAACGGCAAATTCATAGATAAAAGCGGCAATGTGGTTATACATAACGAGGATTGGAAATCAGTTTCGGGCTTGAATTGGTGGGATACAACACGCGACGGAATATTTATTGTATCTGACGGAGATTTAAACGGATTGGTAAAGTATATCCAAGACGAGCAAGAGCCTTTGTGGGATTACGAATATATTGATTTTCCAAACACAAAGACTTTCTACAAGCAGGAAAACGGATATCAGTTCACAACTCTTGACGGTGAAGATATATATCTTGACGAAAACGGAAACGTTACCGAAGACATTGCATTAGTTGGCGAAAACATTCTTGTAAAAGACGACAAATATGAAATTATAGATAATAACAACAATGTTATTTTAACCGCCGATAAATATGAGTGCACTCCCATTGAATCAGATAAGTACATATCTGTTGTTCTCGGAAAGTACGCCGAGGCTGACGGTGATAAAAACAAGGTATTGAAAATTTACTCAAAGGCAGACGGTACACTTTTATTTGAAGCACCGTACGAAAACTTCCAGAGGTCAGGTGTGGGTTGTCCGTTTGTTGATGATAACGGATTTTTCGTATTCCATAACAAAGATAAAAAATACGGAATTGCAAGTGTTACAGGCAAAATCACAACCGAGCCTCAATATGACGATATAGAAGGTTTTGACGGTGTAAACTATAAAGCGCTAAAAGATGGCAAATGGTCAGTTATAGATGTTAATAACAAAGCGGCGCTTGAGTTTGAGTATGATGGTGTTCCCTACTTCCCCGCTAATTTCGAAAAAGACGGTGAAAACAAATACATTCTGCTTGATAATAATGGCTCACAGAAGCTTGTTGATTTAAACGGAAATTTGCTTTGCGAATTCACCGATGGAAGAAATGTTGTTTCAATTTTAAATGACAAAGCATTGATTGTTTGTTACGTTAATGAAGTAAACGATTCATACTACAGTCTTTATAGCCTGACGGATTTATCAGGCAGAGAGATTGTTGCAGAAGACAGACAGTATATAGAATATGCAGGCGGCGGAATATTTAAGGTGATAAAGAACAACACAACGTACCTTGTAAACCTCGACGGAAAGGTTATTGCTGCAAATCTAAAACACGCAACCAATATGGGCGACAACGGATACATTGGTATTTCACAGGATAATTTTGAGGGATATATTACCGCAGACGGCAGGTCAGTTCTTACACTTAAAAACGGATATTACGTTCAGGGAACGTTCAGCGAGGGACTTGCTCCCATTATAAAAGGACAACCCGTTTATTCTTTATACGGTGATGTGTGCTATATAAACGAACAAGGCGACATAATGCTAAAACCAACTGACAAGACGTGGCGCTGGGGTGGTGAATTTAAAAACAGTCTTATAGATGTTGGAATTTATCTTGGCAAGGCAGGCACTCAGGGCAAAAACCTTGTAAGATGTGTGTATGATACTCCATCAAGCTGGGCAACCAAAACAATTGATGAGGCAATCACATTAAAACTTGTTCCTGACGAATTACAAAAAAGATACCGCAAAAATATAAACAGAGAAGATTTTTGTGAGATTGCATATAATCTGCCCGTAATACAAAATGCTCTTAAAGACAAAAATGTTAAATTGGGTAGCTTTGACGATACCGATAACGAGAAAATACTTTTACTTAACAGTTTAGGAATTATAAAAGGCGTGGGCGATAATAGATTTGCACCCGAGAGCTTTATAACGCGCGAAGAAGCGGCAACTATCCTAAAACGTATATGTGATATCGGGAATTTCAGGATTGATTATTCATCAGGCACATTTGATGATGATGCAAAAATTTCCGATTGGGCAAAGGAAGCTGTATATGCTATGCGCGTGCTTGGAATTATGCAGGGTGTGAGCAATACGGAATTTTCTCCAAAGGGAACATACACAGTTGAGCAAGCTATTGCAACAATACTGAGATTATATAAAATAAATTAATAACAAAAGAAAAACAACCTTGTTGGGTATCCAACAAGGTTGTTTTATTATTGTTTTAATTATTTCTCGTCTTTTATAGCAGCTTGTGCAGCAGCAAGTCTTGCAATCGGAACTCTGAATGGTGAACATGACACATAGTCAAGACCAATCTTATGACAGAATTCTACTGATACAGGGTCGCCGCCGTGCTCACCACAAATACCGATGTGTAGTGAGTTGTTTACAGGCTTACCAAGTGTGATTGCCATTTCCATCAACTTACCAACACCTGTCTGGTCAAGCTTAGCAAATGGGTCGTTTTCGAATATCTTCTTATCATAGTAAGCGTCCAAGAACTTACCAGCGTCATCACGTGAGAAACCGTATGTCATCTGTGTAAGGTCGTTTGTACCGAAGCAGAAGAAGTCAGCTTCCTTAGCGATTTCGTCAGCTGTCAGACATGCTCTTGGAATTTCCATCATTGTACCAACTTCGTAGTCTATCTTAGCATTTGCAGCAGCAATTTCAGCCTCAGCTGTAGCAACTACAACATCCTTAACGAACTTAAGCTCTTTTAATTCACCTGGTAGCGGAATCATGATTTCTGGCTTAACTGTCCAGTCGCTGTGCTTAGCCTGAACATTTATTGCAGCACGGATAACTGCCTTTGTTTGCATCTTAGCAATTTCAGGATATGTTACTGCAAGACGGCAGCCACGGTGTCCCATCATTGGGTTGAATTCGTGAAGTGAAGTGATTATAGCCTTGATATCTTCAACGCTCTTGCCTTGTGCCTTAGCCAAAGCTTGAATGTCAGCTTCTTCTGTTGGAACGAATTCGTGTAGTGGTGGGTCTAAGAAACGGATTGTAACAGGGTTACCTTCCAAAGCTTCGTATAGAGCTTCGAAGTCGTTTTGTTGATAAGGAAGAATCTTTTCAAGAGCAGCTTCTCTCTCCTCAACTGTGTCTGCACAAATCATTTCACGGAATGCTGCAATTCTTTCAGCTTCGAAGAACATGTGCTCTGTACGGCAAAGACCGATACCTTCTGCACCAAGCTCTCTTGCCTTTTTAGCATCAGCAGGAGTATCTGCATTTGTTCTTACCTTCAATGTTCTGAATTCATCAGCCCATTCCATTATTGTCTTGAATTCACCAACGATTTCAGCATCTGTTGTTGGGATAATTCCATCATAGATGTTACCTGTTGAACCGTCGATTGAAATGTAATCGCCCTCGTTATATGTTTTACCAGCAAGTGTGAACTTCTTGTTTTCTTCGTCCATGTTGATTTCGCCACAACCTGATACGCAGCATGTACCCATACCACGAGCAACAACCGCTGCGTGAGATGTCATACCACCACGAACTGTAAGGATACCTTGTGAAGCCTTCATACCTGTGATGTCTTCTGGTGAAGTTTCAAGACGAACTAATATAACCTTTTCGCCTCTTGCGTTCCAGATTTCTGCGTCTTCAGCAGTAAATACTACCTTACCGCAAGCAGCACCTGGAGATGCACCAAGACCCTTACCTGCAGGAGTTGCAGCCTTAAGAGCTTTTGCATCAAATTGTGGGTGTAGAAGTGTATCAAGGTTTCTTGGGTCGATCATAGCAACTGCCTGCTTCTTATCGATACGGCCTTCTGCAACCAAATCACAAGCAATCTTAAGAGCAGCCTTAGCTGTTCTCTTACCGTTTCTTGTTTGTAGCATGTATAGTTTGTTTTGTTCAACTGTGAATTCCATATCCTGCATGTCTCTGTAGTGGTCTTCAAGAATTGCACAAACCTTATTGAACTCAGCAAAAGCTTCGGGGAACTTTTTAGCCATCTCTGCGATTGGCATTGGTGTACGAACGCCTGCAACAACGTCTTCACCCTGAGCGTTTACAAGGAATTCACCCATTAGTCCAGGCTCACCTGTAGCAGGGTCTCTTGTGAATGCAACACCTGTACCGCAGTCATCACCCATGTTACCGAATGCCATCATTTGTACGTTAACTGCTGTACCCCATGAATATGGAATATCGTTATCACGACGGTATACGTTAGCACGTGGGTTGTCCCATGAACGGAATACTGCCTTGATAGCGCCAAATAGTTGTTCTTTTGGGTCTGATGGGAAGTCTTCGCCAATCTTGCTCTTGTATTCAGCCTTGAATTGTGAAGCAAGCTCCTTTAAGTCTTCAGCTGTAAGCTCAACGTCCTGAGTTACACCCTTTTCTTCCTTCATTTTGTCGATAAGTTCTTCGAAGTACTTCTTACCAACTTCCATAACAACGTCTGAGTACATTTGAATAAATCTTCTGTAGCAGTCCCAAGCCCATCTTGGATTACCTGACTTTTCAGACATAACGTCTACAACAGTCTCGTTAAGACCAAGGTTAAGGATTGTATCCATCATACCAGGCATTGATGCTCTTGCACCTGATCTAACTGATACAAGTAGTGGATTTTCCTTATCACCGAATTTCTTTCCTGTGATTTCTTCCATCTTTGAGATATTTTCAAGGATTTCTGCCATAATATCATCATTGATTTTCTGACCGTCCTCGTAGTATTGTGTACAAGCATCTGTTGAAATTGTAAATCCTTGTGGTACGGGCATACCAAGCTTTGTCATTTCAGCAAGGTTAGCACCTTTACCACCAAGAGTGTTTCTCATGCTTGCATCGCCTTCGCTAAAAAGATAAACGAATTTTTTTGCCATTCTTTTTTCCTCCTAATTTAATATTTTGAACATATCCCCTTTTATTCCAAAAAAGGATAAATTCGTTGTTGAAATTTTTGTAAAAAAATTTACTCCTTAAATATTATAACACAAATTTCGAAAAAGTCCACAGTTATTTTAAAATTTTATGTAGATTTTTTCATATATTTTTATGGTAATTTTTATGTAATATAACCTTAAATGATTGATTTTTTTGAAAAAAGATGGTATAATACATTAAAATGACTAAATTTTTACAAAATTATATACATTTCTGAAAGGGGTTTTATATACAACTATGAGAAAGCTACTTGCAATCTGGATTGGAAAAGCAGTTATACTTTTGGGTAAAATACTCAAGAGAACAACCACTGCCTCTCCCGGAGAATTTGCACTTAAAATTTATCCCGATTTAACACGCGATTTAAAAAAGCATATATCCAAAGAAATAATAGTAACCTGTGGTACAAACGGAAAGACCACAACCAATAATATGCTCTCTGTTGCACTCGAGGGCAAGGGCTACAAGGTTATATGCAACAAAACAGGCGCTAATATGCTCAGCGGTGTTGCTACCGTATACGTTGAGGCTATGAATATATTCGGTAAATTCAAGGCAGATTACGCCTGCTTTGAAATAGACGAAGCATACACAAGAGTTGTTTTTGACTACTTCACTCCCGACGTGCTTGTTGTAACAAACCTTTTCCGCGACCAGCTTGACAGATACGGAGAAATTGATATAACTGCAAATCTAATTAAAGACGCTATCGCAAAATGTCCAAGCCTTAAGGTAGTCTTAAATGGCGATGTCCCCATAAGCGCGCAATTTGGCTTAGCTAAGAATGTTACACCGCTATACTACGGAGTTTACGAGAGTGTCCTCCCGCAAGATGAGAGTTCAAAAGAGGGTAAATTCTGCCCCATCTGTAACAATCCTCTTGCATACAACTACACTCACTACAGTCAGCTTGGAGATTTTTACTGCAACAACTGTGGTTATAAACGACCCGATATAGATATTGCAGCCAAAAATGTATCTCTTAATTTCCCAATGTCTTTTGAGGTAAATGGCACTCCAATAAGTGTAAATTACAAGGGATTTTATAATATTTACAATATGCTTGCAGTTTACGGTGCACTCACCTGCGTTAATGAAAGCACTAAGGACTTCGAAAAGCTACTCAAATTATACAAGCCACAGACGGGCAGAATGCAGGAATTTAATTTTAGCAAGCCTCTTATTTTAAGTCTTTCCAAAAATCCTGCGGGCTTTAATCAGGCAATATCCACTATAAATACCGACAAGCGCAAAAAAGACGTTATTATTGCGATAAATGATAAAGTCAGCGACGGACGTGATATTTCATGGATGTGGGACGTTGATTTCGAAAAGGTAAAAGACGAAAACTTAAATACTCTGTCTGTTTGCGGTATGCGTTTGTGGGATTTGGCTTTGAGGTTCAAATACGAGGATATCACACCCGACCTTATCAGCAAGGATATGAGAGAAATTGTAAATACGGCGCTTTCATCAAATTCAGAGGTTGTATATTTTATTGCAAACTACACTGCACTTTATGAAGCAGATAAAGTTTTGAATGATTTAATTAAGGAGAGTAAAAATGAAAATTAATATACTCCATCTTTACCCCGATTTACTCAATCTATATGGTGATAAGGGAAATATAGAATGTTTAAGAAAACGTCTGTTGTGGCGCGATATTGATGTGGAATACAACACATACACAAGCGATAACCAAAGCGAGCTAAACCTTAGTGAAGTTGATATATTATTCATCGGTGGCGGAAGCGACAAAGAAGAAAAGCACGCCTGCAAAAATCTTTTACCATATAAGGAGCAACTTCGCACCTTTGCAGAAAATGGCGGTGTTCTTGTTGCTCTGTGCGGTGCGTATCCCATTTTGGGCAATTATTTTAAAACCGAAGACGAAACAGTAGAGGGTCTGGGAATATTAAATATTTACACCGAATACGAAAGCAAGCGAATTACAAACAACGTGGTTTTAGAATCGGACTTTGTGAAAACTCGCATTGTTGGTTTTGAAAATCACAGTGGCAGAACATATATAAACGACCATACTCCGCTTGGCAAAGTCGTTTTTGGCAAAGGCAACAACGATAGCGGTGATTACGAGGGTGTTGTTTACAAAAATGTTATTGCAACAAATCTGCACGGTCCTCTTTTGCCGAAAAATCCCGAGCTTTGCGACTATATCCTGACTTGCGCTCTAAAGAAAAAATACACTGATTTTGATGTACTCTCACCGCTTGACGACACAATGGAAAACACCGCAAACGAGTATGTAATAAAAAATTATTGTTCCGATTTACAAGTTAAATAACACAAAAATTTATAAATTGGAGCATATTGCATATAATATTTTCATAGAATATTATAAATGCGGACAGATTGCAATTTTTATTAATGGAGGACAAATAAATGACTTTTGAAACTGCTTTTAAACGTTTAAAAACTAAATTTGCAAATGTTGATACAACACTTTTGGAGGATATGGCAATACAGATTACTTTGATTGACGAAGACTGTGGCGGTACTTTTTATGCAGAGGTTAAGGATAATAATTTAAATGTAGAGCCATACGACTATAACGATAACGACGCAGTTCTTGATATTACAAGAAAGTCGATTTCGGATATATTGGATAAAAAAATATCCTTTGAAAAGGCACTGAACTCAGGCGAGGCAACAGTAGTGGGAAATATCGAGAAGTTTAATGCGTTTGTAAACTCAGTAAAAGCACCTGAGAAAACTGCCACAAAGCCGAAAAAGGAAGTTAAAAAGGAAACTAAAAAAAGAAGTTAAAAAGAAAAAATAACTTATCATTAAAGGGATTGTTTTTATAAGCAACCCCTTTTTATATATTATGATACAAAAAAATCCATCAATTACAAATTGTGCTTGTTCATATTTCCGTTTTTTGTAAAAAAATATTGTATAAATGAAAATATAAGTGTATAATTAACATATTGATTTATCTATCCGGAAAGGAGCTTACTTAATGATAAGCAGAGAAAATATACGAAACATAGCAATTATAGCGCACGTAGACCACGGAAAAACCACACTTGTTGACGCAATGCTTTCACAGTGCGGAACATTCAGGGAAAATGAGGTTGTTGACGAGAGAGTTATGGACTCAAACGACCTCGAAAAAGAGCGCGGTATTACTATATTGGCAAAAAATACTTCGCTAAATTATAAGGGTACTAAAATAAATATTATAGACACACCCGGACACGCCGACTTTGGCGGAGAGGTGGAGCGCGGTCTTGAAATGGTTGACGGTGTTTTGCTTTTGGTTGATGCTTTTGAGGGTTGTATGCCACAGACACGTTTTGTTTTGTCTAAGGCATTTGCACTAAATCTTCAGCCGATTATAGTGGTGAACAAGGTTGACCGTCCCAATGCACGTCCTTATGAGGTAGTAGACGAGGTGTTGGAATTATTTATAGATTTGGGTGCAACAGAAGAACAGCTCGACACTCCTGTTATTTATGCATCAGGTCGTGATGGCTGGGCAACTGCGGAGTACAATCCCGAGCAACCAAATTCCGATTTAACAGAGCTTTTTGAGCTTATAGTAAATTCAATTCCGTGTCCCCAATGTGAGGACGACGCACCGTTCCAGATGCTTGTATCCAATATTGACTATGACGAATACACAGGAAGAATTGCAGTAGGTAAAATTCAAAGAGGAAAAATCACAACAAATATGCCGCTTGCAGTATGCAAAGCAGACGGAAAAATCACAAGAAGCAAGGCAGTTAAGCTATATACTTTTGAGGGACTTAACAAAGCGGTTACTGATGAGGTGGGTGCAGGCGATGTTGTGGCAATCTCGGGAATTGCCGACATAAATATCGGCGAAACCATATGCGACACACAAAACCCCGACGCTTTACCGTTTGTTAAGATAGATGACCCCGTACTTTCTATGACGTTCAGTGTAAACGACTCACCCTTTGCCGGTCAGGACGGAAAGTTTGTTACATCAAGACAGCTTAGAGAAAGACTATTCCGTGAGCTTGACTCAAATGTTGCACTAAGAGTTGAGGAAACTGACACTACCGAAGCATTTACTGTTTCGGGCAGAGGTGAGCTTCATCTTTCGGTTTTAATAGAAAATATGCGACGTGAGGGATATGAATTTCAGGTTTCTAATCCCGTTGTTATATACAAACACATCGACGGTCAGCTTTGCGAGCCGATTGAAGATTTAACAATAGATGTTCCCGACGAATACACAGGTACTGTTATGGACGGTGTTATTCAACGAAAGGGCGAAATGACAAATATGTCCCCTACCGCGCAAAATTACACAAGGCTTGAATTTAAGATACCATCACGCGGACTTATTGGATTTAGAAATGAGCTTATGACTGCCACAAAGGGTACTGCAATAATAAATAGTATTTTAAGCGGATATGAAGCATACAAAGGCGACTTTATGGGCAGAACACGAGGCGCAATCATCGCATGGGAGGACGGCGAGTCTATAACCTACGGACTTTACAATGCACAGGAGCGCGGAAACTTATTTATCGGCCCCGGTGTTAAGGTCTACGAGGGTATGATTGTCGGCGAAAATGCACGACTTGAGGATATTGTAATAAATGTGTGCAAGAGAAAGCACGCAACAAATACAAGAGCATCAGGCTCGGACGATGCGCTAAAGCTTACACCGCCAAAGGATTTGAGCCTGGAGCAATGTCTTGACTTTATCGCCGATGATGAGCTATTGGAGGTTACACCAAATCATTTAAGAATGAGAAAAAGAATTTTAAAAACAGATTTAAGAGCAAAAGCAAGAAATGTGAAATGACAAAAAAAGTATTGATAAATTTTTCAATATGTGATACAATAACTATGCCAAATCAATTAAATATGCTTAATGGGTTATTTTCTATGGAATAATTATACCCTTTTTGAGCATACTCGTATTATTGAATTTGATAAAAACGCAGATTCTACTTATGCGAGTATGATTAACTCATTATGCATATAATTATTGGTTTGGCGACTATCGGAATTTGCGTTTTTTATGCGTCTGCTTCGGTAGGCGCATTTTTTAATTTACGGAGGTAGTACCAAATGAAAAAAAGAATTTTAAGTGTATTAATTGCACTGTGTATGATAACATCCTTAATTATCATACCAAACACAGCTTTGGCGAAAACCCTAATAACTCCAACAAACTATACAGGCAACAAAGGTTTTTTGGAAGTCGAATTTGACACAGTATTAGATGAAACAACTAACCTTGCAGATGTAAAAATTTTTGACACAAATGATAATGTAGTTGAAAATACTGCATCAATAGTTGACGGAAAACTTCACATAGATATACCATCAATGGTAAGAGACACTATTTACGAAATCTATATCCCAGATGGCTTTGGTAACGACATAATAGCAACA
Source organism: Clostridia bacterium (assembly GCA_045532455.1). Taxonomy (GTDB): domain Bacteria; phylum Bacillota; class Clostridia; order UBA1381; family UBA1381; genus Ornithomonoglobus_A. Next base: position 13,081 of record JAZSFX010000038.1, read on the forward strand.
GACCATGCAATATCAAAGAAGTTCTCGCTAAAAACTATTGCTTTCGAAAACTTCGACAATGACGGACAGGCAATGGGTAATATGCAAGTAAACCCCCAAGGTACAGTAGTAGACCCATTAAACCCCTCAAATACGATGGGTATGGACGGTGTAACAAGTTTTGGTACAACATTTACAAACAACGAGGCAAGACATCTCGAAAACTTTACTCTCGAATTTGACTACCAGATTTTCTATCCAGTAGAACAGGCAAGAAATTTCAAATATGAGATGGATGCCATATACTTTACATTCGACTCGTTTATGTTTAACTGTACACCAACACCAACCGCAGGTAAATACAACGGTGTTTCTCTGGCAATAAAAGAACACGCATTGGTGGCGGGTAAAGAATACTATAATGATACTCAGGAGTGGGCCCTCACAGGTATTGCGTCGTTTTTGGCAAGATACGACTACACAGTCCACGGCGACAGTTATAAGGGTACTACCATATACCAGCCGGGCGATGCGTTCCCTACATCAATAGAGGTTACAAGAAATAACGGAGAACGTGTATTAACATCAGAAAGAGAATTAAAACCTGCAACACATCTTGAATTTGTTAAAACAGGCTCATCAATTTCCGTAACACGCGGAGGAGAATTCTTAGCAACATACGAGGCACAACGCCACACAAGCAAAACAGGTGAAGTTAAAATTAATCGTGTAGGCGCTAACCATATGTCATTTGATAATATAAGAATATGTGCAATAAAATTTGAGGGGGATGATGAAACTCCGCTAACGTACATATGCTCCGACGGAAAGGCTTCAGTTGCGTATTGTAGTACGGATGCAGGTGGTGATATAGAAATTCCTGCGACTTATAGAAGCTATCCTGTAACAACAATTGAGGATGGTGCTTTTAGAAATTGCACTGGTATTACAGGCATAACAATACCTGATAGTATAACGAGCATTGGAGATTCTGCATTTCGTGATTGCACTAATCTTACTAACATAACAATACCTGATAGTGTAACAAGCATTGGAGATTATACATTCTATGGTTGTAGTGATGTTACTAACATAACAATACCCGATAGTGTAACAAGTATTGGAAGCTATGCATTTTATGATTGCAATAGTCTGTCAAGTATATTTATGCCTGATAGCATAACAAGCATCAGAAATTATGCATTTTTCTATTGTAACAACCTAAAAAACGTGTATTATGCAGGTAGCGAAGATAACTGGAACAATATATCAATTTCTTCAGGTAATACAACATTAACAAACGCCACCAAACATTATAATGTAATAAGCTATGAGAATTTAATTTATGTAGTAACAAACAATAAGGCCGCAATTACAGGCTACAATACATCTCAAAACGGAGCATTAGAAATTCCTCAGTCCATTAATGGTTATCCTGTAACAGAAATTGCAAACAAAGCATTTTATAATTGTGCCACAATAACAGGCATATCAATTCCAGATAGTGTAACAAGCATTGGAGAACAAGCATTTTATGGTTGTACCAATCTTACGAGTGTGACTATATCTGATAGTGTAACAAGTATTGAATCTGGTGCATTTTTACGTTGCAACAGTTTGATAAGCTTCAATGTTGATACAAATAATAATTATTTTTCATCCGATAGTTACGGAGTGCTTTTTAATAAAGATAAAACAAGATTACTGCAATATCCTGCAGGTAATACAAGAACAACATATGAAATCCCCGACAGTGTAACAAGTATTTTTGCTAATGCATTTGATTATTGTCGTAGCTTGACAGATTTTGTTGTTGATACAAATAATAATTATTTTTCATCCGATAGTTACGGAGTACTATTTAATAAAGATAAAACAACATTAGTGCGATATCCTGAGGGTAATACAGAAACAACATATGTAATCCCCGACACAGTAAAAAACCTTGACTTTAATGCATTTTTGGGCTGCATCAATCTGACAGATGTAACAATTCCTGACAGCGTAACAAGTATAGCTACACAGGCATTTTATAATTGCACAAGCCTTGCAAGTGTAACAATTCCTGATAGTGTAACAAGTATTGGAACTGCTGCATTTTATAATTGTAGAGGCCTTGAAAGTGTAACCATTCCCAACAGTGTTACGAGCATTGGACATAATGCATTCTGTAACTGCACAAGCCTTGCAAGTGTAACAATTCCTGATAGTGTAACAACCCTCGGAAATCAGGCATTTTATAATTGCACAAGCCTTGCAAGTGTAACAATTCCTGATAGTGTAACAAGTATTGGAACTGCTGCATTTTATGATTGCACCGGCCTTGCAAGTGTAACAATTCCCAACAGTGTTACGAGCATTGGCGATTATGCATTCTATGGTTGTAGCAGTCTTGCAAACATGACAATTCCTGATAGTGTAACAAGCATTGGAACTGCTGCATTTTATAATTGTAGCGACCTTGAAAGTGTAACCATTCCCAACAGTGTTACGAGCATTGGCGATTATGCATTTCAATACTGTATCAGTCTTACAAACATAACTATCCCCGATAGTGTTACAATCATCGGAAAACAAGTGTTTTATAGTTGCACCAATCTTGCAAGTGTAACAATTCCTGATAGTGTAACAAGCATTGGAACCGCTGCTTTTTATAATTGCAGCAGCCTTACTGATGTATATTATACAGGAGATGAAGATGATTGGAGTAGCATATCAATCAGTTCAGGTAATACACCATTAACAAACGCCACTATACATTATAACTACGAGCCTTACAAACACGAAATTATAACATATAGTATCAGCAATAATTCACTTGTTGTAAACACCAATATCGAAAATAACACAGATTTACCATCTGTATCGATACTTGCAGTGTATGATGAAACAGGAGCATTGAAAGGATTGGATACAACCACAGATTACAGCAGGGCATCAATTGATTTTACAATAAGTAATTACACCTACAAAAATGGTGATTATGCAAAATTATTTATGTGGAATTCGTTAGCTGATATGGAATCTTTACTTGATGCCGAACAGGTTGATATTTTAATTGAATAACAAAAAAATCTCTGAACATTACTGTTCAGAGATTTTTTTATTTCACTCCGTTTGTTCCCAATATATTATTCATCTTATTTGAATGTGCATGGCATATGGCTATTGCAAGCGCGTCTGCCGCGTCGTCGGGCTTTGGTATGGCATTTAGTCCGAGCATCATTTTAACCATTTGTTGTATTTGTCCCTTTTGCGCGCGGCCATACCCCGTAACCGCCTGCTTTACCTGCAGTGGTGTATATTCATATATTGGTACATTTGCATTTGCACCGCACGCCAAAAGCACTCCCCTCGCCTGCGCAACATTTATGGCAGTTTTTTGGTTTGAATTAAAAAACAGTTCCTCTATTGCTATTGCGTCGGGGTTATACTTTTTTATGTACTGTGTCATATCGGTATATATCTTTTTTAGTCTTTCTACCGTTGGCATTGTTGATGGTGTTGTGATTGCATTATATTCAAGTGTTCTGAGTTTATTTTGGGCATATTCAACAACACCTATTCCTACTATTGCATACCCCGGGTCTATTCCAATTATAATCATTCTCTATAAAATCCTTTCGTATATATTTTTATTTTTATTATTAATAACTATTGCATAATTAAAAAAAGTGTTGTATAATATTAAAAGATATAACTGTATATGTTTTACAGCTATTACATATATTTTACTATAAATCAGGAGGAATTTCAAGTATGGCAAAGGAAAAAGTTGTTTTAGCTTACAGTGGCGGACTTGATACATCAATCATCATTCCGTGGCTTAAAGAAAATTATGACTACGAGGTAATCGCAGTTTGCGGAGACGTTGGTCAGGGAAAAGAAACAGACGGTCTTGATGAAAGAGCTAAAAAAGCAGGCGCTTCTAAGCTTTATATAGAAGATTTAAAGGACGAATACGTAGAAGATTACATATTCCCTACACTAAAAGCAGGCGCAGTATATGAGGGCAAGTATCTTTTGGGCACATCTCACGCAAGACCTATAATTGCAAAAAGATTAGTTGAAATCGCACACAAAGAGGGCGCAACTGCAATATGCCACGGTGCAACAGGCAAGGGCAACGACCAGGTTAGATTTGAGCTTACAATAAAAGCGCTTGACCCGTCTCTAAAGATAATAGCTCCATGGAGAATTTGGGATATTAAATCAAGAGAGGACGCAGTTGACTATGCAGAGGCTCACAACATAGAAATACCTGTAACCAAAAAGGATTTATATTCACGCGACAGAAACATATGGCACATCAGCCACGAGGGCATGGACTTAGAGGACCCTGCAAACGAGCCTCAGCTTGACAGCTTACTTAAGCTTGGTGTTTCACCCGAGAAAGCTCCTGACGAGGCTGAATATGTTACAATAAGCTTTAAAAAGGGTGTTCCTGTTGCTCTTGACGGCAAGAAAATGAAAGCAGTTGAGCTTGTAGAAAAGCTAAACGAGCTTGGCGGCAAGCACGGTATAGGTATTGCAGATATCTGCGAGGACAGACTTGTTGGTATGAAATCGAGAGGTGTTTACGAGACTCCTGGCGGTACAATTCTTTATACTGCACTTCAGGAGCTTGAGTATCTTTGTCTTGACAGGGACACACAATCATTTAAGCGTCAGGCTGCTATAAAGTTCTCTGAACTTGTATATGACGGAAAATGGTTTACACCGCTTAGAGAGGCGCTTAGCGCAATGGTTGACTCTATGGAGGAAACTGTCAGCGGGGACGTTAAAATTAAGCTATACAAGGGTAATGCAACACCTGCAGGTGCAACATCACCATACTCACTTTATAACGAAAATATCGCTTCTTTCGGGGACAGTAAAGAGCTTTACAGCCACAAGGACAGCGAAGGCTTTATAAACCTGTTTGGTCTTCCGCTTGTTGTAAGAGCTATGATGAAGAAGGAAAACGGATTAGACTAACATTAATTTTAAGCGAAGCGATTAATAAAAATCGCTTCGCTATTTTTCTTTAAGGAGAGATACAAATGGCGGAAAAACTATGGGGCGGACGCTTTCAGAAAAGTACAGACAAAAAGGTTGATGATTTTAACTCATCAATACGTTTTGACAAAAGAATGTACAAGCAAGACATTCGAGGCTCTATTGCGCACGCTAAAATGCTTGGCAAACAAGGTATTATTTCAAAAGAGGACAGCAAAGAAATAGTTGATGAGCTAAAAAATATATTAGAGGATATAAACGAGGGCAAGGTCGAGTTTTTAATTGATGCTGAAGATATTCATATGAATATCGAAAAAATTCTTACTGACCGCATTGGTGAGGCGGGAAAGCGTTTGCATACAGGCAGAAGCCGAAACGACCAGGTCGCATTGGATTTAAGAATGTATCTTATTGACGAAACTGAGGAGCTTTTAGAAATGCTTCTTCATGCAATGGAAGTGCTTGTGTCTATAGCAAAAGAACATACCGAAACAATAATGCCAGGTTATACACACTTGCAAAAGGCTCAGCCTATAACATTTGCGCATCATACAATGGCTTATTTTGAAATGTTCAAGCGCGACTACTCACGTCTTTGTGATTGTAGAACACGTACAAGTGTTATGCCATTGGGATCGGGTGCACTTGCTGCAACAACATATAATCTCGACCGTGAATTTGTTATGCACGAGCTTGGCTTTGACGAAGTTACAATGAACAGTCTTGACGGTGTATCGGACAGAGATTTTGTTATTGAGCTTGCAAGCTGTCTTTCGATGATTATGATGCACCTTTCACGTTTTTGTGAGGAGCTTATTCTGTGGTCGAGTAACGAATTCTCGTTTGTGGAAATGGATGATGCATTCTCAACAGGCTCATCTATAATGCCGCAAAAGAAAAATCCTGATGTAGCGGAGCTGATACGTGGCAAAACAGGCAGAGTATACGGTCATCTTATGGGACTTCTTACTACTATGAAAGGTATTCCTCTTGCATATAACAAGGATATGCAAGAAGACAAAGAGCCTATATTTGATGCTTTGGATACTGTTAAGCTTTGCCTACCTGTTTTTTGCGATATGATTGCCACAATGAAGATAAACAAAGAAAATATGCTAAAAGGCTCAAAGGGCGGATTTACAAATGCAACAGACGTTGCAGACTACCTTGTTAAAAAAGGTCTGCCTTTCAGAGAAGCACACGCAGTTGTTGGTAAAATGGTGTTCTATGCCCTGGAAAACAATCTCGCACTTGACGATTTATCTATGAACGAGTTCAAAGATTTTTCGGATATTATTGAACCCGACATATACGACGCAATAAGTATGGAAACCTGCGTAAATGACCGTAAAATTATAGGCGGTCCTGCAAGGAAAACCGTAGAAAAAGCCATTAAAATTGCTCAAAAATATATTGACTCTATAAAATAAACAAAAAAATGTCTGTTACACACGTAACAGACATTTTTTATTTAGCTAATATTTCTTTTAATATATTTTCCATTTGCGGAAATTCTTTTATAATTCTGTTTACACACTTTTTGCAAAAGGCTTCTCTTAAATTTTTATCCTCTCGCATTTGTTGTTTCATACCCCATATGTGTGTAAATGTTTTATTATCATCCGAAAAAAGTTTATTTTGTTCAGATATTGACGTAACTTTAAAATTACCGTCTTTTGCACACATTGGAAGCAGACGTTGCTCACAAAATACCATATACCTTAAATAATCATCGCAGTGCTTTGCATTTTTCATAAACTCTATTGCAGCATTGGTATATTTTTTTACAAGCTCCTGATTAGTGAAAATGCAAAATGCAGTATTTGCCGCTTTAAGTCGCCAATCGTAGTCTTTCCATATATATCCGTCATTCATTTTAAAATAGTCTTTTTGGGGGTAAACATCCTCATATAAATCTTCAAAATGGATTACGGCACAATCGCCAAATTTATCAAAATCAATACTCTTCCACATAATAAAATCAGTATCCAATAGAACTACGGGTGTTTTTTGTTTTTTAAGAGCATACAGTTTAGATGCCGCCCAGAACATTTTAGGGTTTATATTATCATCGATTTTCAGTTCCTCAACCTCATTCCAGATGTTGATAAGTCCCTTATCTTTATAAAATTCAATAACACGCTCATCTGCAACAAGCTTTATTTTACCGTTATTTTTTTGCCATTGCATTGCGGAAAGAATAGTTGTGAGAATTTCAAAATCCTCTATAAAATATTCACCGCTGTTTCTTTCAAAAAACGGTGCAGACCAGATTGTGTGTATCGCATTCATTATATCAAATTCACTCCATATCCGTTTACGTGTACATCTTTATCCTTTACCTTGTACTTACAAAAGGAGGATAGCATAAACGACGACGAAAAAACAAAAGATATATAGCTCGAAAATGATGTCATTTATAATTCACCAGCCTTTTTTTGTTTTATTGCACTCAGTGTTTTATTAAGCTCAGCACCGCCAAGAAATATGTTCATACATATATACAACCAAAGCATAAGAAGAACTACCGCAGTGAGCGAGCCATATACATAACTGTAATTTGAAAAGTACTTTATATATACAGAATACACCCACGAAAAGCCTATCCAGCCTACCGCCGAAATAACAGCACCCGGCAGTTGTTTTATAAATGTCAGACCTGTACGCGGCAGAAATTTATAAAACGATGCGAAAATCAGTGTCAGTATAACCATAAATATCACTATTTTAAAATTCATAAAGATATTAATTAAAGATGCAGTCCACGGAATGTAGTTTATTATAAGCTTTTCTATTTTTTCGCCAAAACCGAATACAACCATTGTTGCCACAATCACAAGAATAAAAACAATAGTATAGAACAGTGCAATTACTCTTGTTAGTATATACCCCGTACTTTTTTCGGGCGAGTATATTCTGTTAAGTCCCTGATACAGAGAGGTTATGCCCTTGGAAGCAAGCCACAGGGCAGTTATTGCACTAAGATACGTTGAGCCGCTTCCAACAGTTGATTCGTCAAAAAGCTCCATTGCCACTGATGATATAAAGCTTGCAATTTCGTTTGGCACGTACATATATATGAGCGATGTGATATTACTCATATCAAACGGAACAACATACTTTATCAGTGTAAGCATAAGCATAATAAGCGGAATAACAGAAAACACCATAAAGAACGACGCCTGCGCCGCAAACACACTCACATCGTCCTTTATGCATTTTTGGATAAACTGTATTATTGTATTCCACGTAAATTTAATCTTTTTCATTGTTAATTAACTTCGTAAAATGCCATATATGCCTTATATGCCATATATACATCTGCCTTTGCAGTTACCTCGTACGGTGCGTGCATTGATAAAACAGGTACACCTGCATCAATAACGTCCATATTAAGATTTGCTACATACTGAGCAATTGTTCCGCCGCCGCCCTCGTCGACTTTACCAAGCTCGCCCGTCTGCCACACAACGCCCTTTTGGTCCATTATCCTTGCAATTTGCGATACAAACTCAGCATTGGCATCAGATGAACCTGACTTTCCTCTCGCGCCAGTGAACTTTGTGAATACTACCCCGCCATTGCAGAATGATGCATTTTTCTTTTCCCAAACATATTCGTAGCTTGGGTCTACTGCCGCATTTACGTCAGATGAAAGACACGCACTGCCAGAAATTGTTTTATTAAGTGATGTTAATGAACAATCACCCTTGAGCATTTTGATAAGGCGCGCAACACTCATTTCAAAGAACGCGCTTTGCATTCCTGTGTTGCCCATTGAGCCTATTTCTTCTTTATCTACAAGAATTGTTATGGCAGTTTTCTTTGGTGCTTTTATATCAAATATACTTTTTATTGCAGTGAAAGCACACACTCTGTCGTCCTGACCGTATGCACCTATAAAGCTTTCGTCAAAGCCGATGTTTCTCGCCTTGAATGCCGGTACCATTTCTATCTCTGCAGTCTGGAAATCTCTTTCGCACATTCCATACTTTTCGCTCAAATATTTTAAAACTGTAAATTTAACCTTTTCGCTTACGTCAGCATCATTTACGGGTATACCGCCAACAAGTACATTAAGGTTTTCACCCTCAATGCCCTCTGTCATCTTCTTCGACATTTGCTTAACTGCCAGATGCGGAAGTAAATCAGTTATGCAAAATACAGGCTCATCGTCCTTTTCGCCTATCGAAATATTAACCTTTTTACCCTCTTTTGTGTAAACAACACCATGCATAGAGAGCGGAATTGTTGTCCACTGATATTTCTTTATTCCGCCATAGTAGTGGGTCTTAAATAAAGCCATATCGTCTGCCTCGTAAAGAGGATTTTGCTTTAGGTCAATTCTTGGCGAGTCAACGTGAGCACCAACAATATTTATGCCCTTTTCGATATCATCACTGCCCACGGCAACAAGCATTATACCTTTGCCACGGTTTACTATATATACCTTGTCGCCTGCCTTTAGTGAGGTTTTGTTTTCTATATTCTCAAAACCATTCTCTTTTGCAAGCTCTATTGTGTATTCCACACATTCGCGCTCTGTTTTACCAATATCCAGAAATTTACGATAATCGTTAGAGAGATTATTCATTTCTTTTATTTGGTCTTCGTTTATTACCTCGTAAACGTTTTTTCTTTTGTACGATAGCTCGTCAAATAATTCTTTGTTTGTCATATCCATTTCCTTTCATTTCCTCAACACACGAAAAGTGGCGAGATGGGCAATTTGCCATAGCCTAAATCTTCTTAAAAATTGTTCAGGTCGTCGCTTTGATGTGTGGGTGCTGTATCGGGTATACCGCCCCACACGAAAAAGTGGCGAGATGGGCAATTTTAAAAAGATTTACATGCTTTCTACCGTCTCTATTCCCAATAGATACAGAGCACTCTTTATGACTCTGCATGTTACATCAACTATTGCAAGTCTTGCCTTTTTAACTTCGATATCCACGTCGTCCTTTAATATAGGATTGGTGTTATAGAATTTATTGAATGCCTTTGTAAGATTGGTAACGTATCTGTTTATATAGAACGGTTCATTTTTCTCAGCTGCACTTATTATAGCCTCACCGAATGAATTTATATGCTTAATAAGTGAATATTCCTCATCGGAGGTTGCTTTTGACATATCTGCATTGCTGTAGTCTATGTCTTTTGCACGACGCAGAATGCTCTTACCTCTTGCATATCCGTACTGACAATACGGTGCACTCTCGCCCTCAAAGTCGAGCATTGTTTCCCACGAGAATACAATATCCTTTTCACGCGAATTTTTTAAGAATGTATATAAAATTGCGCCTATGCCAATCTTTTTAGCCTTTTCGTCGATATCCTCCATATCAGGATTGTTTTCTACTATTATTGCCTTTGTTTTGTCGATGGACTCATTTAAGACATCCTCTAAGAATACAACATCACCATTTCGGGTTGACATACTCTTGCCCGGGAGTTTAACAAGACCAAAGCCTACGTGCTCACAGTTTTTGCTCCATTCCCAGCCTGCTCTTTGCATTGTTGCAAAAATCTGCTTGAAGTGCAGTGATTGCGGAGTACCAACAACGTATATGTTTTTATCAAAGTTATATGTTCTGTGGCGATAAAGTGCTGCGGCAATATCACGTGTTGCGTAAATCGTTGCACCGTCTGATTTTAGTATTATGCAAGGCGGCATATTTAAATCACTCAAATCAACAACCTGAGCACCGTCGCTTTCTACAAGCAGTTTTGCGTCTCTTAAAAGGTCAACAACCTCGTCCATTTTATCGGAATAGAACGCCTCACCGTTATATGAATCGAACTTTACGCCAAGCATTTCGTAAACGCGTTTGAATTCTACAAGTGAAATATCTTTAAAGTATGTCCAGAGTGCAGTAGTTTCCTCGTCGCCATCCTCCAACAATTTAAAGTATTCTCTTGCCTCGTCCTCGAGTGCGCCATTTTCCTTTGCTTCGTCGTGGAATTTTACGTATATCTTAAGAAGCTCGTTTATGGGGTCTTTTTCGATAACCTCTTTAACACCCCATCTTTTGTATGCACTTATAAGCTTACCAAACTGTGTGCCCCAGTCGCCTAAGTGGTTTAGCGATTGAACATTGTAACCAAGATATTTATATATTCTTGCAAGTGAGTTACCAACCGCAGTTGAGAATAAATGTCCTATATGAAACGGTTTTGCAATATTAGGTGATGAATATTCCACAAGAACGGTCTTTCCGTTACCAAGTGTTGATTTACCCCAATCCTCGCCCGCATTTTTTACATTGTTTATAACTTCGCTCTCGTATTTTGCTCTGTTAAAGAAGAAGTTTAAGTATCCGCCTACTGCTTCTACTTTTTCAAGGTTTTCGTCTTCTTTAAACTTCTCGCAAAGCTCCTCGGCTATAATGGGCGGTGCTTTACGCATTGTCTTTGCCAACACAAAGCAAGGGAATGCTAAATCGCCCATTTTTTCTTCGGGTGGAGTTTCCAATACCTTTTCCACCGCTTCTTTTTCAAGCTCGGTAAGCTCTGTTATTTTTTCGGTAACATATTGCTTAAAATCCATTTACTTTCTTCCTCCGATTTTTATATGTTCTAAATTACATAATTATAAACTCATTCAGCAGGAGCAAGCTCCTGGTCTACGATTTTGATTTATTTACAAAAGTTTTCTATATAGTTATCAATAGCTTTATCAATTATTTTAAGTGCTGTTTCTCTGTCGCTTACTTCGTTTACTGCAGTTTCCTTGTGTTCGAGATTTTTATAAACCTTAAAGAAATGACTCATTTCCGCAAAAACGTGTTTTGGAAGCTCACTTATATCCTTGTACACATTGTAGTTAGGGTCGTTAAACGGAATTGCAATAATCTTTTCGTCGTTACGTCCGTTATCTATCATCGAAATAACGCCTATTGGGTATGCGCGCACAAGCGTCATAGGCTCAATCTGTTCAGAGCAAAGCAAAAGCACGTCAAGCGGGTCGTTATCGTCGCCATAGGTGCGCGGAATAAATCCGTAGTTTGCAGGATAGTGAGTTGATGTATGCAGAATTCTATCCAGCATCAAATAACCTGATTCTTTATCCAACTCATATTTCTTCTTGCTGCCTTTTGAAATCTCTATAACACAAATAAAATCCTCTGCGTGTATTCTTCTTGGCGAAATATCGTGCCATACATTAGACATATTACCAGCTCCTCATATGATATTAATTTTGTACCTATAAATTATACACCAAATCCCTTAAAATGTCAACGTTTTGCCCATTCAAAAAGACAAAAAAACAAGAAATCGTCAAACAATTTAACAATTTCTTGTTTATTGGGGGTTACCCTTACCCGTGGTAAAGGTAAAGGTTTATGAAAAAATGATGTTTTGTCGACTATTTTCCGACTTAAAGCTTATAAGCTATAATTTATTTACTCTCCGTAAGCTTTACATTAACTTCTTTGGTTTCGCCATCATGTACTACCTTAAAGAGCATAGTGTCTCCTGGCTTTTTCTTATCACGAAGCTCATTGATTTCGGCAGTAGTCTTAACCTTTTCGCCATCAACAGAAACTATAATGTCTCCTACTTCGAGACCTGCTTTCTCAGCTCCGCTACCCTCTGTTACCTCTGCTATAAACATACCGTACATAGTTTCCTGTATGGCTATTCCAACCAGCGGTCTACCCGTAACATATCCCTCGTTCATAAGGTCGTCTATAATCGGTTTTGCTTCGGATATTGCAATGGCAAAGCCCATTCCCTCAACACCTGTTGTTGAAAGCTTAACGGAGTTTATACCCACAACCTCACCGAATTGGTTTATCAGAGCACCGCCACTGTTACCGTTGTTGATTGCGGCGTCGGTCTGTAAAAGGTTGTATGTTCTGTCCTCGATGGTCATAGTTCTGTTTACTGCACTTATTATACCTGCAGTAACCGAGCCACTGAATTCCATACCCATAGGGTTACCTATTGCAACTGCAAGCTCGCCTACCTGAACTGTAGTTGAGTCGCCAAGAGTTGCAACTGTTAAGTCTACGTCTGTTTTTATTTTTAATACTGCAAGGTCAGTTTTTGAATCTGCACCCACAAGCTCTGCACTTATTTCTTCACCTGTGTTTAGTATAACAGATATTTCGCTTGCATTTTCTATAACGTGTTGGTTTGTAACAATATAACCCTTGTCGCTTATTATAATTCCCGAGCCGCTGCCCTGTTCAACAAGACTATCGTTATCTCCTGACGGACCGTAGTAATAGTATCTGCCTGTGAACGGGTCGTAAACTCTTTGTCCCTGAACTTTTGCCTTGTTAATAACTCCGACAACGCTTGGACCTACCTTTTCGGCAATTTCGGGAATTGTTAATACCTTTTTACCAAGCTTATACGAAGCAAGTGCCGGACTTTCTGCATCAGTACTTGGTTGTGCTACCTGTTGTGTTGATACATTTGAAGTATTGTTTATGCCTGCCTTATTGTTATATGCAACAAAACCCACGCTAAAAGCACCCGCGGTTAATGCACTCGATAAAACCGACGCAACAAGTGCTGTTGCAAACGGTCTTTTCTTTTTCTCTTTCTTTTTAGCGTCATATATAATCATACCGGTTGAATTTGTGTATGGATATTTTTTCATTTTAAATTCCTCCTGTAATTAATTTTGTCATTTTATGTTTTTATTATACAACACACTTTTTAAGTGCATATTAATTGTCAATTAATATTCTGTAACTTATTTTTTAATAAAATATTAATGGTACTCTGTAGTATAAAAAATAATTTGTAACACTATTATACTCCCCTTTTTTATGTTTTGTCAATCAATAAAATAAAATTTACAGTATCTTAATAATTATCTTTTGGTGTTAAATACTTGCAATTTTCGATATTTGGGTGTATAATTGAATTTATGATAATAAATATACGAGGTGTTAATTAATGTACATAAAGGATATATTCAAAAACAGACGCTCAGTCTATTCATTTGAAGTGTTTCCGCCAAAAAAGGCAACAGGCTTTGAGGCAGTTAAGGAAACTGTAAAAACACTTTCGTCGATGCCAATAGACTATATGAGTGTAACATACGGTGCAGGAGGCTCAACCTCAAAAAGCACTCCCGATGTTGCTGATTTTATAGAAAATGAATGTGGTATGACATCATTGGCGCATCTTACCTGTATATCCTCCGACAAAGCACAGATAAAATCAATTCTTGATGATTTAAAGTCAAAGGGAATAGAGAATATTTTAGCACTGAGAGGCGATATTCCAAAAGATAGCCCCATAACAACAGATTACAAGTACGCGTGCGACCTTATTAGCGAAATAAAAAGCTATGGCAATTTTTGCGTTGGAGGTGCCTGCTATCCCGAAATGCACCCCGATTCCGAAAATATGGAAAAGGATATAGAAAATCTTAAAATAAAGGCAGATTGCGGTTGTGATTTTTTTGTTACGCAGATGTTCTTTGATAACGACAGATTTTATGATTTCAGAAACAAATTGCAACAAAAGGGCATTAATCTTCCCATAACTGCGGGGATTATGCCGCTTACAAATGCAGGACAGATTGAGCGTATGTGTCTTTTATCGGGCGGTGCGTCTATGCCGTCTAAGTTCACGCGTATGTTTGCACGCTACGAGCACAATCCCGAAGCACTAAAGCAGGCAGGTGTTGCATATGCCATTGACCAGATTACAGAACTACTCTCTAATGATATTAACGGTATACACCTCTATACAATGAACAAGAGTGAGGTGGCACAGAAAATAACCGATATTGTTAATCCGTTATTTGATTAAATCTAAAGAGGTGATTTTCATATGAGCATAAAAGATATACTTGGGGAACAGATTTTGTTTTTTGATGGCGGTATGGGAACTGTACTGCAAAAGCTCGGTATGAAGGGCGGAGAAATTCCCGAGCTGTTAAACTTAAAAAATCCCGAGATGATTTTAAAAATACATAAAGAGTATATTGACGCAGGAGCTGATATTATAACAACCAACTCTTTTGGCGCCAATCCCTTAAAATTAAAGGAGCACTGCACCCAAGATATTGTTGATGCGTCTGTTAAAATAGCAAAACAAGCAGCCAATGAGGCATCAAAAAAGGTTTTTGTGGCTTTTGATATCGGCCCTACAGGTAAGCTTCTTGAGCCTTTGGGAAATCTCAGCTTTGACGCAGCTTACGATAGCTTTAAAACGATTGCAGTTGCTGCCAAAAAAAGCGGTGCTGACCTTGTTATAATCGAAACGATGTCTGATACCCTGGAGGCAAAGGCGGCAGTTTTAGCGGTTAAGGAAAATACCGATTTACCCGTGTTCTGTACAATGACTTTTGATGAGAGCTCTAAAACTCTTACAGGTGCCGACCCCGTTATTATGTGCGCAATACTTGAGGGATTGGGTGCTGATTGTATTGGTATAAACTGCGGACTTGGTCCACGTGCTATTTATCCTATGATGCAAAAACTCTCGGAAGTTTCGTCAATTCCAATAATGGCGCAGCCGAATGCAGGGTTACCCAAAATTGTTGACCAAAAAACCGTATACGACGTAACACCCGAAATTTTTGCAAAGGAATGCGAAAAAATTGCAATGCTTGGTGTGAGTGTTCTTGGCGGATGCTGCGGTACAACTCCCGAGCATATTAAAGAACTTGTTCTTGCTTGCAAAAAATACAAGCCCTTTGTAGAAAAAAAGGAGCACACTATTGTATGCTCATATTCAAAGGCTGTATTTTTAGGCGAAAGACCCGTTATTATAGGCGAGCGAATAAACCCCACAGGCAAGAAAAAATTTCGTGAAGCATTATGTAACAACGATATAGACTATATATTAAACGAGGCATTTGCTCAGGAGGAGGCAGGCGCTCATATACTTGACGTAAACGTAGGTCTGCCTGAGATTGACGAGTGCAAAACCATGGAAACTGTTATAAAGGCAGTTTCGTCATCGGTTAATCTTCCTTTGCAGATAGATAGCTCCGACCCAAAAACCATAGAACGAGCGCTTAGAATATATAACGGTAAACCGATGATAAATTCCGTAAACGGTAAAGCTGAAAATATGGAAGCAATACTGCCTATTGTAAAAAAATACGGTGGTGTGCTTGTTGGGTTGTGTCTTGACGAAAACGGTATACCGCCCACTGCTGAGGGACGCTTTGAAATTGCTAAAAAGATTGCAGACAAAGCTATGTCTTACGGAATTGATAAAAAAGAGCTTGTTATGGACGCACTCACTCTTACAATAAGCGCTCAGCAACAGGAAAGTGCGCAAACTATCAAAGCACTTAAAATGATAAAGGATAACTTAGGAATTAAAACTGTTTTAGGTGTTTCTAACATATCCTTTGGCTTACCGCGCAGAGAACTTATAAACAGTACATTCTTTGCACTTGCATTAAACAATGGTCTTGATGCGTGTATTATAAACCCGTGTGCTGACAGTATGATGAACACATACCGTTCTTACCTTGCACTCACGGGTTATGACGAAAACTGTGCAGAATATATCGAAAATTATGCTAATACAAAAGCGCAGACAACTGTAATTTCGACGCAATCCGAAGCTGAGCAAAAGAACGAGGAAAATGCTTTGTTTAATATAATAGTAAAAGGCTTAAAGGACCAATCCTACAAGGAAACATGTGAAATGCTAAAAACCCACGAGCCGATGGATATTATAAACAACACACTCATAAAAGCTCTTGACGTTGTAGGAAAAGGCTTTGAGAGCGGAAAAATGTTTTTGCCGCAGCTTATGATGAGTGCGCAGACAGTTAAAAATTCCTTTGAGGCAATAAAAGAGCATATTAAAAAGAGCGGAAAGCAATCAGAGAGCAAGGGAAAAATTGTAATAGCCACAGTAAAGGGTGATATACACGATATTGGCAAGAATATTGTTAAAGTATTGCTCGAAAATTACGGATACACCGTGATTGATTTAGGAAAAGATGTTCCGCCGCAGACAGTAGTTGAAACACTTAAAAAGGAAGATGTACACTTATGCGGACTAAGCGCACTTATGACAACTACGGTTGTGGGTAT
Organism: Clostridia bacterium; assembly: GCA_045532455.1. Taxonomy (GTDB): domain Bacteria; phylum Bacillota; class Clostridia; order UBA1381; family UBA1381; genus Ornithomonoglobus_A. Next base: position 30,087 of record JAZSFX010000038.1, read on the forward strand.
GGAGGAAACTATAAAAGCAATCCGCAAAGAAAATCTTGACGTTAAGGTTTTTGTAGGCGGTGCGGTATTGAACGAGGAATATGCCAATATGATTGGTGCGGACAAGTATTGTCGTGATGCTCTTGGTGCAGTCAAATATGCAAATGAGTATTTTTCAAAATAGAAGTATCAATTAAAATTTTTCAAATATTTTTTTAAAAACTATTGCTTTTTTAAAAATTTATGGTATAATATTACGAGTGTATAAGTTTTATACACTCATAATATCGGGGTGTAGCGCAGGTGGTAGCGTATTTGACTGGGGGTCAAAGGGCCGCAGGTTCAAGTCCTGTCACTCCGATAAAAAAAAGTCTAAAACTACAAGTTTTAGACTTTTTTTATTTATCTGCTTATTATAGGTCGGGTCTGTCTGTTCCATTAGGAAGTATAAGCTTTAAGCTTCCGCCCTGCTTAACCTCCCAATAATATGAATTTAAGAAGTTGCCAAGATACTGCCAACGTCTTCTTACATCATAATCAGTTTGCGCTGCTGCAATTTTTGCAATAGAGTCTACTGCATTTGGGATTTTTTCGATTTCTCTGTGTAATGACGCCATTTCGTAATAGCTTTCGGCATTTTGCACACCGCCAAGACGTGGAGCCATCATATCATCAATAAAATTCTTTGTGCTGTTTTCGGGGTTATCTGCAAAGTATTCCATAGCAAGATAGTTAAACTCCGCATTTGTATGGAATGGCGAGGTTTCACCAAACATTGACACTGCATCAAGTCCTGCTCTGTGGCTTAGCATACATTGATTTCTTATTTTTTCAACTGACAATGTATTTCTGCCGCCCCACCACTGTGTACCTGCGTGTGAACGCATAATGTGATGGAATTTCTGCATTGGTTTCATAACAGGGTCGGCATTCTTCCAGAAACCGTCTCTGTATGCAACGTCAAATCTCCACTGCCAGAATGTGCTCTCGGGCATATCAAAGAGTTTCTTTAAATCAGCCGATGGATTTTCGTCGCCAAATATTTTACACACATCTTCGAGATAGTGATGATACGGCACGCAGATTATGAGCGCGTCTTTTACTCTCTTTAAAATAGTCTCTGACGCATCAGGATAAATTGCAGCCATATCCTCAACTGAAATGTATTGCTCATCAGCCTTTCCGCTTCTTCTGCTCTTACACTTTGCACACTGACAAATTCCCGTATCGCTTGATTCCATCTGTATTCCGCCAAGCTCAGGAATTTCTTTAAACAACCAGTCTAAAGACTCAAGTATAAATTCCTTTAGTAACGGATTTGACGCACAACCCTGAGCCTCAACATTACTTCCGCCGCTACCCGGACAATGCTTTATAACAGGGCTTCCGTCTGCATTTATTCCAATACATTCAGGATTTTTTTCGAAAAATTTATTAAGTGAATATTTATGGTCGCCCTCGTAGTAGATACCGCCATACGCAAAAAGTCCGGCTATTATGTACACAAGAACTCCCTTTTCTCTTGCATATGCACATACCTTTCTTGCACTTTCAACACCGCCATGTCTATCACGAAGCAATCCGGCTATACCTATACCGTCTATTCTGTGCTCTGCGCACCAATCTATTGCACGCATATAATCATATTCGAACATTTCGGGATTTTTAAGATACGGGTTTCCAACTCCGCAGGTTTGAGAGCCTGATATATTCATACACCAGTTCGTACTATGGTCCCATGTCCAGAAAAATCTATGCGGTATTCCCTGTTTTTTCTGCATATTTATCACTCTCCTGTGCCCTTATTGACAATATTTGTCTATTACTTGCATAATATCATAAGAGCATTGCAAAATCAATAGAAAAAAATCACGTAATTAGCAACTTTACTTTTATTTTTTTACCAACATTTTAGATGTGTATTCATCTTTTGAGCTATTACACTTTCCCGAGCACTGTTTAGAATGTGGACAACCAACACAATGCTCACCCCGTTTTTTTGCTCTGTAAATATACAAACACGCGCCAAGTGCAATAATTAAAATAATTACTACTAAAATTATATCTGTCATCATTTTACTCCAATGCCCATTTTCTTTTTATTTGCAGAATTTATTGTATATTCTTCTACAAGCTTTTTGTTTGTATTATGTATAAGCCCAAGCACAACCATAACCATAACGGCAACTGCCACACCGCCCGCGATAGCCGCACCAACATTAAGAGCAGCAGGAGCGGTAATTAGTGTACCAATTGTATATACAAGATACGCTACTGTATATCCAACACCAAGTTGAAGACCTATTCCCCCAAAGAGCCATTTTGCGCTCTTCATTTCAGCGTTCATAGCACCAATGGCGGCAAAGCACGGAGGACTGTAAAGGTTAAACATCAGGTATGCAAGAGCTGCAATGGCTGTAAGTTGTGGTTCTGCACCTGCTAATTCCCTCACAACATCAGTAAGAACATAACATACAGCTATTGTCGCAACAACATTTTCTTTTGCAATAAATCCTGTAACTGCCGCCGCGGCAAGCTGCCAGCTCAAAACACCAACAATAGGCACTAACAAATATGCAAACGGTTGTGCAACCCATGCAAGAATTGACGAATCTGCAGTTTGTGCAATCTGGAAACTCCAATCAAATGTCTGCATAATATGCACTGCAGTATTACAAAGAAGAATAATTGTTCCTGCTTTTACAATATATGCCCAACCGCGATCACACATAGACTTGAACGCGCCCCAGAAAGACGGAACCTTGTATTCGGGCATTTCGATAATAAAGAATGATTTTCTTGCCTTGTAGCCTACAATTTTATTTATAAGCAATGCACCAAGGAATATCAGAACAATACCCGAAAGGTACATAACCGTGCTTACCCAACCCGCGTCGTCGAAGAATGCACCTGCAAAAAGTGCAATTACGGGGATTTTAGCACCGCATGGCATAAACGGTGAAAGCATTGCAGTTGCTCTGCGCTCTCTCTCATTTCTGATGGTACGGCTTGCCATAATACCAGGAACTGCACAACCGATTGTGATAACAAACGGAATAACAGATTTGCCCGAAAGACCTACCTTTTTGAAGATAGGGTCAAGAACAACTGCAACACGGGACATATATCCGCAATCTTCCAAAAGTGCAATAAGGAAATACATTACCATAACAAGCGGTAAAAAGCCTACAACCGCAACAACACCGCCGATAATACCGTCAACCATAAGTGCCGACAAAAGCGGATTTGCATTTTCTAAAAGAGAGCCTACCCAAGCCTGAAATATCTCAAGCCATGCTACAAGATAGTCGGCTATTGGTGTTCCAACCCAAACCTGAGAAATCTGGAATACCAGAAACATAACTACTGCAAATATCGGAATACCGAGCCATTTGTTTGTAATAACCGCGTCAATTTTATCACCAAAGTTTTTATCACTTGTTAGGATTTTACGTTTTTCTACACTCTTAACAATCCCATTCACAAACTCAAAACGTGCTCTGTCGGCTTTTTCAACTTCCTGTTTGCTTGTTATATCAACACTGCCTTGTGTATACGGTGCTTTTTGTTCTTTGCCCACTTGCGAAATTGCCGCATTCACAACATCTTTCATGCCCTCAGCCGCAACAGAAACAGTTTCGATTACAGGGCATAAAAGCTTGTCAGATAATGCCTTTGCGTTAATTGTTGTCTGCTTTTTTTCGTTTATATCACTCTTATTTAGCGCAACCACAACGGGAATGCCAAGCTCTAAAAGCTGAGTTGTAAAAAACAAGCTTCGGCTGAGATTTGTTGCATCTACAATATTTATAATAACATCGGGATTTTCTTTTTTAACGTATGTACTTGTTATGCTTTCCTCCGAGGTGAAAGGCGACATTGAATATGCACCAGGTAAGTCAACTGCAACAAAGTCCTTTCCCTCAGTATATATTTTCTTTATGGGGTGTTCCTTTTTATCTACTGTAACACCCGCCCAGTTTCCAACCTTTTCGTTTTGGCCTGTTAGTGCATTGTACATTGTGGTTTTACCCGAATTCGGATTTCCTGCCAGAGCAATTCTCATTATTGTTCCTCCTTGTATGTTAAACACTTTTTATTATATATCTTAGTTAGTTATGGCTAACTCAATTTCAAAAAAACAACCGATTTTGCAATATGAAATCAAAAACTATATAGAAATAGCCTCTGCAAGCTGATTATCTATATTGTATCTTGCATCCTTGATGGATACCACACATCCGTTTTTGAGTTGCGATACAACAGTGATTGCCTCTCCGCTGTAACACCCAAGCGAAAACAAAAATGAGTTTAATTCCTCATCGTCAGTATCTATGCCCGATATGATATATTCTTTTCCTTCTTGTGCCTGCTTTAAATTCATATCCGCCACCAGCTCCGTCAAAATATTCCTCAATTAGCATTAGCTAACCCTTTTTCGTTTAAAAAAGTTACCCTAAGCTAACTTTCACGGTTATTATACCATCTCTGTCATATTTTGTCAATAGTTTTTTTATAAATTATTTTATGTTTTATATCTATTGATTTTTAACACATTTTATGCTACAATTTTATATAAGGGAGAGGATTTTATTATGCAGAATATGTTTATGAAAGAGGCTATAAAGCAGGCTAAAAAAGCAAAAGACATCGGCGAAACACCCGTAGGTGCAGTTATTGTACACAAGGGCAAAATAATTGCCCGTGCGTATAACAGACGCGAAACCAAAAAGAATGCACTTATGCACGCCGAAATCTTAGCAATAAACAAGGCATGCAAAAAGCTCGGCGGCTGGCGTTTGCCAGATAGCGAGCTTTACGTAACGCTTGAACCGTGTCCCATGTGCAGCGGTGCTATAATAAATGCACGTGTAGATAAAGTCTTTTTTGGTGCATACGATAAAAAATCAGGTTGCGCCGAGTCTGTGATAAATCTTTTCGAAAAAGGCTTGTTTAACCATAATGTTGAGGTTGTGGGCGGTGTTATGCAAAATGAGTGTGCCACACTTCTTTCCTCTTTTTTTAAAGAACTCCGCGCTCAGAAAAAGAATGTAAAAAACAGCTGAAATTATCTTTTAGCAAAATAATCTACTATATAATCTTCAACCACGTCCATAAGCGACATTGGTGTAACTGTGTTCCTTATTAAAATATCTGCAAATTTTTCTACGTCATTTCTGCGGTAAAAGATATTACCGATTTCCTTTGACTCGCTAATCTTTCCTCCGCCCTCATTGCACTTTGTTTTTACTATTTTTATTCCATAGCTTTCGAGGTCGCTGTATTCTTCCGATATATCCTCCGATACTATGTAATACTCCATTTCCATATCCAAAAGCTCGGCTCTACCGTACAATGATACTCTTTTCATTGATAAAACTCTCCTTGTGTTACAGTTTTGTTACAATTTGTTTACAGGAATATTATAGAGCACTTTTATGTATTTGTCCACACAAATCTTTCATCATATTTTGTCATAAAGTGCCCTCTTGTGCTGATTAGCCCTTATTTTTGACATTTTATTTCTTTATGCGACAAAATAATTTCGAAACTAATGTCGCTATACAAAACACTGTGTCGTGTAAATTTTTCCCATACCCAATATTATATTAACGTTTTTTGGAAAATATTAAAGTTTTTTTAAAAAATACTTGATATTTTCTCAAAAGTATATTATAATGTATATGTATTTTTTGAATATGCTTTGGCGATGATGACCGAGCCTGTGCGATTGGAACCTGTGAACCGTGTCAGATGGGGAACCAAGCAGCACTAAGCGGTGCTTTCGATGTGTTACAGTAAACTCGGTCGGAGCCTGTTTTACATAAATCCTTGCACCTCAGTGGGTGCGTTTTTACTATATAGGAGGTTAGAGGTGGCACATCAGGCTATTTACCGAAAATGGCGACCGATGATTTTTGAGGATATCATAGGTCAGGGCCATATCACAAACACGTTAAAAAAGCAGATAACCACGGGACGTATTTCGCATGCGTACCTTTTTTGCGGTACACGCGGTACAGGTAAAACCACTTGTGCTAAGGTCCTATCACGTGCAGTTAACTGCCTTAACAACCACGACGGAAGTCCGTGTAATGAGTGTATGGTATGTAAAGGCATAATAGATGGCTCAATTCTTGACGTAACCGAAATTGACGCAGCCTCAAACAACGGTGTGGATAATATCCGCGAAATCCGCGATGATGTAAAGTACGCGGCGTCAACTGCAAAATATACCGTATATATAATAGACGAGGTGCATATGCTATCGGGCGGTGCATTTAACGCGCTGTTAAAAACTTTGGAAGAACCGCCTGAGCACGTTATATTTATACTTGCAACAACAGAGCCTCACAAAGTTCCGCAGACAATACTATCAAGATGTCAGCGCTTTGACTTTAAGAGGATTTCTCCGTCGGATATAACTGTACGTATGAAGCAGATTGCATATGGCGACGGACTCGAAATTTCCGATGACGCTTTCACACTTCTATCACGTCTTGCTGATGGCTCTATGCGTGATGGCCTGAGTCTTTTAGAAAGAGTGGTTTCGTCTTGCGGAAGTACCATAACTGCAAACAGTATAATTAAGACTCTTGGTATTTCGGACCTTGATACCTCTTACAGACTTTTAGATGCAATTATAAACTCTAATGTAGAAGAAATTCTTCAGGTTGTAGATGGTGTTTTATCAGACGGAAAGGATTTGAGGAATTTTATTGATTCTTTTATAAAATATATCCGCGACCTTATGGTTATTAAGGTTAGTCCGTCATCGGAGAGCACTTTAGACTACAGTCAGGAGGAGCTTGTAACACTTCGTTCGCAATCAAACAAGCTTACGTTTGAGAAGATTTCACATTCCGCAAAGGTTTTGTCCGACGCTCAATCAGAGGCAAAATGGCTAAAATCTCCACGAATTGTGTACGAAATGGCACTTATAAAGCTTGCACGCCCCGATATTGACCGTTCACCCGAGGCAATATTAGACCGATTAAGCTCAATGGAAAATAACATAGCACCCCCTGCACCGCTATCTTTTGATGCCTCTGCACTCGAAAAGAGAATTTCCGAGCTTGAGGAAAAAGTAAAAAACGGTGTAAAAGTTGAGAAAACCCAAAAAAAAGAGCCGACTCCCGTGCCGCCAAAAAAAGAGGTTTCTAAAAGGTTGTACGAGCCAATTCCAAAAGACGAGCTGCATAGCCAAAATCCGTTGGTTAAAATTGTTAAAAATTGGGGTACAACAGTAAAATCAATAATAAGCACATACGGTTATCTTACAGGTCCGCTTATGGGCCGTGATATAACAATTGACCGCGAGGGTATAATACTTCTGTATAACCGCGACGAAACAGTGCAAAAAAATTTAGCACAAAGATATATCGAAAATATCCAGAGCGGTTTTGAAAAAGCAACAGGGACAACGTATCGCATAAAGGTTGTGTGGCGTAGCGACCTTGATGATGATTGCATAATTGACGTGTGGGCATTGCAACCACCATCAACCACCGATACAACTCCCGCAGAGGAAGTTGCTGCAGTAGAGAGTGTTGACCCCTTAGGTGCACTTGTGAATGACTTTCCCGAGATTGTCGACCCCACAGACGACAGAGAGTTTTTAAACTACACCTCGGATAAAACTGACTTTTCTCAGTCGGAGTTTGACGAAGACAAAGAAGAATTTTTAACTGATGACGAAATGTCAGCAGATGATGAAGATTAAGAATAATATAAAATTTGAAAGGAAGATATAAAAATGGGAAAATATAAAGGATTTTCAGGAGCAGGTATGAACTCCAACAAAAATGTGAGCAACGTAGTAAAGCAAGCACAAAAAATGCAAGAGGAAATGGAGAAAATCCAAGCAGAAATCGAAGAAAAAACTGTTGAGGCAACTTCTGGCGGCGGCGTTGTAAAGGCTGTTGTAAGCGGTAAAAAGGAGCTTGTTTCGCTAAGTATTTCACCCGAGGCAGTTGACCCCGATGACGTAGAAACACTCGAGGACCTTGTTATTGCAGCAGTAAACGACGCACTTAAACAGGCAGAGGATATGATGGCTGAGGGTATGAGCGCTATCACAGGCGGTCTTAATATCCCGGGCTTATTCTAAGATATGCACGCACCGGCAATAGAAAGCCTTATCGAAAAATTCGAGCAATTACCCGGTATAGGCAGAAAAAGCGCAGAAAGAATAGCTTTTCACATATTAGAGAATATGTCCTTTGAGCAGGTTAAAAAAATGAGCGAGGATATTCTTGGTGCAAAGGATAAAATAACATTTTGTTCGTGTTGTCAGAATCTTACCGATAAGAGTCCTTGTAATATCTGTTCATCTCAAAAGCGCGACCGCTCTATAATCTGCGTGGTAGAAAGTCCCGAAGATGTGAGTGCAATAGAAGCAACGGGCGAATATTGCGGACTTTTTCACGTTCTTCACGGCGCACTGTCGCCCATAGACGGTATAACTCCTGATGATTTAAAAATAAACGAGCTTTTGTTGCGTCTTACAGACGGTCAGGTAAAAGAGATTATTATGGCAACAAACCCGACAGTTAACGGTACTGCCACTGCAGTTTATATAAACAAGCTTCTTGCACCGTTTGATGTAAAGGTTACACGGATTGCACACGGAATACCCATAGGCTCAGACCTTGAGTATGCAGATAAAATTACTCTCGTAAAAGCACTCGAGGGCAGACAGGATATGTAGTTTAAAGCGGAGATATTTATGTTAGATGTATGTTTAATCGGTTGCGGAGGTACTTTTCCTCTGCCCAGCCGGCATTTGACTTCTCTTATGGCAAGATACAACGGTCATTATATTTTAATCGACTGCGGTGAGGGTACTCAGATTGGAATAAGAGAGGCACAGCTTAGCTTTAAGAATATAGACGTAATCTGTATAACACATTTTCACGCAGACCACATTTCGGGCTTGCCGGGACTTCTGCTCACAATAGGCAATTCCGACAGAACCCAGCCTTTGACAATTATTGGTCCAAAGGGGATACAGAGCGTTGTAAAAAGTCTTTGTGTTATAGCACCAAGACTTCCTTTTGATGTAGAGTTTATTGAGATTGAAGAAAAAGAACAGTCTTTTGAGTTTGACGGATACAGTATTTCATCGTTCAGGCTATATCATGAAATAGAGTGTATGGGGTATTCAATAAATATACCCCGAAACCCCAAATTCCTGCCAGAAAAGGCAACGGAGCTTGGTATACCCGTAAAGTATTGGAGCTTATTACAATCGGGACAAAGCATTGAGTACGAAAAACGCATATATACGCCAGGCGAGGTTTGCGGCGAGGCACGGGAGGGCATAAAGCTTACGTATGTCACCGATACGCGACCTACCGACTTAATTATCGAAAATGCAAAGGACTCGGACCTCTTAATATGCGAGGGAATGTATGGCGATAACGAAAAAATGGAGGATGCAATAAAAAAACGCCATATGACGTTTATCGAGGCGGCGAATATTGCAAAAGAGGCAACGGCAGAAAAACTGTGGCTGACACATTTTAGCCCTGCACTCCCCGACCCCGAAAATTATATCTCTAACGCAACGGATATTTTCCCCAATACCGAAATTGGCGAAGACGGGAAAAAGATTACAATATTGTTTAAGGAATAAAAAAACCGTTTTGTTAAAACAAAACGGTTTTTTATTAAAAATTCATACTCTCAAAATACTTTTCACCAAACTCATCGTCATTGCCGAGAATTATCTCTTTTGATATTTTTCTTATATACTCCACCTTGTCTTTTAAATCTTCCATAACACACTTCACCGCACCGCCAAGTGAGCTGTTTCCAAGACTCACAACTCTGTCGGCAATTTTTGGTGGTATTATACCTATCTGTGCAGCACTTGTAACATCTATACCGTTACCAAATCCGCCGGCAAGGCATACATTTTTAATGTCTTTTTCTTCTGCACCGTAATTTTTTATAAGAATATCAATTCCTGAGCGAATTGCCGCCTTTGCCATCTGAATTTCACGTATGTCGCTTTGGGTTAATATAACATTTTCACAAACCCTGTACCCGTTATCAAAATACTCGTCAATCAGTAATCCCGTTTTATCTACTATATTTTCCTCACGCAGCTTTGCAATTAAATCAATAATTCCCGAGCCGCAAATTCCAATCGGTGTTTTGTTTCCTATTGTTTTTACTGTATTGTTTTTTATATCAACCTCATACACTGCACCCTCAACGCAAGGCACACCGCACGAAATTCTTCCGCCCTCAAATGCGGGCCCTGCGGCAGTTGACGTACACAAAATACCTTCTTTGTTGCCTATTGCCATTTCTCCGTTTGTGCCAAGGTCTATAAAAAGACTTATGTCGCTATCCTCAGCCATACCCGAGAACAATATTCCGCTTACAATATCTCCGCCGATATATGCACCCACTGCGCCAATTATCGTAGTGGGGAAATCATATGCTATTATACCCGTAATTTCAGAAAAAGAGGTATAAACAGTATCAGTATTATATGGCGAAAACGGATATACACCAAGGCTATCACAAGGATACCCCAAAAGCAAATGCACCATTGCAGTATTACCACTTATTATTGCCTCGTCTATTTTTTCTCCATTGCACAGTTTTTCCACACCGTCTGCAAGGGTATTGCAAACAAGCCTTTTTAGTTCATTACCCATACCCTCATTTGCGGCTTTTATTCTTGACAGCACATCTGCACCGTAGGTCTTTTGAGGATTTATAGCACAAAAAGTATCCACCGACACACCGTTTTTAAAATACTCAAAAACGATTGTGCTAGTTCCGATATCTATGCAAAGAGCACTTTTTTTATTTAATTGTATCTCTTTATTATAACCCTCTAAAATTTGCACCTGTGCGGTCTTAGTGTTGTTTTGCCTTGTTTGACAACTTGTATTTTTACAATCAGAACAACTGTACACTTCCCCATTTTGCACTTTTTTGCAAGGGTAAACGGTTTTGCTTGCCATATTGTACTTCCTCTTACTCATTTACTTACTATATTTTACCACTATTTTTTTGTAAATTCAACCTTTATATACTTTTTTGTTACATAATGTTGATTTTTAATTAAATAACTTGATTTTTGAGCGTAATTATTATATAATTAATAGTGTAATTTGAATTTTACGGAGAGATTTATGAAAAAATTATTTATTGCTTTAATGATATTAATATTTGCTATAAACTCCACAATAGCATTTTGCGCTGAATGGGAAGCACAGTTTCCCTGGGCGGTAGATGCTGTTAATTACTGTGTGGAAAATAATATTATGCAAGGCGATGAGTACGGTGATTTAATGCTATCTAACAAACTCTCACGTTCACAAATGGCAAAGATACTTTCTGTTACATTTAATTTAGAAGAAAGGGACACTAATCCATTCAGAGACGTACAAAAAGATAGTTGGGAATATCCTTATGTGTGTGCCACTGCAGATTTCTTACCCGAAGTCAATGATTATTTTGACGGTTTAGGCAAAGCAAAGCGCGAAGATTTTATTGTTACTATTATGAAGATATGCGGTGCAGAGGAGTCCAACACTGATGTATTAATGCAATTTTCGGACTTTGCAAAAACTACACCCCAGCACAGAGGATTACTTGCTACTGCAGTAAATATGGGAATTCTTATGGGTGATGGCGGAAACATAAAGCCACGCACAAACCTTACACGTGCGCAGGCGTGTGCACTTATCTACAGAGCAATTAACAAGTTAGGGACACAAAACCCCACCACCCCTAACACCCCCGTTGTTCCTGAAAAACCCACATTTGATACCTCAATATTAGGTGAGGCGCAAATCACAGTTGAGCAGGCACAACAATGGGCGCGCGAGCGAGGTGCAAGCGAGAAGTATATTAACGTTGCCACTGCTTATTGGTATTATGGCGAGCTTATGGGAATCCGCCCTGAAATACTATATGCGCAAGCCGGTTGGGAAACAAACTACGGTAAATACACAGGTGTTGTAACCGAGGATATGAACAATTGGGCGGGAATTAAGGTATATGGTAGAAACGACGACGAAAAGGACGCACACGAAACGTTTGAAACTCCCGAGGAGGGTGCACGAGGACATTTTAATCATATGTCGGCATATGTAGGAGTTGAGCCATATGGCGAGCCTCACGCAAGATACCACAGTGTAAAAACAACACCATGGGCAGGGACAGTAAAAACACTTGAAGAATTAGGCGGAAAATGGTGCCCCGACACCGAGTACGGAACAAAGATACTAAACCACTGTCTTGTTCCTATGAGCAAGTATTGATGATTTATTGGAAAGGTAAACTTTAATGATATTACTTAACGCGAGCAATTTAAAGAAGATGTTCCTTGACGAAACACTGTTTGACGGTGTTTCGTTTAATGTTGACTCTAACGACAAAATTGGTTTTGTTGGTGCAAATGGTGCGGGAAAATCTACACTTTTTAAAATTATAACAAACGAGATGGACTATGATGGCGGCGAAATGTTTTTTAATAAGTTCACAAAAATCGGCTACTTGGAGCAATATGCGTGCAGTGATAGCGAAAACACCATTATGCAGGAAATGCTTGATGTTTTTGAAGATATTATTAAGATAGAGCAAGAGCTTGAGGATATTCGTCTTGAGATAGAGAATAACCCACAAAACATAACACAGCTTATAAACCGACAGACTGCATTACAAGACGAATTTGAAAAATCAGTCGGATTTTTTTACAAGAATAAAATCAAGAGTACACTTATTGGTCTTGGCTTTGGCGAGGTGGATTTTGATACAAAGGTTTCTAATCTCTCAGGGGGACAGAAAACCAGAATTTCTTTAGGCAAAATACTTCTTAGTCAGGCAAATCTTCTATTGCTTGACGAACCTACAAACCATCTTGACGTAGAAAGTATCGAGTGGCTTGAGAGCTTTTTGCAAAGCTATAAGGGTGCATTTATAATTATATCGCACGACCGATATTTTCTTGACAAGGTAACGAATAAAACATTCGAGTTGGAGGTTGGCAGATTCAGGAGCTATAATGGTGGTTATAGCGAGTATATGGCTCAACGTGAGATTGACAAAAAAACCGAGGAGCGAAATTTTGAGAACACAATGCGTGAGATTGAACGTCTTGAGGGTGTTGTTGAGCAACAACGCAGATGGAATCGAGAAAAGAACATAAAAACTGCCGAAAGCAAGCTCAAAGTAATAGAAAAGCTCGAAAAAGACCTTGTAAAACCTCTTACAAGCACAGAGGATATATCTTTTTCGTTCAAGGCGCTTGCAGGCGGTGGTAACGATGCGCTTATGTGTGAAAATCTTGGTATGTCTTTTGGCGACAACCGACTTTTTAAGAATGCAAATATGCTCATAAACAAGGGCGAAAAGGTGTTTTTATTAGGCCCTAACGGTTGCGGAAAAACAACCCTGTTAAAAATTCTCACAGGTATTTATGAGTGCACAGAGGGGACATATAAAATAGGCGCAAACACTGAGGTTGGATACTACGACCAGCTACAAGAAAACTTAAACCCCGAAAATGAGATTATAGACGAAATACGCGATACCTACCCCACTATGACAAATACCGAAATACGCAATGCACTTGCTGTTTTTCTTTTTAAGGGCGAAGACGTATTTAAGCAGATAAAAAAGCTATCGGGTGGCGAAAGAGCACGAGTAGAGCTTACAAAGCTTATGCTGAAAAGTGTTAATCTTCTCATTATGGACGAGCCAACAAACCATCTTGATATTGCATCACGCGAGGCTTTAGAAAATGCACTTTCAGACTATGACGGAACAATGCTTATGGTTTCGCACGACAGATATTTTATAAACAAAATGGCAGACCGTATTCTGTATCTTACTCCCAACGGTCTCGAAAATTATATTGGTGGTTATGATGACTTTATAAGCAAACACAAAACTCCTGAAGCGGTCGAAGAAAAAAAGGTGAGTTCGGGTGCAGTGGACTATAAGGAGCAAAAACGTTTAGAAGCACAAAAGAGAAAAACACTCAACCGCTTTGGCAAGGTGGAGGAGGAAATTGCAGAGTTTGAGGAAGAGATTAGGCAAAAAAACAATGAGCTTTTAAATCCCGAAATTGCAACGGACTATGTAAAAGCCTCCGAAATCACAACTGAGCTTGATGAACTTAATACAAAGCTCGAGGCACTGTATAGCGAGTGGGAAGAACTACAGACAGAAATTGAGGAGAATGAATATATATGAGAGCAGTATTACAGGTTGTAACGAACGCAAATGTTAAAATAGACGGAAGAATTTCGGGCGAGATAGAAAAAGGCTTGCTTGTGCTTTTGGGTGTTGGTAAAGACGACACAAACGAGCAGATAAAAAAACTTGCCGATAAAATTATAAAGCTTAGAATTTTTGACGATGCAGACGGAAAGACAAATCTGAGCATACAAGATGTTGATGGCTCGATGCTTATTGTGTCGCAGTTTACACTTTATTGGAACTGTAAAAAAGGTAACCGACCAAGCTTTGACGGTGCTATGCCACCTGATATTGCAAACAAAATGTATCTTGAGTTTGTAGATTATGTAAAATCACAAGGAATTAATGTCGGGACGGGTGAATTTGGTGCAGATATGAAAGTAACACTCACAAATGACGGGCCTGTTACAGTTGTACTTGATACTGATATGCTATAAAAAAAGGATTAAATTCCATTTGGAATTTAATCCTTTTTTTATTTTTATTTACTTTGTTGTTTTGTATAGTTTAATAGTCCGCCCGCATATAACATTTCCTTTTGACGCTCGGAGAATTCTGCCTTTGCTTCGAATGTGAAGCCCTTTGTTACGTTTTCGCAAACGATTGTGTCCCCATTTGCAATCTGAGTTGCAATATCTGCAATTTTAATTTCGTCCATCTGGTCTATTTTATCGTAATCGCTCTCATTTGCAAACTGCAATGGCACAATACCCGCATTTATAAGATTTGCCATATGAATACGTGCAAAGCTCTTTACTATAACTGCCTTAACACCAAGATATAACGGTGCTAATGCGGCATGCTCTCTTGATGAGCCCTGACCGTAGTTTGAGCCGCCAATAATTACACTCTTGCCCATTTCCAATGCTCTGTCGTGGAAAGTTTCGTCGCATACTGCAAAGCAGTGCTTTGAGATTGCAGGAATGTTTGAACGTAGAGGCAATATCTTTGCACCAGCAGGCATAATATGGTCTGTTGTAATGTTATCGCCAACCTTTAGCGAGCATTTTGCATCTATATCTTTTGCCATTGGCTCTGATACGGGGAATGGCTTAATGTTTGGTCCTCTTAGTACCTCAACACTGTCCATATCCTCCTCACTAACGGGTGCAACTACCATATTATCGTTTATTGTAAACTTTTCGGGGAGTTTAAACTCAGGCATATCGCCAAGCTCTCTCGGGTCTGTTAAATAACCCGTGAGTGCAGATGCTGCTGCAAGCTCAGGTGATACAAGATATATCTGCCCGTCTTTTGTGCCTGAACGTCCCTCAAAGTTTCTGTTGAATGTTCTTAAAGAAATACCCTTTGAGTTTGGTGATTGTCCCATACCAATACATGGTCCGCAAGCGCTTTCCAATATTCTTGCACCTGCATCTATCATTGCAGAGAGTGCTCCGTTTTCGGCAAGCATATTAAGAACTTGCTTTGAGCCCGGGGCAATAGATAGAGATACATCGGGGTGCACTGTTTTACCCTTAAGAATATATGCAACCTTTAACATATCTAAAAGTGATGAGTTTGTACATGAGCCGATACATACCTGGTCTATCTTCATTTTGCCAATCTCTGCACAGGTTTTTATGTTATCGGGTGAGTGCGGACAAGCAGCCAGAGGAACAAGCTCGCTTAGATTGATATCCACAACCTCGTCGTACTCTGCATCTGCATCTGCACTAAGTGCTACGTATACTTCCTCTCTGTCTTGCGCCTTTAAGAATTTTCTTGTAACCTCATCTGACGGGAAGATTGAAGTTGTTGCACCTAATTCTGCACCCATATTTGTGATTGTTGCACGTTCTGGCACTGAAAGCGTTGCAACACCCTCGCCGCAGTATTCTATAACCTTGCCTACGCCGCCTTTTACAGTCAGTCTTTTTAATACCTCTAAAATAACGTCTTTTGCAGCAACCCACGGTTGAAGCTTGCCCGTTAAGTTAACCTTAACCACCTTTGGACAAGTGATGTAGTATGTGCCGCCGCCCATTGCAACTGCAACGTCCATACCGCCTGCACCGATAGCTATCATACCGATACCGCCGCCTGTTGGTGTGTGTGAGTCGGAGCCGATAAGTGTTTTGCCCGGCACACCAAATCTTTCGAGGTGTACCTGATGGCAGATACCGTTACCCGGTCTTGAAAAATATATTCCGTGTTTTTTGCAGACACTGCCGATAAATCTATGGTCGTCTGCATTTTCGAAACCACTTTGAAGTGTGTTGTGGTCTATGTATGCAACTGACTTTTCGGTCTTTACTCTTGGTACACCCATAGCCTCAAACTCGAGGTATGCCATTGTACCTGTGGCGTCTTGAGTCAGTGTCTGGTCTATTTTTATTCCTATTTCTTTACCCTTTATCATTTCACCCTCTACAAGATGAGCTGATAAAATTTTTTCAGTTAAAGTTAATCCCATAATTATAATCATTCCTTTCCGTACCATTATATTTTATATGTTTTACATCATTTTGTCAAGCCTTTTAACTCACGAAATATACGTTTTGGAATACTATAATATTAGTTAAATTAATCAAAAAAGGCGGTGATACTATGAACTACGCGGTAGCAATATTGTTTCTTTTTTATATAATAGCTATTACGTATATGATAAAACATTCCATTAATACGTACCTTTCAACACAATCAAAATTTGTGCTTATAAATGCAAAAAAAACGAACAGCATAGAATATACTGTCCGTTATGCACTCACAAAGTATTTTGACCGTGAGATATATATAATAAACAAATCATCTGACTCTGAAATGGAAATTATACTTAAAAAGCTCGAGCATGATTATGAGCGTGTACACGTTATAAATACACGTTTTTTACACTAATTTTCAGCTTTATTTTATAGACATTTAAAGTATTAAGCATTGTCTCATCCGCTTTAATACCCATGTTCTCAATACCTTGAGTTGTTAACATTAATTGTGCTTGCTTTAACGACAACCCATCAAGTGCTTTTGCATAATCTACGTCTTCAATAGCCTCAACAGACATATCTGCCACCCCAATCGCACCAGAAACAGTTCTCAAATTGTCAACCATGTTTTGAATATCGTACTATTTTATATGCAGAATTATAGAGATTCTGCTACAAGTTTGTGGAAATACTTGTATTTAAGATTTGTTTGTGATATAATAAAACAGAGGTGATTTTAATGCTTTATTTTTGCAAAAAATGTGGAAGAGTAATCGATAGAATTATTTCTTCTGATAGGAATAAACCATGCGACCATTGCAAATCTATGATGTATGTGGTTCCAGACAAATATTTTATTGAAGGAACTACTTTAATATCTAATAAATCTAAAGAACTCCTTAGAGAAGAACTTGTTAAAACATCTTCTGAATTTGACCAAACTCTATTCGATAACCGCATCAAATGGATGGGAGAAAGAAACCGAAAGTGGGAGTCAGATCAAGCTAAAATGGCTCATGGCAAAGCAGTCTTAGAAGGCAAAGACAAAGGCAATAAATTTGGCGTGTCTTGTCCTTATTGCAAAGCTACTAATGTTAGAAAGATTACTATTACATCCAAGGCTATCCATACTTCAATTTTTGGTATTTTTAGTATGGGTAGAAATGCAAAAAACTATCATTGTGACCATTGTGGCAGTGATTTTTAAGGAGGTCTAAAATGAATAATGAACCTACAAAAGAAAGCCAAATCAAAGAAAATACTCAAGTCGGTTCAACTTTACCACTTCAACTAACACAAGTTGTTCTAAATCCATTAGTAACATCCCAAGAAAGCAAACAGAAAATGATTTCTCCTGCTAACATTCAAGAGGGATGTGTGGCTGAAGTGGTAGCAAAACATATCTTGAATGAAATACTTACATATCAAGCAGCCATTCCTAACGAGAATGATGATGTGGCAGTAACCCTTGTTCAGTTCAATGAAAATGTAACTATCAACGTTAAATATGGTGGACATTTAGGATACAATCTCATCACATTTCTCGGTACGGACAGTTCTGGTAAACCACGTGAGTTAATTCAAAATGTTTCTCAGCTGAATGTTCTCTTAACCACGACTCAAAAGCAAGACGCTTCTGCTCCGAGGAGAGAGATTGGCTTTCGGGCACCTTAAATATGTTTTCCCGATTAGTTAAGTTGTTCCACCATTCTGTGTACATAATAATTCAACTCCTTTGTGTAGCATTGTGGGGTATATTTGCTTTGGGCAAAACTACAAAGCAGTGGCACTATCAAAAATGTGGTAGTGATTTTTAGTTAAATTTTTATACATAATTCTTATCATAAATATCAAAGCATAACAAAAAGACGCTACTACAATTGTAGCGTCTTCTGCATAATGTAGAATATTGTTTTTATTGTCCCTGTATAGTTTTTATATGATACCCTATTAAATTACTATTATAAATTGTCTAATATGTATTTGATATCCGCAGGATTCATATTATTTATAAATTCCATAAGTTTTAGATATAATTCAATCTCAATGTTTCCGATAACTTTGAAATCAATTGTATTCCTATCAAACAGAAAGTATACTCCCGCTTTTATAAAGCCCTCTTTACCGTGCCCATTCACTATATTTTCTTGGGAAGGAGAATAAGGCATATTCTCAGGATATGAAAGTTTTCTTTCTTTATATGCCTCCCCTTTACCCTCTAGTGACGACATAATATTACATACTAAATCGAAAGACATTCCTCCCACTTCTCCCTTGTCTGTGCTCAAAACAACAAAAGAATGTCTACCGATTTCTTTTCCATTATCCTTGCATTTGTTAACTACAATAATGTCTCCTACTTTACACATATTATTTATCCTCTTTATCTTTTGATCTAATAATAACCTTCTCTTTGTATTTTCCATTTAACACATCTTCGTTCCATTCTATAGGACAAGTATCCCTTAGAGCTTCTTGAGACGAAATTTCTTTTCCATGCGCTAAAATAAACCCAATATCCATATGTTTGAAGTTTTTATTTGACATTTCCATAATTTTCATCTCCTTTTGATTATATATTTTTATTAGTCCTTCCTATCTTGTTAATTAAATCTTCACATTAAAAAGATAAAGATTTAAAAAGTAAACCCCTCCAAGATAATTATATCAAATATTGCGTCGAAAAGAAATATTCACTTTTAACAAAAGAAATATATATTTTTTATATATTTTAGACATTTTCATCATCTATTAAGATATTTATAGTTTAATAAAAAGAAAGTTAGCCATCTTTTGCAACAGACAACTAACAAAATGCGTAACTCATCTAAAGGATTAAATACAAAATATTTGGCAAATAAGTTTGTATGTTGTAACCATCTTTAGTTTTCACATTTCTTTTTCAATTTTCATAAAAAATCACTTTACACTTGTCAAGTAGTTTTAAAAATAACCTATTTCATCAGCATATCTTGGTTTCATCTTATTATAACGTATCCATTTTAATTTCTGTTCGCAATGACCACAATATGCTTGATAATCACATTCAAATGATATGTCGCATTTTGGACAAATTGGATATAAATCACAATCAATGAAATATTTTGAAAAGTCCTAAACATCAACAAGCTATCTATCTATAAAATCCCCTACACTAAGCTCTTTAATATGAATTCTCCGTTTTCGTATATCATATAACTATGGCCTGTGTTTTCCTTTGGAATTGAAACTGAGCCGGGGTTAAGATATACAATACCGTTTATTTCCTCATTGGCACTTACGTGTGTATGCCCGTTCATAAGGTATGCTCCGTTTTTTATTGGAGGTAAATTTTGTGGGTTAAACTTATGACCGTGTGTTATGTATAACTCCTTTTCGTCGACATACATTACCATATAGTCTGCCATAATGGGAAAATTTAAAACCATCTGGTCTACCTCCGTATCGCAGTTACCTCTTACACACAAAATATTATCACTTAAGCTATTTAAAATATCAATCACCTTTTTTGGTGCATATTCTTTTGGCAAATCGTTTCTTGGTCCGTGATAGAGCAAATCACCCAAAAGAATGAGCTTTTGCGGTGCTTCCTCGTAATATTTTTCTTTTAAAGCTTGGGCGTAGTATGCACTGCCATGTATGTCCGAAGCAAACATTAATTTCATTTTCAACTCTCCTCTTTATGACATCATCCATAATCTTACAAGACCCAAAATTAACAGGTGCAGTGGGTAAAATATATAAAAGCCATATTTGCTTTTTCTCCCCTGTTCGCCATTGTACAAATAAAGCACAGGAATTGCAAGTAACGTACATAATTGAAGTGCAAGTATAAAATAGTTATAACTGTAGTTTGCATAACATCTTATTAAGGCAACCACAGAGAATCCCACTGCTTGCTTTGAAAAATCACCGTGAAACATTCCAAAAATCAGCACCCATATAACTCCGTATATATTCCAATCGCTATTATATGTCAGAAGTGCAATCAATAAAACACCTGTTGTTTTAAATATAATATTAATATTCGATTTTACAACAGTCAGTGCTAAAAGTCCCATAAAAAGTGTGTATATAGCATTCAGGTTACATATGTTATATTTTATAAAATCCCAAAAATTTGTATGTATATTTTCTACTCCAAACAGATAGTATGGCACTTGCGAAATTATTGCAAACACAAACAACCTCAAAAAATATTTTTTAAGATTGCTTGTATGGTGATACCCCTGTGCTATAAAAAAGCACATTATAGGCATTGTTATTCTGCCTATAATATTCATAATAGTTGCAATGGTTGCATTCTGCACAAGGGGTAAAAGTACTACTATATGCGCAAAATGGTCTAAAAACATTGCAACCATAGCAATTATTTTCACCTGATATGCATTTAATCCCTTTTTCATAGTTTTAATCCTTTATAGTTTGAAAGAAAATTGTTCAAATTGTGCATTCGCACGATTGACGCGTATTTTTTATACGCAAATGAGAGCGAATGTGTAAGCCAGAAATTTTACTCAAACTCACAGTATTTTAAATGGCATAAAATTCAGATAATCTGCGGCAATAAGCCTATATTCCACTCCGTTTACAACCTCATTTACTGCATTTGCCTGAGAGGCATGGTGTAAATGTCCGTAAAAGCACTTTGACACACCGTATTGCTTCATAATCTGGCGGAATTTATTATCCTGTTTTTGTGCAGAGATGGGTGGATAATGTGAAAATACATAAATCTCATCACATTCACCTATTGCCTTCAAAGATAACTCAAGTCTTATGCACTCGCGTTCAAATAATTTTTTGTCCTCATTGTTAAAATTATCCCAATCAGGATGCTTCCACCCTCTTGTACCGCAAAGGGCAATGTTTTCGTACATATAGTGATTATTTTGTAAAAACTCAATGGAGTCAAAACCATTTTCGTTAATGAATTTATTCATCTTATTCATCGTAGTCCACCAATAATCGTGGTTACCCTTAGAGATGATTTTTTTACCGTTAAGGCTATGCAGAAATTCAAAGTCTTTTTTTGCCTCATCAAGATATGTTGCCCATGATATATCACCTACAATCATAACAACATCGTCTTGCTTTACAGTATTCTGCCAATTATCACGTAGACGTTCTACGTAGTTATCCCACGCAGTACCAAAGATATCCATAGGCTTATCTATACCAAGGGGCAAATGTAAATCTGCTATAACATATAATGCCAAACAAAGCCACTCCCTTTATTTACAAACAATACAAACCCAATCCTTGCGCTTGTGAATTTCGCATATTTTAAAGCCCGCCTCCAAAAGAGCTTCCTTAACTTCTTCTTCGCGCTCCTCGATAATACCCGAGGTGATGAATACACCGCCATCTTTAAGATATTCTTTTGCTTTATGTGAGAGGCCTATTATTACGTCTGCAACAATATTTGCAACCACAACATCGTACTTATCACTGATTTTTTGATTCAGTTCATCATCGGTGAGTACATTTCCGGCATAGACCTTGTATGTACTTATATCTACACCGTTGCGCTTTGCATTATCGTATGCAGTATCCACTGCATTGGGGTCAATATCAACTGCATCCGCCTCTTTTGCACCAAGCATAAGCGATATTACAGATAATATTCCGCTTCCGCAACCTAAATCGAGCACCTTGTCGCTTTTCTTTACAGTTTTTTCCAACATCTCAAGACACAACTGTGTAGTGTGGTGCGAGCCTGTTCCAAAGCTCATTCCGGGGTTTATATCAAATACTATCCTGTCAGTTTCTTTGGTTAATTGCTCCCATTCGGGTTTTATGAGAAGTCTTGTGCCGATTTCTATTGGGTGGAAATACTTCTTCCAATTATTAGACCAATCCTCCTCGCTCATATTATCTATCTCAATTTCTAATCTTCCAAATTGTTTTTTGGTATCGAGTTCTTTCAATTGGAGCATAGAGGCCCTGATCTGTGCAAGCATTTCTGCACCGTCAACATCGTTTGGCACATATACACTTATATTGGTCTCACCCTCTTTTTCGCGGATTAATTCTTCGTCAACATAGTCCCAATATTGTTTGTTCTCCTCTAAAAAATCCTTAAAGTCCTTTTCGTCTTGTATTTCTATTCCCGTAATTCCCAACTGATAGAGTCTGCCGCATACAGCCTCTATTCCGTCTGAAGTTGTAAAGACGATTACTTTTATCCAATCCATTTTTTATCCTCTCAATTAATCCAAGAAATCTCTTAATTTTTTGGAACGACTTGGGTGTCTTAGCTTTCTTAGTGCTTTTGCCTCAATCTGACGTATTCTTTCTCTTGTTACGTCAAATTCCTTGCCTACTTCCTCAAGTGTTCTTTGTCTGCCGTCTTCTAAACCAAAACGCAAACTAAGAACCTTTGCCTCTCTTGGTGTTAGTGTTCTTAAAACCTCGCCAAGCTGTTCTTTTAATAAAACAAAGCTTGCCGCCTCAGACGGTGCAGGTGCATCGTCATCAGGAATGAAGTCTCCCAAGTGGCTGTCTTCTTCTTCGCCTATAGGAGTTTCCAAAGACACAGGCTCTTGCGAAATTTTAGAAATTTCTCTTACCTTTTCTACAGACATATTAAGTCCCTCCGAAAGCTCCTCAGGGGTAGGCTCTCTGCCAAGCTCCTGCACTAACTGACGTGATACTCTAACAAGTCTGTTTATTGTTTCTACCATATGAACAGGTATTCTGATTGTTCTTGCCTGGTCGGCAATAGCACGTGTTATGGCTTGTCTTATCCACCAGGTTGCATAGGTCGAGAATTTGTAACCCTTTGTGTAATCGAATTTATCAACTGCTCTTATAAGACCAAGATTACCCTCCTGAATAAGGTCTAAGAACATCATACCTCTGCCGACATATCTCTTTGCAATACTTACAACAAGACGTAGGTTTGCTTCTGCAAGACGTTTTTTAGCCTCCTCATCACCGTCAGCCATTCTTTTTGCAAGGTCTGTTTCTTCCTCAGCAGTAAGCAAATCAACCTTACCTATTTCCTTTAAGTACATTTTTACGTGGTCGTCTATGCTTATGCCCTCAGGCACGGAAAGGTCCTCAAGTTCTTCTTTGGTGATTTCGTCATCGCCCATTTCCTCGAGTTCTTTTTCCATATCGTCTTCGGTAAGCTCTATCTTGTTTTGTTCAATTTCATCCAAGAAAATCTCGACTTCGTCAGGGCTTACTTCTATGCTCGAAAGCTCGGCAACTACCTCTTTGTAGCTTAACATTCCGTTCTTTTTACCTTTTTCGAGCAAGGTCTTTTTTATTTTCTCTTTCTTTTCTGCATTCTCTGCGCTTTCTTGATTTTCTATTTCTTCGATTTTGTTCTTATTCTCGTCCATTTTAACAACCCTTTCTTTAACGTGTATTTATCTTTTACTGTTTGTTTTCCATTAATGTTCTCTTCTTTATAAGTTCGTTGAGCTTTACGGGGTCAGTTTCGTTATTTATCTGCAAAATTACCCTTTCAAGCTCCATACTTAAAATCAGTTCATTCAATGCTTCTTCATCAGCATCGTATATTTCCATATTATAAAATACAGCAGTTATTTCTCGTATTGCGTCCTCATCACCCGAAAACTCATTCAAAAGCATAGACTCCTCGGGAATAGCGTCGTTAATTTCGTAGCAATCGTATATCGCCTTTGCTAATCTCCTATATGACGGAGTTGCATACTCATCAACCTTTATCTTATCCTTAACTTTGAGATATAATTTTTTTGATGATACAATAAGTCCCAGAATACGCTTTTGACATTCTATAAGCTTTTGCGAAACCAACTCCTTAGAATTATCGGTATTTATGCTCCGTTTTATACCGGTATTTCGCTTTAATTCCTTATAATTTGCGCTGTTTGGTGATATTTTTTTGCGATATTCGCTATATATTGCATCTTTGGAAATATCCATTTCCTCTGCTATCTTTTTTATGTATGCATCAACCTCTACTGCGTCCTTTACACCTACTAAAATATCCGACACTGCACTCACAAAACGGATTTTACCGTCTGTTGTGGTTGTATCAAACTCACTTTTGATGAGTGATATTTTAAATTCAGTTGAGGGCACTGCATTTTTAAGTGCACTCTTAAAGCTTGCCTCACCGTATGTTTTTATATATTCATCGGGGTCTTTTGCATCTCTTAGCTTTATTACTCTTGCTCTGCCGCCTGCGGCATTTATTATGTCTATTGCCTTAAGTGCCGCTTTTTTTCCTGCTTCATCACTGTCGTAGCAAATAACAATTTCTTTTGCATATCTTAACATGAGCTTTGCCTGATTTTCTGTTATGGCTGTTCCAAGAGTTGCTACAGTATTTATTATTCCCGCCTGATGCACAGATATTACATCCATATATCCCTCGCACAGAATAAGCTCGGTTGATTTTGCATTTTTAGCTAAGTTAAGCGAGAATAAGTTTTTGCCCTTGTCAAATAAGGGCGTGTCGGATGAATTTAAGTATTTGGGAATTTTGTATCCGTTTATTTCTTTTTGGTTGTGCATTATTCTTCCGCCAAAGCCTATTATGTTTCCTCTTACGTCTATTATGGGGAACATTACTCTGTCGCGGAACTTGTCCACAACAACACCTTTTCTTTCTACCGCTAAGCTTGCCATAATCATCTGCTCGGTGGTGTAGCCTTGCGCTTTTAAATGGTCTACCAATGCAGTTTTTGTACCTGGTGCATATCCTAAGCCAAATTTTATTATTGTCTGCGGCGTTATTTTTCTTTTTGCAAAATATCTTCTCGCTTCTTCGCCCTGTTTTTCGTCTTTTAGCTTTTGGTAGAAAAATCTTGCTGCAGTTTTGTTCATTGCAAGTATGGTTTTTCTTATGGCATGAGTTCTGTCGTCGTAGGCATCGTCGTCGCTTATATCAATACCCACTTTCTCTGCCATAAGCTTTATTGCTTCTATAAAGTCGAGGTTTTCTGTCCTCATTACAAACTGAGGGAGGTTACCGCTTGCACCGCAACCAAAGCAATGAAAAAGCTGTTTTTCGCGGTTTACGTGGAATGACGGTGTTTTTTCGTTATGAAACGGACACAGTCCCATATAATCACGACCTGCTTTTTTTAGTGTACTGTAGCGCGATACATAGTCTACTATATCACTCTGAATACAGACCTCTGTTATAAGCTCATCGGTTATTCTGCGTGCCATTAAGACCTCACCCCCTCAGTAAAAATTTCTCTAATATATAATACGATTATTCACCCCTCAATTCCTTTTTTATTCTTAAAATTTTTTATATTTGTACCTTTTTATTAAAAATCCGTCAAAAAACAACGGTATTTTTAAATTTAAGCATTAAAAAAGGTGTTGCTTAAGCAACACCTTTTTTGATTAATACATTCCGCCCATAGATGACGGATCCATAGCCGGTGCAGCCGCCGGAGGCTCCGGTTTATCTGCAACAAGGCTCTCTGTTGTAAGTACCATAGAAGCTACTGATGCAGCATTCTGCAGAGCACTTCTTGTAACTTTTACAGGGTCAACAATACCATTTTCGAGCATATCTACATACTCTTCCTTAAGTGCATTAAAGCCTACACCTGCTTTTTGAGCTTTTACTTTGTCAACAATTACACTGCCCTCAAGACCTGCATTCTTGGCAATTTGCCAGCAAGGCTCTTCAAGTGCTTTAATAACAATCTGCACGCCCGTTCTTTCGTCGCCCTCTGTTGTGTCGAGAAGTTTTTCAACCGCACCTATTACGTCGATATAGCTTGTGCCGCCGCCTGCAATTATACCTTCTTCAACTGCTGCCTTTGTAGCTGCAAGAGCGTCTTCGATTCTCAGCTTCATTTCTTTCATTTCTGTTTCTGTTGCCGCACCAACCTTGATTACTGCAACACCGCCTGCAAGCTTTGCAAGTCTTTCTTGAAGTTTTTCTTTATCAAACTCAGAAGTTGACGCTGCAATAGAATTCTTTATTACACTTATTCTTGCAGCTATTTCGTCTTTTGAGCCTGCACCGTCAACAATTACAGTGTTCTCCTTCATAATCTTAACCTGTCTTGCACGGCCAAGCTGTGATATTTGTGTGTCCTTAAGCTCAAGACCAAGCTCCTCAGATATAACCTCACCGCCTGTAAGAATTGCAATATCCTGAAGCATTTCCTTACGTCTGTCGCCAAAGCCAGGTGCTTTAACAGGCACACAAGTGAATGTACCTCGGAGCTTGTTAACAATAAGAGTTGAAAGTGCTTCGCCCTCAACATCTTCGGCAATAATAACCATCTTTTTGCCTGCCTGAACAAGCTGCTCTAATAATGGAAGAATTTCTTGTATGTTAGAAATCTTTTTATCTGTTATAAGAATATATGCATCGTCGATAACTGCTTCCATCTTATCTGTATCAGTTACCATATAAGGTGTTATATAACCTCTGTCAAATTGCATACCCTCAACTGTCTCGGAATATGTTTCTGCAGTTTTTGATTCTTCTATTGTGATAACACCGTCAGCAGTTACCTTTTCCATTGCATCTGCAATTAATGCGCCAACTTCCTCGTTTGCTGCACTAACTGCGGCTACTCTTGCAATATCGTCTTTACCCGAAACCTTTCTTGCAGATGAAAGAAGATTCTTAACTGCCTCGTCAACTGCCTTTTGGATACCCTTTCTTATAATCATCGGGTTTGCACCTGCGGCAACGTTCTTTAAGCCCTCTCTTACAAGTGCCTGTGCAAGAAGTGTTGCAGTTGTTGTACCATCTCCAGCAACGTCGTTAGTTTTTGTTGCAACTTCTTTAACAAGCTGTGCACCCATATTTTCGAATGCATCGTCAAGCTCAATTTCCTTTGCTATTGTAACACCGTCATTAGTGATTAGCGGAGCACCAAACTTCTTATCTAAAACAACATTTCTTCCCTTTGGACCAAGTGTTATTTTAACTGTATCCGCTAATTGATTTATACCGTTTTCAAGAGCGTGTCTTGCTTCTTGACCGTATTTGATTTGTTTAGCCATTATTTAAACCCTCTTTTCTTTATTTTTATATTGCATTAGTCAGTAACTTTTGCCAATATATCTGATTGCTTTAAAATTGTGTATTCCTCGTTATCAAGCTTAACCTCTGTGCCTGCATACTTAGAAATAAGCACCTTATCACCCACCGCTACTTCCATAACTACGTCTTTATCGCCAGGGCCTACTGCTACAACTTGTGCAACCTGTGGCTTCTCCTGTGCTTTTGCAGTTAAAATGATACCGCTTTTTGTTGTTTCCTCTGCTTCGAGCATTTTTATAACAACTCTGTCTGCCAATGGTTTTATGGTCATAATTTGTTACCTCCTAAAAAATAATTTCTTTATAAATACCGCGATTTCCAAGCAAATCGCCCATCATTAGCACTCACCTCGTTGGATTGCTAACAATAGATATTATGGTACTTTTTAGTGAAATAAGCAAACGTGCACAATGTTCGTTTTTAAGGGTTTTGGTTAAATTTTCTTTTAATTACTCTGTTTTTCTTTCATTTTCTCCAAAATACGAATTTAACAAAATGTTAATAAATGACTTTTTTTATTAATAAATTCCTTAATTTGTTAATAAATATATCAGCTTGCAAAGTTTTCGATTAAGGCACGTGCTTCGTCAAGACTTTGACATTCTATGCCCTCTTTAAGTTGTTCAATGTCATCTTTTGGGAACATACTTACACTTATTTTTATGCTGTATATCATTTCTTCACCGCTTTGTGTTACTCTTAAAAGACTAAGCTCGTCGTCTTTTAGCTTAACACTGTATTGCAGTTTCTCGGTGATTGTTGTTGGCATTGATACACTCATAAGCTCGTTTTTAGATACCGTTCTTGATACAACGGGTTTTGGGGTGCGGAGCATACCAACAAAAAACCCTGCTCCAAAAAACATAATTACAAGCAATACATATGCACAAACCATTATTATATTACTCTTTTTTTCCATAATAGCCTCCAAAAAATTTTTAGTATTTGCCATTATTTCCAAAAACTTATGGATTTATACATCAGCACGGTGCATTAATCTGTAAACGTATTTTGTCGGAAAGGGTTGCAATAAATTCTGAGTTTGTGGGACGTATGCTATTTAAGTTACTGTAGCCGAATATCTGCTCAACTGACGAGTTTCTTCCCCTTACCCACGCAGTTTCGATAGCGTGGCGCATTGCCCTTTCTACTCTGTCGGAGGTGGTATTGAATATTTTCGCAATATCGGGATATAACTGTTTGGTTATAAAATCGAGAATAGTTATATCCTCAATACACATTATTATGGCTTTTCTTAAATACTGATACCCCTTTATGTGTGGCGGTACACCGATATTTCTCAGGTGCTCGCTTACGGTAAATTCAAGATTTTTTCTTGAAGTGTCATTCCCTGTTTTGTTACTCTCCACCACTTCACTTTCGAACGGTTGCGGTTTTATTATGTAACTATCCTCTCCATATTTGAATGTGATTGAGTGTGCTTTTTCTTTGCTTTGAAAGAATTCCTCTAAAGACATTACAGTATTATTTTCGTAATCTGCAACTAAAAGTGATACTTTATTTGACATTTTATTTTCCTCCTTTTTGTGTTTAGGCTATAATATACCAAATTTCTACATTTTTCAATATGTTTTTTGCTTTTTTGGCACATTTACATTTTTGCACACAAAAAATGCGTCTTTTTAACGCATTTTAAGACATTAATTTTACTTTTATAAAAAAATATGGCGTAAATTCTTGGTTTTCGAACGCGTGTGTAAAAAAACTGTTACTTTGTATCACACAATTTTTACACTTTTGTGTAAACTGACAAGAAAAAAAGGATAGTCTGTGTTGATTCGACATTGCGAGTTTCAAATCCGTAGGATTTATATGTCTTGGCAATAGAATTGATACAGACTGTCCTCTTAAGAGTTTATATCTACTATAGAATATTTTCTATTTTTAATTTAAAATTTCTCGGCAGACTTTTTATTAAAAAATCAAGCTTGTAGCACCTTGACAGCGCCTGCTTTTTATCCTCCTCCTCGGCAAATGCTAAAAGCTCGGCAAGATAGCCCTCTATATCGTCAAGCTCCTGATGGTTTCCAACCGCATCCATAAGCGCGCGCTTTTTTCGCACAAAATCTATTAAAGACTTGGTTTCGCCCACAGCCTCTATATAGTTCTCCTCAAGAATATGCATAGTTATGTCGTCATTTTTTAATAGCATTTTTTCGGAGGTTTTTTCGAGGTGGCTTGTATATGCTATGCTTCCTCCAACACTCAGAGCAATAATTGTCAATGCAATAATAACACTTCTCATATTATTTTATCTTCTCCTGAACAAATAACTCACCATCATCAGAAAGTGATGCAATAAACACCTTTTTTATTGATTTTATACCCTTTTTTTCGAGTTTTTTCTTTATTACGGACAGTGAATAACCGCTGCGCTTTAATTCTTCTTCATTTACAGTACCGTCGGATATTACCATAAAGGGCACAGAGCCATCGCCGCCGCTTTTTTTCTTTTCTATTATACTCAGTTTACCGCTTGTTTCTACTATTGCAACCTCAACGTCGCGAATGTCGGCACTTCCGATAAATCTCAGCTCCCAAATTAAATCGTCAAGATTAAACCTGAGTTTCCTTAGCTCGGATTCGATTATTCTACCGTTATATATAACAATGCTCGGCTCGCCCGTTATAACCTTTCGTGCCCATTTGAATTTGAGCGCAAGGTACGATAAAAGCACCTCTGCCATAATAAGTGTAAGTACTGGTATTATACCCGTGAGGATAGGAATATCAATATCCTGCATAGGCACAGATGCAAGGTCAGAAATCATTATTGCAACAACCAATTCCGATGGCTGAAGCTCGCCAAGCTGACGTTTACCCATTATCCTCAAAGATATTATAACTGCAAAATACAATATTAATGTACGAAAAAAAATAATAAGCACTTTTTTCACCTCGTGCTTATTATTTACAGTTATTTAAACAAAAATACAATATTACACCACAACCGCCTCGGCAACCTTGATACCGTCTACCGCCGCCGAAACAATTCCGCCTGCATAGCCTGCGCCCTCACCGCAAGGGTACAAACCTTCTATATTTGACTGCATTGTTTCATCTCTTAAAATTCTTACCGGTGCTGATGAGCGTGTTTCGGGTACTGTTATAACCGCTCCAGACATTGCAAAGCCAGGTAGCTTGCCATCAAGCTTAATAAGCCCCTCGCGCATTGCTTTTACAACAAAATCGGGTAAAACTTCGGATATATCAGTCCACGTTACACCCATTTGATACGTAGGCTCTACCTTTTCTCCACTGACTCCCGTGCCTAAAAAATCACCAACATACTGAGCAGGCGCTTTATACGTGTTATTTGCCACTCTGTATGCTTTTTCTTCAATTTCACGTTGAAGATACATTCCCGCCAATACATCATCAGAGCCAAAATCCCCCGGTGTAACACTAACAAGTAAGGCACTGTTTGCATTCTTGCCATCGCGCGTATAGTAGCTCATACCGTTTGTTACTATTGCACCCTTTTCGGAGGCTGACGCCATAACATACCCACCAGGACACATACAGAATGTATACACACCTCTGCCATCTTCGAGATGACACGATAGCTTGTAGTCTGCCGCACCAAGTTTTTTGTGGAATTCTCCGTATTGAGCCTTGTTTATCATTTCCTGTGGGTGTTCTATCCTTCCCCCAACAGAAAAGCTTTTTTGCTCCATTTTGATACCGCAATCTTTCAACATTACATAGGTATCTCTTGCACTGTGTCCCGTTGCAAGTACAATTTTTTGAGTTTCTATTGTGTAGTCATTATTTACTACACAACCCGTTATTTTACAGTCTTGTATTTTAAGTGTGGTGAGTTGACTTTCAAAACGTACCTCGCCACCGTTTTTTATTATCTCACGACGCATAGAACGTACCATATTATACAAATTATCCGTTCCTATATGCGGCTTGGCAAGATACATAATTTCTTCGGGTGCACCGTTTTTGGCAAATACCTCGAGAACTTTTTTTATACGAAAATCCTTTGTTCCTGTTGTGAGCTTACCATCCGAAAATGTGCCTGCACCGCCCTCACCAAACTGAACATTTGAATTTTCATCTAAAATTCCGTTTTTAGAGAAGTTATCGACGTCTTTTTTTCGTTCCTCAACACATTTGCCGCGCTCTAAGAGTATTACCTTATATCCGTTCTCCGACAAGACATAAGCGCACATCAAACCTGCGGGGCCGGCACCTGCAATTACTATGGGTGCACTGTTCTTTTTACCCCGTGGGAACTTATATGACGTTTTATGAGAAAACTCTGCATGTTTATTTTTCTTCACCAAAAGAAGTTCATCATCTGCGCACAAATCAACAGTGTACACATAATGAACATCGTGTTTTTTTCGTGCATCGAGAGATTTCTTTATAATTGTTATATCCCTTGCACTTGGTATTTCTTTTTTTATTTTCTGGTATATATCCTCCCCGATGGGAAGCTTTATATCTCTTATTCGTATCATTTTAGTTATCGGCTCTCTTTTTGCGGAGCATTGCGCCCTCCCCAACAGGCTCATCACAGTTTATATAAACTGTCATTTGCGCGTGCGGAGCAACGTCTATGTCCTCACCCTTGTCGTTTTTCATATCGGTGATTATCTGTTTAAAGTATGGCTTTTGAGGCTGAATAATCTCTATTTCATCACCCTTGAAAAATCTGTTGCGCTGAGTGATTTTTGCCATTTTTGTTTTTTCGTCATACTCCTCAACCATGCCTATCAGGTCGTAGTCCCTTATATATGAGCTGTCGGTATACACCTGCGTATCCTTATCGGGCTTATGATAGTAAAAACCCGTAGTATAAGGGCGGTGGCTTACCTTACAAAGCTCTTCCAATTCCTCAGGATTAAATTTGTAATTTTCGGGGTCTTCAAAATATCTGTCAATTTCGCGTCTGTATGCGCCGACTACCGTTGCAACATAGTACGAGGTCTTTACTCTGCCCTCTAATTTAAAGCTCGAAATTCCGCACTCAACCAATTCGGGAATATGCTCTATCATACACAGGTCCTTTGAGTTGAATATGAATGTTCCTCTTTCGTTTTCGAATATATCCATATATTCGTTAGGTCTTGTTTCTTCTACAAGCTTATAGTTCCATCTGCACGGATGCGAGCACGCGCCCTGATTTGCATCGCGGTTTGTCATATAATTGGATAAAAGACATCTGCCCGAATACGAAATACACATAGCACCGTGTATGAATGCTTCAATCTCTAAATCCTCAGGAATTTTTTCGCGTATTTCTTTAATTTCTTTAAAAGACATTTCGCGAGCTAACACAACACGTTTTGCACCCATTTTATGCCACATTGTTGCACTGCGGTAATTTACGTTATTTGCTTGTGTGCTTATATGAATTGGCAATTCAGGAGCAAGAGAGCGCACCATATCAAACAACCCTAAATCTGCAATCAGGATTGCATCAAAACCAAGCGGGCGCACTTCCTCGATAAATTGCTCGAATTTTTCTATATCATCATTATGAGGCAGTATATTTGCGGTAAGATACACTTTTTTTCCGCGGTCGTGAGCATATTTTATACCCTCTTTCATATCCTCAATGCTAAAATTCTCCGCCGCTACTCTCAGACTATATGCCTCGCCGCCTATATACACTGCGTCTGCGCCAAAGTCTATTGCCGTTTTTAATTTTTCCAAACTGCCTCCAGGCGCTAATAATTCAGGCTTTTTCATTTTTGCAAAATTCCCTTTCAATATTATATCTTAACCGAAATTGTTACGCCATCACCAAGTGATAAAAGTGAGGTCTGCAACATTTTATGGTCCATAAGCAAATCTATATATGCTCTTAATCTTTTTACTATTGTTATTTTTCTTCTTACAACGTGATTGTCGTCGGGTGTCATACCCTTATATAAAACATTGTCCGAAATCAATATTCCCCCCGTCTTTAACAGATCAACACATTTATTTAGCATATACATATAATGTGCTTTTGGTCCGTCGAGGAATATTATATCAAAATACTCACTTTCCTCTATTGTGTATATATAGTCCTTGGCGTCTGCTTCAACAACGGTGATTTTATCCTCAAAACCCGCTTTTTTTATGTTCTCGCGTGCTATAAGAGCCAGATCGTGATTGTATTCCACTGTAATGATTTTTGCGTCTTCGTCCATACTCTGCGCCATCAATATAGCAGAATAGCCGATTGCACAACCAACCTCCAAAACCCGCTTTGGTCTTTTTATTTTTGTTATTACCGAGAGAAATCTTGCAGTTTCAGGCTCGACAATCGGGATACTGTTTTTCTCGGCATATTCCTCCAGATAATGCAAAAACTCGTCTTTATGCGTTGTCTTTTCTCTTAAATAACTTGTTATATACGGAGGAACTATGGCGTTCTCATCATATTCAATCATTTTTAGTTGTTCCTTTCAGTGCCCGATGGCACACCAAGTCTGAGAGAAAATTGTTCATATTGCCACTTGAAAAAGCGACGGCGTATGTTTGATACTCCGGGCTTTTGAAAATGGTAAGATGGGCAATTTTATTCAGACTTTATTGAATTTTGCTGTCCTGATTTTGATATACATCTATATCGAGTGTAACTGTCATAGGCGCCGCCTCGAGCTCTTTTCGGTAATCGTTGTAATTTTGTGCAAAGAAAGTTGTTCCGTCTTCTCTTTGACCGTAGTAGTATTCGTTATTTTGTGTGTAATTCAAAACTGCCTCGATAGCGTCTGTGCTTGGTGAACAGATAGGACCTAATGGAAGTCCTGCACGAATAAACGTATTATACGGTGATTCAATTTTTGTTTCGGAAATTGATATAACGGGTCTTCTGTCGCCTAAAATGTATTGTATTGAGCCTACCGATTCAAGACAAAAGCCGCACTTGTATCTGTTAAAATACACACCTGCAATTCTGTTTAAATCCGCGCCTTTTGGTGCTTCTCTCTCTACTATCGAAGCCAGAATAACAAGCTCATCTGTTGTTAATCCAAGTTGGTGCGCTTTTGTATAATATTCCTCTTTAAACTGCTTGTTAAAGGTATCGAGCATAAGCTCGGCAACGTTGTATGAGGTCATTTCCTTTGATATTTCATAAGTTGCAGGATACAAATATCCCTCAAACAGGTTATCACGCTCAGGTATATTTGCCAGAAACGGATAATTATATGCTTCTTTTGTGCTAAGTGCTCCGTAAAAATCCTGCCACGGTACTAAACCCATATCGTGCAACTTTTTAGAAATTTCTTTCATTTCCTCACCTGCGGCAACAACTACTTTTTCGGTGTTTCTTGCAGGGGCAATAAGCATATCTAAAATATCCTTATACGACATTCCGTTCTCTATGGATAGCACACCCTTTTGAAAGCTTCCGTGATATCCGCCCATAATTGACTGCGCTATAAACATATACGGATATTTTATTATTTCCTTTTCCTTTAAAATAGCGGCAACCTCAAATGTATCCTGACCGTCTTCAATAATCAGCTGCTCATACTGTGTATTAAGAGTTATGCCCCTACTGTCTGTTCTGCCTATAAGCGCTGCAACAAGTATTATTGCAAGCACTACAACAAGTATTATTAATATAATTTTTCCTTTGTTGGAGTTGTGTTCCTTAACAGTTATTCCGTTCATATATATCTCCTTTATTATGTATAGTTTTTTATTTTCTCATAACAAACTAAAGCATCCTATTTTACATTATACTTGATTTTTTACTATTTTTCAAGACTAATCAACAAATTTGTTTATAATGCATATATAAATAATTCATCTAAATTTAATTGACAATTCCTTTTGACTGTGATATAATATAATGGAATATATGTGTTTATTACATACATAGGAGGTATACATTATTATCATGGAAGAAAAATTAACAAATGCGACGGCTGTGCAATCTAACACTGCTGCAACACCATCTAACGAAGCACCCGAAAGTCAGCTTTCTGTAATTGATATTGTGAATATGATGCTTGCATTCTGGTGGCTTCTTGTAGTAATGGGTATTGTAATAGGCGGAGGAACTTACGCATATACAAAAATCACTTCTGTTCCCGAATATAAATCCACCTGCACTTTATACGTTAACACAGTAAAGGAGCAAACCTCCGAGGACGTAGATGCGGTTGGTATAAGAAATGCAGCAACACTGTTACCTACATATATAAAAGTATTACAGAGCGGTCCTTTTATGGAAACAATATCCGATGATATAGAAAATAAATACGGAGTAACTTCACTTTCGCGTATGGTGAACTATACCGCTTTAAACGATACAAATATTATAAGTATTTCGGTTACAACAACCGATTCACATGACGCGTACCTCATAGCTAAAAGTATTTTAAGAAATGCCCCTGCAAAAATTCAACAGATTTTTGAGGGTGGCTCCGTAAAAGCAATAGAATATCCCGTAGAAGCAACTACTGCTCAGGGAAACCACGCTTTCAGAAACGGTATTATAGGCTTTTTGGCAGGCGTAATTCTAGCAGCTTTTGTAGTGTTTGTTATCAACATTTTTGATACAAGAGTTAAGAGTTCAAAAGAGCTTACTATAAAATATGGATTGCCTGTTTTGGGCGAAATCCCAAATATTTTAGAAATGTAAACAGATAGGAGCGATAAACCGTGTCGGATATAAATAACGAGATAAACAACGAAACAAACATCGAAATAAATAACGAAACAACTAATGAGGAAAAAAAAGAAAACCAGAATAGTCCCGTTGTAAAAAAGAAGATGACTCAGCAGGAGTGGAAGCAAATTGCCCTTAAGAGAAATCAGATGGCAATTCTTAACAAAAAGACTCCATTTATTATCAGGGAGGCTTACAAAACTGCGAGAACAAACATAATCTTCTCGGTTTCCGGTTCTGAAAGCAAAGAATGTAAAACAATAATTATAACAAGTTCTACTTCGGGTGAGGGTAAAACCACATCAACAATAAACCTCGCAATAACCTTTGCACTTACAGGCGCAAGAGTCCTGCTCATAGACGGTGATATGAGAAAACCAAGAGCACACCAATATCTTGGTTTAATTAAAGACAACGGTCTTTCTACAGTATTATCAAAGCAAAAAACATTTGAAGAAGTTGTATACAGAGACGAGCGAGACGGTCTTGACGTTCTTACATCAGGCTCAATACCTCCAAACCCTGCCGAGCTTCTGGGTAGTGAGGCAATGCAACATCTTTTAGAAAAACTTAAGCTTCAGTACGATTACATATTTGTTGATACGCCACCCGTTTCAATAGTTACTGACGCTGCTACAATTTCGAAGTTTTCATCGGGAGTTGTGCTTGTTGTACGTGAGGGTATTACAAACCACGAAAGCGTAAGCCACTCGATAAATCTTTTAAAGCTTGCAAATGTAAAACTTCTCGGCTTCTTTGTAAACGATATCGACATCACAAACTCCGGCTATGGCTCATACGGAAAGTCATATGGCAAAAGATACGGTTTATCACGCTACTCACGTTATTCTTACAAGAGATATTCTTCATATGATAACGGAAAGTATGGCTATGGAGGTTATAGCTACGATAACTATAGTTACAATTATGCATACAGATACAGCTATGGTGATAAGCCTTCCAGAAATACAGTTTACACCGAATCAGTGCATAAGAAGAATACTGAATCAGTGTCCCAAGAAAACGAACAAAAGGAGTAAGCACAGTGAAAAAAACTATTACACTATATCTGGTGTTTTGCATTTTAATATCTTTTGTGCTAAGTGGTTGTTCGGGCAACGATAATAACAACAACATCACAACTACGCTTTCTCAGATTACTGTGGTAAATGTATTGCCCGGTGTTAATGAAAATGCCAATTACACTTCACTTTCTCAGATAGACGATTTAGTTTATGAACAGCAACTTGCTGCTTGCAAAATGTATATTGACGCCTGCAAGCAAACAGATTACAGGAATTTTGTTGATAATTCAGAAACTTCTCACGATGGCGAACTTACAAAGTCTGAGAAAAAAATCGCCAATACTGTTACAAACAGACGCAGAGAAGTGTTTGACGATATTGAGGTTGAATTTTCACTTAATATATATCGTCTCTTAAAATCTGTTGAGGACTGTCCCAACATTGATGCATACGTAAAGAAAGCTCATGACGACGTTGCAGACTTTTATGACATATATGATAAATATCTAAATGACAACAAAAACGATGCTCTTATAGATATGTTGCTTGAATATTACACACGTACCAACGTGCTTGCACTTACTTTCCTTGACGATAACAAGAACGATGCATGCAAGGCGGCAGTTAAACATATTTCAAAGAACTCTGATATGACCGAAGATTTGAGAATGTATGTTTCACAAAATAACGAAATAATCAAAGCACTTAATACAGTATACGGAAGTATTCCATCTACATACGCAAACAAGATAACAGATGATAGCTCATACCTTGCAAAGAAGCTTATTGCTTCGATGGAAACACTTTCGAACAAAGAAAAGCTCGAATTGATATATCAGTTAGAGCCAACACCGTCGCCGACACCGACACCATCACCAAGTGCTGCACCGACACCGTCGCCGACGCCATCACCCAAGCCAACACCTACTGTAGCACCTACAAAGAAACCACTTACAGTAACTCAAGCTCCTCAACCTACTGAAGACCCACTGGTGTTTGAGTGATAATTAATAACTAAAATGTAAATTTTTTTAAAAAAGGCTTGACAAACGCCCCACAATGTTGTATAATAGTTAACGTTGTGGCGGTATAGCTCAGTTGGCTAGAGCATTCGGTTCATACCCGAAGTGTCATTGGTTCAAGTCCGATTACCGCTATCACGTCGGAACAAGTTATGCTTGTTCCGATTTTTTTGTGCAAAAAAATCGATCACCCGCTTCACTGTTCCTCCTTTTTCGTAAAAAGGCACGCTCGTCTCATCTGTTCGTTTGTAAACGCACTCACAACGATTCATAGTCACTACCACCTTTTTACGAGTGTGCCTTCGGCACAAGTAGTATTTAAACCGTTCGGCTCTTCCAAAAAAATCCTCATTCGTAAGAATGAGGATTTTTTAATTATTCAATAAAATCACTTTTGTATGCTGCGGTATGATTTTTGTGAGATATAACCATTGGTTCATCACATATAAATCTTACTGCAAATTCTTCATTTTCGGGTATTTCTTTAATGTTAAGTGAGTTCCAGTTAAAATACTGCGGACTCTTTTCCACATCATTTTCGTCAATTATGTTGACTTTTCGTACACAACACGAGTTTACTTGTGTACGTATATTTTCTATACATTTTGACGCGTTATCGAAGATAATGTCCATATGTACATATACCGGCCATCTTGTCATATTAAGCATAGAGAACACAAAATCGTCTTTGTTGGCGGTACATAACCCTGTAAATACCCAAGTGGTAGCACCGGCATTTTGTCTGCCTTTTATGTATCTGTCTTTGATTTCGCTTTTTTTGTATGCAGGAGCAGTATATGGTAATGTGATGGTTGTTGTAACATCACCTGTAATAAGCTCGTCTATTCCCTGATTTAAAAACAGATGTCGTGAACCCTCAACGTATGTATCAAAACGTGTGAACGCATTCTCCTCCGAAACGGGAAGCATACATACACTCGGATTTATAAAACCATAACCCTCTTTTTGTGCATCAACACTTCCGCTTCCAAAACCATGATGTGGCACTTGCAATATATCCGCCTTTAAAAATTCTCCGTATCTCGCCGAAAGCTTTGCCGCCGAGAAAGACGCGTCAGCAGTAAATAGTATTACCTGACCTCCAAGCTCCATCCTGAAGACAAGTGATTGAGCATTAGAATCCTCATTTTTTGCATCTGCGGTATCCTCTATTCCCGAAAGGAACTGTATAAGAGCATCACCTATTTTGTAAATTTGACCCATATGCGGCATAAAGATTTGTGCACCGAATTTTTCTATGTTTGAGCACATTAGATTTATATGCACAAAATCAGAGTGGTTGTTTTCAATCTTAAAATTCTCGTCCTTTATATCAAGCTTACGCTTTATATATTGCTCTTTTGGATAAGCTTCGGCATCAGGGAAATCAAACAAAACTTTCTCAACAACCACATCATCACCAAAAAGCTCTGCAAATCTGTTAAAGCAGCGGTAATGATCGCAATGAGCATGAGTCATTATCCATGCCGCAACAACAGGTGTTTTACCGCCACTTCCCTTTTGAAGTACTTCCATAAGATTTTGAGCGTCTTGTGTAAAATTCCAGCCGCCGTCTATTACTATAAAACGTCCGTCGCCAAGACGAATTACATATGACATTCCAAAATCCGCAAGGTGCACCTGTGTTATTTGTGGTGCAACCTTTTGCGTTGTCCCCATATCAGAAAACGAAAAATAATTACAGTTTTCTTCTATTATAAAGCTCAGCTCTTTAGTGTTGTCAAAATAGTTAACAAAAATTCCGCAATTTCCGCAGGAAAATGCCGCATAGATATGAGTACGTGTTGCATCGTATTTTACATTGCGCATTTCCTCTTTTTTACACCCGTTGTTTTCTAAGAGAGTGCAATATTCATCAAAGCTGCTTTCTTGAGCATTGTTTATTTTTACTATTTTAGAGTTTTTATTTATTTGCGCCTCGAAAATATCAGCTTCGTTAAATGCCGGAATTTTTATCATTTTATTATTCTCCCTTTTTAACGCCAAGTGTAACCTTTTCGTCGTTAATGTTCCATTCCTTTACTGTGCCGATTGCACCTGTTGTTATAATCTCGTCGCAAAGAACTTCGGACATAATATAGTCTGCATTTTTATCCATAATTGCAGAGATTTTTTCGTTATCACCACAAGAAACCTTTATATAATCCATTACTTCAAAGCCTGCTTCTTTTCTCATTGTCTGGATTTTTGAGATGATTTCTCTTACAAAACCTTCTTCGATAAGCTCAGGAGTCAATCTCTTATCAAGCACAACTGTTATACCCTTATCACTGTTTGTTTCGAAGCTGTCGGATTGCTTTGTTTCTATCAATAAATCTTCCTCTGTTAAATCTTCAGTGGCACCTGCGATGTTTATTACTATCTTGCCTGTTTCCTTTAGCTCTGCCATTGCCTTTGCACCGTCAAGGGACGAGAGCACTTCGCGTACTTCGTTAAGGTTTTTACCAAAACGTCTGCCAAGTGTTTTTAGCTGCGGTTTAAAGCTATAATCAGTAAACGAAGAAACATCGTCTGTGAACTTAATTTCTTTTATATTAAGCTCGTCTTTGATTATTTCTGCAAAGAATTCGTCAAGTGCAGAATTTGCCTTAACATACATTGTGCCGATTGGTTGTCTGTTTTTGATATTTGCACTGTTTCTGCAGGCTCTACCTAATACAACAATGTTAAGAACTTCTTCCATTTTTTCTTCGAGCTCTTTATTTATAAGTGTTTCGTCATATTGTGGGAAGTCGCACAAATGTATTGATTCTCTTGCTTCTTTATCCACACTTCTTACAAGATTCTGATAGATATCCTCACTCATAAACGGAATCATCGGCGCACTCGCCTTACACAATGTAACAAGCGCAGTATAAAGTGTCATATACGCGTTTATCTTATCCTGTGGCATATCCTTTAGCCAGAAACGTGTTCTCGAACGTCTTACATACCAGTTTGAAAGCTCATCAACAAAGCTATCTAAAGCTCTTGCAGTTTCTGTTATCTTGTAATTTGCAAGATTTTCGTCTACTGTTTTAACAAGTGTGTTGAGCTTTGACAACAACCACTTATCAATTACTGCAAGCTTATCGTACTCTATTTCGTACTTTGATGCGTCAAAGTTATCGATATTTGCATACAACACAAAGAATGCATATGTGTTCCACAAAGTACCCATAAACTTTCTTTGTCCCTCAGTTACCGCACCTGCATGGAAACGGTTTGGAAGCCATGGTGCACTATTTTCGTAGAAATACCATCTTATTGCGTCTGCACCGTGAGTCTCGAGTGCATCAAACGGGTCAACCGCATTGCCCTTTGATTTTGACATCTTTTGTCCGTTTTCGTCCTGAACGTGTCCTAAAACTATTAC
Source organism: Clostridia bacterium (assembly GCA_045532455.1). Taxonomy (GTDB): domain Bacteria; phylum Bacillota; class Clostridia; order UBA1381; family UBA1381; genus Ornithomonoglobus_A. The sequence continues at coordinate 71,820 of JAZSFX010000038.1, forward strand.
GTTCTTGTACGGTGCTTCATCAAAAATAAGAGTTGAAATTGCAAGAAGTGAATAGAACCAACCTCTTGTCTGGTCAACTGCCTCAGAAATGAAGTCTGCAGGGAAGTTTTCTTCGAAAATTTCCTTGTTCTCGAATGGATAGTGCCACTGCGCAAAAGGCATTGCACCCGAGTCGAACCAACAGTCAATAACTTCTTTAACTCTGTGCATTTCCTCGCCACAATCAGGACACTTTATTGTTACAGCGTCGATATATGGGCGGTGTAATTCTATTTCATCAGGACAGTTTGATGACATTTCCTTAAGCTCGGCAATAGAGCCTATTGCATGTCTTTTACCGCACTTACATTCCCACACATTCAAAGGAGTACCCCAATATCTGTCTCGGCTGAGTCCCCAATCCTGAATGTTGTTAAGCCATTCACCAAAACGTCCCTTGCCGATTGATTCTGGAATCCAGTTTACTTTGTTGTTATTATTTATAAGCTTTTCCTTTAGAGCACTCATCTTTATAAACCACGACTCACGTGCATAGTAAATAAGCGGAGTATCACATCTCCAACAGTGCGGATAGCTATGCTCAAATTTTGGCGCGTTAAATAACAGTCCTCTGTTTTCGAGGTCAACTAAAATCTCCTTATCTGCAGCCTTACAGAATGTGCCTGCCCAGGGAGTTTCCTTTGTCATTTCACCCTTTGAGTCTACAAGCTGTAAAAATGGTAATTCATAGTCTCTGCCAACTCTGTTATCGTCCTCACCAAATGCGGGAGCAATATGAACAATACCTGTACCATCAGTTAGTGTTACATAATCATCACAAGTGATATAGTATGCTTTTTTATCTAACTCTTTAAAATTAAATAACGGTGTGTATTCTCTGTATTCAAGGTCTTTACCAACGTAGCTTTCTACAATCTCGTACTCTGTTTCGGGGAAATTAGCCTCAACAAGCGCCTTTGCAAGAATATAGAAGACACCGTCAACCTTTATTTTTACATATTCTTCCTGGGGGTTAACACAGAGCGCAACGTTAGACGGAAGTGTCCACGGTGTTGTTGTCCATGCGAGGAAATATGTGTTTTCTTCGCCTTCAACACCAAACTTTGCAGTTGCAGAGCGTTCCTTTACGTCTTTGTAGCCTTGCGCAACCTCGTGAGATGATAGCGGTGTTCCGCAACGCGGGCAATACGGTACTATTTTATGACCTTTGTATAAAAGGCCTTTTTCCCATATTTGCTTCAGCGCCCACCATTCCGATTCGATAAAATCGTTATGATATGTTACATACGGGTCGTCCATATCTGCCCAGAAGCCAACAGTACCCGAGAAATCTTCCCACATACCCTTGTACTTCCACACACTTTCTTTACATTTATTTATAAATGGCTCTAAACCGTATTCTTCTATTTGTTCTTTACCGTCAAGACCCAAAAGCTTTTCAACTTCAAGCTCAACAGGGAGTCCGTGTGTGTCCCAGCCAGCTTTTCTGATAACCTTTGCGCCCTTCATTGTGCGGTAACGTGGAATCATATCCTTTATAACTCTTGTTAAAACGTGGCCTATATGTGGCTTTCCGTTTGCAGTAGGTGGTCCGTCATAAAAGGTATATACCTCACCGTCCTTGCGGTCTTCGATACTCTTTTTGAATATATCGTTATCCTTCCAGAATTGTTCCACCTTTTTTTCACGTTCAACAAAGTTGAGGTCTGTAGGAACTTTATTGTACATTTTATATCACTCCTTAGCTGATTTACTTTCTACTTAATTCGATTCGTTATTTCTATTAAATATGTCAAGCTTACTCTTAAAGTACTTCTGCACATATCCGCCTATGTACTCACCTCTTTGCTGTTTTTCTATAATATTCTGATAGAATGCGTATGAGCCGAAATTCAATATATTTTCCTTTACTATATCTCTTAATTTTACGTCATTACCACGGTTTGCAGACATTCTACTCGCAGACAAGTTAATTCGGCTTTTCCTTATAGGAGCGGCCATTCTGTTTTCCTTTTCCATTCTTCTGAGCTCTTTTATGGAATACATTCTGTCCTCGTCGAAAAATTCGTCATCGTAATCAGCATCAAACTCATTGATTTCTTCTTCGAGTCTCTTTTTGATTGATACTGCATATTTGTCCATATCAGTTTCTGTAAACTCTTCGTCCTCTTTCTTTGCCTTTTCTAACTCCTTTTGTTCGATAACATATTTCTTTTTGAAGAAAGGATACGAGAAAATTGTAATCAATCCAAACAATGCAGTTGATATAATCATTGACATATTTGGTGATATAAGATTTTTTTGTATATCATCGGGGTCTATAATTATCGGATCGCAGATAACCTCAAAAACTCTGCTGTGGAAGAAAAACGCCACTCTTGCATCTTTCCAGAACATTGATTCGCTTTTCCCCCATGTAAAAGCACAAATCAAAGCAATCATAATTGCATATATGATAAACGTCGTCAACTGAACAAGCATATAAATCTTTTTCGACTTGATATCTCTTGCCATTCTTCGCATCATTAACAGGTTTCCGCCGAAAAATATCACCGCACATGTTACGCTGATAATAGCAAGTACAGGATAAAAAATTTCACCCTGAATACTATCAATCTGAATTAATACCGAAGCAATCAGGCTCGGCACAACTGTTAAAATAAACATTTCACAAAATCTTCGTATAAATAAAAATTGCATTACTTTTCTCCCTCGTTCCTCATTTTTTACAATCATAGTTAATTATATCAAAATTTATAAGTATTGTCAATAACAAAACTCTCTTTTTTAATTATCACACAACGCAATATTTTATCCTTACCAAATACTATGTATTATCTTGCTTTACCTGATATTGTGTTAAATTTTAGTCCACTTTTTTTGAAACATATCACATACGACTGATATAATAAAAACACAAAAGGTTCTGAAACGGTATATTATATACCAAAACAAACTATGAAAGGAGGCTGTAATAAATGGAGAAGCTTTTTTGTAAATTTAATCTTTTCTGGGGTGCAACGGTAGCATTTATGTGCCAGATATTTGGCAGACACTGGTACTTGTTTGTTGCTTTTATGGTGCTTAACGTAACCGATTATATAACAGGCAATATAAAGGCTCGATATACAAAAACCGAAAACAGCTCTGCCGGTCTTCGCGTAATAGTAAAAAAAGCAGGAAGCAGGCATGCGATTGCCATTTCGTTT
>JAZSFX010000024.1:0-42997 GCA_045532455.1 Clostridia bacterium
TGATTATAGCAAGGACTTCTTCGGCAAGAGCGCAAACCTGACAGTAAGTGGTCAGCTTAATGTCGAAACATACTGTATGGCATTTCGAAACGTATATACATTCGGACCGACCTTCAGAGCAGAAAACTCAAATACAACACGTCAGGGGGCAGAATGCTGGAGGATTGAGCCCGAAAGGGCATTTGCATAGATTAGCGATGATATGGCACATGCTGAGGATATGCTAAAATACGTAATAAACTACTGCTTAGAGAATGCTCCTGAGGAGATGGAATTCTTTAATAAGTTTGTAGATAAAACATTGCTTGATAGATTAAACAATGTAATTTCAAACGACTTCGGCCACGTTACCTATACCGAAGCCATCGAAATTCTAGAAAAGCATAACGATAAGTTTGCCTATAAGGTAAGCTGGGGTTGCGATTTACAAACAGAGCATGAAAGATATCTGACAGAAGAAATCTTCAAAAAGCCTGTATTTGTAACAGACTACCCAAAAGAAATCAAGGCATTTTATATGAGGCTTAATGGCGACAACAAAACAGTTGCCGCAATGGACCTTTTAGTACCTGGTGTTGGTGAAATAATCGGCGGCAGCCAGAGAGAAGAAAACTACGACACACTTGTTGCAAGAATGGAAGAATGCGGGCTTGAGGCTAAGGATTACGACTTCTATCTTGATTTAAGAAAGTATGGTACAAACAAGCACGCAGGCTTTGGTCTTGGCTTTGAAAGAGCAGTTATGTATATAACAGGTGTGTCTAACATAAGAGACGTAATTCCGTTCCCAAGAACTGTAGGAACTGTTGAATTCTAATTTTTAGATTATAAGGAGTGGGGAGAGTAATGTCATCATTCATAAAACTGTTAATACCGTTATTGGCATTGATTATACTTTACAATGTAAGTAAAACTCTGTTTTTAGTTGCTATTATTGCATTGGTTATATACTGTATATATCTTGCCATCCCCAATTTCCATATTATAAAAGCACAAAGAGCATTGGGTGAGGGCGATTATAAAAGGGCAATACGTTCCTTTAAAAAAGCTATTGCCACTAAAAGAGTTGGTGCAGAAGTTAAGATTAATTATGCCTATACTTTAATGCGCGTGGGCGAATTCGACAGAGCAGAGTCTGTTTTAAATGATATTATAAGATACGATAAATCCAAAAAAGATGACATAAAAAATGCCGCAAAGCAACAACTGTGTATGGTGTATTATAAGCAGGGCAGAATGAGAGAGGCAATAGCCGATGCATATAAAATGTTCAATGACGGTTATAAGAATTCCAATCTCTATGCAATGCTTGGCTATTTTAAAATATTAAATAATGAGCCAATAGACGATGTTACGCGTTTTTGTGAGGAAGCGTACGAATATAATAGCGATAACAGAGATATAATTGATAATTTATCAATTTGTTACTACAAGCAAAGACGATACGAGGAGGCAAAAGAGCTTTCCGATACAATCTTAGAAAAAAATCCGCAGTTTGTGGAGGCATATTACCACGGTGCACAGATTGCAATAAAATGCGGAGATTTAGAAAGGGCAAAGGAGCTTGCACAAAAAATAGATAGCTGCAACCGTTCGTGTATGACAACAGTAAGTGTCGAAGAAGTTGAAAAGCTTAAAAGAGAGGTTGGGTTAATATGAGTACAGCACCTCTTGCAGACAGACTCAGGCCTGGGTCATTAGATGAGGTTGTAGGTCAAAAAAAGCTTTTGGGTGAGGGTAAGCTTTTAAGAAAAATCATAGAAAACAATCAGATCCCCAATATGATATTCTATGGTCCAAGCGGTGTGGGAAAAACCACAGTTGCCAATATTATTGCATCAAAAACGGGTAAGACACTTCACCGTCTTAATGCTACGAATGCGAGTGTTTCGGACATAAAGGATATTGTTTCCACGCTTGATTCGTTCTTGGCAATGGATGGTGTGCTCTTGTATCTTGACGAAATTCAGCATTTTAATAAAAAGCAACAACAATCACTACTCGAATATATGGAAAACGGTAAAATAACACTGATTGCAAGCACCACCGAAAATCCGTATTTTTATGTGTATAATGCAGTGTTATCGCGCAGTGTGGTGTTCGAATTCGAAAGTGTTGATAGCGAAGATATAGAAATTGCTATAAACCGTGCAATAAAGTGCCTTGAGGACAGTGATTATAAGGGTTATAAAATAAATATCCAAAAAGAAGCAATAACACATATGGCGCAATGCGCAAACGGAGATGTACGAAAAGCGCTTAACTCATTGGAGGTTGCGTGTATGTCCGTTATGCCTGATAGCGATAAAAACATTAATATCAGCCTTGATATTGCGAGTGAGGCAACACAGAAAAAAGCCTTAAAGTACGATAAAGACGGTGATAGTCATTATGATATTTTAAGTGCGTTCCAAAAATCAGTGCGCGGCTCCGATGCAGATGCCGCAATACACTACCTTGCACGTCTTGTAAGTGCGGGAGATTTGCAAAGCATATGCCGCAGAGTGCTTGTTATGGCGTCGGAGGATATTGGTCTTGCATATCCGCAGGCAGCAAGCATAGTAAAATCGTGTGTAGACAGTGCACTGCAGCTTGGCTTTCCCGAGGCAAGAATACCGCTCGCACAGGCGGTTATACTTCTTGCAACTGCACCAAAATCAAATAGTGCTATAAATGCAATAGATGCGGCATTGTCCGATATAAGCAATAAGGATACAGGCGATATTCCGCCACACCTTAAAGATGCTCATTATGGCGGAGCGCAAAAGATGGGCAGAGGTATCGAATACAAATATCCGCATATCTACCCCGACCATTATGTTGAGCAACAATATCTCCCCGACAACATAAAGGACACTGTTTATTACGAGTACGGAGATAACAAGGTCGAAAATAATGCAAAGCAATATTGGGAAAAAATAAAAGGAAAAAAAGAATAGTAATACTTCCAAGCGGAAAAGATAACTATATTAATTTATAGTTATACCTGCTTGGAGGTGTTTTTTTGTTAAATAAAGGAAAAATGTATCTGTGCATTAGTGCATTTATATACGGACTTGCACCCATACTTGCGAAAATTGCGTACAATGGCGGTGTTAATGGCATAACACTCACATTTTTACGTGCCTCATTGGCAGTGCCTGTGCTTGTTGTAATTTTAAAAGCGGACCATATCTCTTTAAAGATTACAAAACGTGAATTCATACAGATATTCCTGCTTGCAACTGTTGGCGGTGCACTGCCTATTTTACTTTTGTATATATCATATAACCACATATCAACAGGTCTTGCAACAACTTTGCATTTTGTGTATCCTATCCTTATCATATTTGCCTCGTCTGTGATTTATCACGAGCGAATATCAAAAACCACAATTATGGCATCAATAATCGTAACAGTGGGCATATTTATGTTTGCTGATATAAACAGTGCAGCCGATAAAACAGGTATTATACTTGCTATTCTTTCGGGTGTGTTTTATAGCTTTTACGTAATATATATGGATAAATCAGGCCTCGATACAATGCAATACTCAAAATTTACATTTTATCTTATGCTTATTATGAGTGTTTCGGTGTTGATTTTCGGTATTGTAACAAACAGTGTATCGTTTGCAATTTCAGCTAAATCGTGGGTATATGCAATTTTAATTTCAATATTAATTACTGTGTTTGCAACGCCGTTTTTTCAGGTAGGTGTAAGATACGAGGGCGCGGCAACTGCAGGAATAATCTCAACAATAGAGCCAATAACCACCATAATTCTTGGCGCACTATTTCTTAGCGAAGCAATGCAACCGTCGCAATATCTTGGCGGTGCGCTTGTTATATTGGGAGTTGTGATGGCAAATCATAGTATGAATAGGACATAAAACAACAAATTGTGGTAAAATAAAGTATTTTTGGCTATATTACCACTTGATTATTTTGCGAATATATGAGATAATATTATAAATATACTTTGCAAGGGGGCTTATATATGCATAGCGTAAACACAACAATTGAATATGTAGAAGAAGGCTCACTTGCTATGCAAGCAGGAATAAAGAAAGGCGATAAACTTCTTAAAATCAACGACCATATTTTCAGAGATATACTCGAATACAGATATTTAATATCGGAATATGAAGTTACTCTCGAGGTTGAAAAAGCAGACGGAAGTATCGAAATCATAACAGTAGAAAATGATTACGAAGACATTGGCATACAATTTTGCGAGGAGCTAATAGACACAGCACAAAGCTGCACAAACAAGTGTATATTCTGCTTCATAGACCAGCTTCCCAAAGGAATGAGAGAAACTGTGTATTTTAAGGACGATGATACAAGACTCTCGTTTTTACAAGGTAACTACGTAACGCTCACCAATATGAACGACGAAGAAATAGACCGTCTTATAGCTATGCGCGTTTCGCCTATAAACATAAGTGTTCACGCAACAAATCCCGAGCTGAGGTGCAAAATGTTAAATAACAGATTTGCAGGCAAATGCTTTGATATAATGAAAAAGTTTGCAAAGAACAAAATTATGATGAATTGTCAGGTTGTTCTTTGCCGAGATATAAATGATAAAGAAAATCTCGAGGATACGCTTAATGATTTAGCGTCATTGTATCCATATGTGAACAGTGTATCGGTTGTACCTGTGGGACTTACCCGTTACCGTGATGGGTTGTATCCGCTAAAACCGTACGATAGCGAAAGCTCGAAAGAAGTAGCCCGTCAAGTAGAAAAAATGCAGGATACATTTTATAAAAAATTGGGAACAAGGCTTGTGTATTTGTCCGATGAATTTTACATAAATGCAAAATTGCCAATTCCCGATTCCGATAGCTACGAGGGCTTTGTGCAGATAGAAAACGGAGTAGGTCTTGTTGCAAGTATGCGCGAAGAATTTGAAAGTGCAATTAAATATGCAAAAAAGAGCAATAAAAACAGAAGTGTTATATTGGCAACAGGCGAGCTTGTAGCACCATTTATTACAAAAATGGCAGATGAGGTACAACAAAAAACAGGAGTTAAAACAACTGTTTATGCCATAAAAAACAATTTCTTTGGCGGCGGTGTGAACGTATCGGGACTCGTTTGCGGCCAAGATATTATAGAACAATTAAGAGGAAAAACGAATGCTGACGTCTTACTCATTCCCGATGTGATGCTAAGAGATGATGACGAAATTTTCCTTGATGACATTACCGTTTCGGATGTAGAAAAGGAACTTGAGATAAAGGTAGAGTCAGTTTTAAATGATGGATACGATTTTATAGAAAAAATCACGGGCGAGGAACTTGAATTTTAAAAGTACACGAAAGGGGACAGATAAAAACGATGAAACCGTTGGTTGCAATAGTGGGAAGACCAAACGTTGGTAAATCCACACTTTTTAATAAAATAACCGGTCAGCGTATAAGTATAGTAGAAGATACACCTGGTGTTACGAGGGACAGAATATATGCAGATGCCTCGTGGCTCGATAAGCATTTTACTCTTGTAGATACGGGAGGTATTGAGCCCTCATCAAAAGACGAAATACTTGTTCAAATGCGTCGACAGGCTCAGCTTGCAATAGAAATGGCAGACGTTGTAGTGCTTATGACAAACGTTCACGACGGAGTAACTGCAAACGACCAGGACGTTGCCTCAATGCTTTTAAAGGCGCAAAAGAGAATAGTATTAGCAGTAAATAAAGTCGATAACGTTGGCGACCCGCCATTTGAGTTTTATGAATTTTATAATCTTGGTCTTGGCGACCCGATTGCAATTTCGTCAACTCATGGTCTTGGTGTGGGCGATTTGCTTGACGAGGTTACAAGTCTGTTCGACGAAAATGCTGATACTGGTGAAGACGAGGACGAAATCAAGGTTGCAGTTATTGGTAAGCCAAACGCGGGTAAATCCTCGCTTATTAACAGGATTCTTGGCGAGGACAGAGTAATAGTATCAAATATTGCAGGCACAACAAGAGATGCAATAGACTCCCATTACGAAAAAGACGGGGAAAAATATCTCTTTATTGATACTGCCGGTATGAGAAAACGCGGTAAAATAGACGAAAATGTTGAGCACTACAGTGTTGTGCGCTCTCTTGCAGCAATAGATAGAAGTGATGTCTGTGTTATAATGATTGATGCAAGCGAGGGAATAACAGAACAGGATACTAAAATTGCCGGCTATGCTCACGAACAGGGTAAGGCTTGTATATTTGCGGTAAATAAATGGGATATTGTTGATAAGGATAACAACAGTGTTAAAAACTTTACAATAAGAATACGCGAAGAATTTGCATTTATGTCCTATGCAAAAATTGTGTTTATAAGTGCAAAAACGGGTCAGCGTGTAGATAAGCTTTTCGAAGAAATCAAACTTGTTAACGAGCAACACAAACGTCGTATCACAACGGGTATGTTAAACGACGTACTGAACGAAGCTATTCATAAGCAACAACCGCCATCAGATAAGGGCAGACGTCTTAAAATATACTACGGAACACAGGTTGCAACTGCACCGCCTTCGTTTGTTATATTTGCAAATTCAAAGGACTTATTCCACTATTCATATCTTCGTTTTATCGAAAATCAAATCAGGGAGAATTTCGGCTTTGAGGGCACTCCGCTGAAGTTTATGGTAAGAGAAAAAGGAGGCAGAAAAGGCGATGAATAATGTAATTTTAGCAGTAGCGGCATATCTTATAGGCTCAATAAACTTTTCGATACTTCTTTCGAGAATAATTGGCGGAAAGGATATAAGAAAAAGCGGCTCAGGTAATGCGGGTGCAACAAATATGCTCCGTACATACGGTAAAAAGATGGGCGTTATAACACTGCTCTTAGACGTACTAAAGGGTATAGCTGCAATTTTAATATGCCGCCTTTTAAATGTCGGCGCCCAGTGGGAATATGTGTGTGCAGTAGCAGTAATTTTAGGCCACAACTTTCCTCTTTACTTTGGCTTCAAGGGCGGAAAAGGTGTTGCCACAAGTCTTGGTACAGTGATTATGTTAGATTGGAAAATAGGTATTATAGTTGGTATTATTGCAATAGCAATTATGGCAATTACAAGATATGTTTCGTTAGGCTCAATAGTCGGCGGTATTATATTTATAATAGCACAGATAATATCAATGTTGATAGTTGGTGAATTTAATTTAACAATATTTATATGTGTGCTTATTATGGGCGGTCTGCTTGTTGCAAGACACCACGCGAACATAAAAAGACTGCTAAGCGGAACAGAGAGCAAGCTTGGTACAAAAAAAGCTTAAAATAAATACAGAGCAAAATCAACGCAGAAAGGGAGATTTGGATATGAAAACTGCAGTTATAGGCTCGGGTGGATGGGGAACGGCCATTGCATTGTTGCTATCATCAAAAGGCTATGATGTTTATTTGTGGTCGTGGCAGCAAGCAGAAACAGACAGACTAAATAATGACAGAGAAAATAAGGAATTTTTGCCGGGAATAAAATTCCCACAAAATATATACTGTTCACACAGTATGCAAGAATGTGTTGAGGGTGCAGAGGTTATTGTATGCGCAGTACCATCGCCTGCAACAAGAACAACCGCAAAGCAACTATCACCGTTCGTAAAAGAGGGACAAAAAATAGTTAACATTTCAAAAGGCCTAGAGGGAGCGCTCAGGCTTTCACAGGTGTATGAGGAAGAAATTCCACAGGCAAATATTTCGGTAATGAGCGGACCGTCTCACGCTGAGGAGGTATCACGTGGATTGCCCACAACCAATGTTATTGCATCAAAGGACAAGGAAACCTCAAAAGCACTGCAGGATATTTTTATGAAAGATAATTTCAGGGTATATACTGCAGACGATATCATAGGTGTTGAACTTGGCGGCTCGTTAAAAAATGTTATCGCACTTTGCGCCGGCATATCCGACGGATTAGGCTATGGTGATAACACAAAGGCGGCACTTATGACACGAGGTCTTGCCGAAATTGCAAGATTAGGTGTAGCAATGGGTGCAAAGGAAGAAACGTTTATGGGCCTTAGCGGTATTGGCGACCTGATTGTTACCTGTACAAGTATGCACTCACGTAACAGACGTGCCGGAATTCTGATAGGCAAGGGAAAAACCTTAAAAGAAACACTCGACGAGGTACATATGGTGGTTGAGGGAGTAAACACTGCAACTGCCGCATATGAACTATCACGTAAGTATAACGTCGAAATGCCGATTATCGAAGAAGCATATAAAATTCTGTTCGAAGATAAAAATCCGTGCGAGGCAGTTAATATGCTTATGACAAGGGAGAAAAAGGACGAAAGATAATCGAATTTTTGCAGATTTTATGCGATTTTTTAAAAGAACTTGTTTGCGTTTTGCAAATAAGTTCTTTTTTTGAAAAAAATTAAAAAAATTTCGAAAAAAGTATGTTCATTTTGCAAAAAGTATGGTATAATAAAAAATAATGGATAAATATGCTTAAATGCACATTGTATAATACAATAAAACTAACACGGAGGGTATGCAAATGTTAAAAAGTATGACCGGCTATGGCAGATGCGAACGCATAGTTGAGGGTAAAAAAATACTTGCAGAAATCAAATCGGTAAATCAGCGTTTTTCCGATTATAATATAAGAGTTCCAAGACATTTGGGATATTTGGAGGAAGATGTAAGAAAGTTTGTTTCAAAACGTATTTTCAGAGGTAAGGTGGATATTTATATCTCGGTAGAAAACTTCGAGGAAGCAGACACACAAATTTCACTTAACGAGCCATTAGCAAAAAATTACATAGAAGTTTTAAATCAGTTAAAAAGACAGTTTGGCCTTGAGGGCGAAGTAACTGTCGGACTTGTTTCAAGATTTTCCGATGTTTTTCGGTCAGAGCGCAGAGAAGATGATAAAGACGCTTTGACACAGCTTGTATTATCTGTTGTAAGTGATGCCTTAGACGAATTTATTGCAATGCGCGAACGTGAGGGTGAAAGAATAGAAAACGACCTCACCCAGAGAGTTGAATATATGCGTACCTTAGCACAAAAAGTTGAGGAGCGCTCACCGCAGACAGTTGAAGAATACCGAAACCGTCTATATGCAAAAATCAAGGAGATACTTGAGGATAAGGATATAGACGATGCAAGAATTTTAACCGAAACTGCAATCTTTGCAGATAAGGTAGCGGTTAATGAAGAAACAGTACGTCTTTCGAGTCATTTTGATGAATACTACCAGATTATAGGTGATGGCGAAAGCGCAGGCAGACGTCTTGATTTCTTAATTCAGGAAATAAACCGCGAGGTAAACACAATAGGCTCAAAAGCTCAGGATATTGAGATTGCAAAGGTTGTTGTGGAACTAAAGGGCGAGATTGAAAAGCTCAGAGAACAAATACAAAACATAGAATAATCTTTTTGGAGGTTAATGATGAAGCTTATAAATATAGGATTTGGAAACCTTGTTGCATCTGAGCGTATAATTGCGGTAGTAAGTCCCGAATCTGCACCAATAAAACGTATAATACACGAGGCAGAGGACGAGGGCAAGCTTGTGAATGCAACATATGGCAGACGTACAAGAGCAGTTGTTATTACAGATTCTGACCATGTTATATTGTCTGCAATTCAACCCGAAACAATCGGCAGCAGAATATCGCAGGAGGAGGATGACAGTGCACAGTAATACTTCAGAAAAAGGAATGTTGTTTGTAGTGTCAGGTCCGTCAGGTACAGGCAAAGGAACAGTTTGCAAAGAGCTTTTAAAAAATGATGACATATACCTTTCGGTATCTGCAACAACACGCGATATCAGGCCCGGAGAGGTAGACGGTGTAAATTACACCTATCTCACGCGCGAAGAATTTGAGAACCTTATAAAGAATGACGAAATGCTCGAATATGCCGAGTTCGACGGTAACTACTACGGTACTCCCAAAAAGAATGTGGAAAAATCTTTGGCAGATGGTAAAAATGTACTTTTGGAGATAGAAATTCAGGGCGCACTAAAGGTAAAAGAAAAATTCGCCGAGGCGGTTATGATATATCTTATACCGCCATCAATGAAAGTTCTTTACGAGCGTCTTGTATCAAGAGGCAGAGAAACTGAAGAACAAATCAGAGCAAGAATGGAAATAACAAAAAGTGAGTTGCCGAGTGCACTAAAGTATGACCACATTATTGTAAATGATAATTTACAAGAGTGTGTTAAAGACGTAGAAGCACTTATACGTGAGCAACTAAAAAATAAACATAAAATAACAAACTTATTAAACGAAAACTATTAATAAAAGGAGAATAAATATCATGATGATTAAACCTGGAATAACAGAACTTGCAAAGCACGTAGACAGCAGATACACACTTGTTTCGATGGCTGCAAAAAGAGCAAGAATGGTAGGATATGAACAAAACAATGCCGAAGTGTATAATGCAGATGCAGATAAGCCTGTAACAGTTGCAGTTTCAGAAATTTCTTCGGGCCGTGTAGGCTATGTACGTTCAAACGATGTAAGACGTGCAAAGGAATTCGAAAACGAAAAAATTGCTGCAATAAATGCTATGACAGAAAATGCACATGATGAGGAAGAAGTTGTTTTTGAACAATAAAAACAACTAAAATGTAAAAGGGGAACAAAATTGATTGCAAGGATAATTGTTGACCACCGTTCAAGGCATACAGATAAAGTATTTGATTATAATATTCCAGAAGAATTTGAGAACGAGGTAGGTATCGGCTCAAGAGTTTTGGTGCCTTTTTCGGGAGCAAACAAAGAGATTGAGGGCTTTTGTGTGGGTATTGCACCAACAAGCGATGCACCAAGACTCAAAAAAATCATAAAAATTGCAAATGATACAAAAGCCTTTGACGAAAAGATGCTCGAGGTCATAGAGTATATGCGAGGCAGATATCTTGCCCCCTACATTGATATAATTCATTCGATTGTACCGTCAGGAACTGCGCTAAAAAGTGAGGAATGGCTTGTAATAGACAATATCGAGCCGCAAAGAAGTGCAAACAGAGAAAGAATAATACAAATAATATTCGATAATGGCGGTGCCATAATGTCGAGTGTGTTATATTCTATGTTTGAAACAGACATAAAAAATGCAGTTCGCGATATGATAAAAAAAGGTATCCTAAAAAAAGAATACCGCGCCTCATACGATGTTGGCGAAAAAAAGATACGTGCCATAAAGCTTAAAGTAAGTAAAGAGGAAGCAATAGAAAAAGCAAAGGAGTCAGAAAAAAAAGCTCCCGTACAATCTCGTATGATTGAGATTTTAATTGATAACGATTTTATTGCAACTTCGGATTTAGCACGTTTTGCGCTCGGAAGCTCGTCTGCAATCAGCGCATTATGTAAAAAGAATATTGCCGAAATCTTTGAGGTTGAAGTGGTAAGAGATTCTTTTCTAAAAGATAAAACAAAAAGAACTCAGGCCAAAACACCCACAAAAGAGCAATCAGAGGCAATTTCGCAGATAAACAAGGCAATAGACCAGGGTGATGGAAAACCGTTTCTTCTTCACGGTGTTACGGGAAGCGGAAAAACGGAAGTTTTTATGCAGTCTATTGAATATGCTATCCAAAACGGAAAAACCGCTATAGTACTTGTTCCTGAAATTTCACTAACGTCGCAGATGGTTTCGAGGTTTGTGTCGCGTTTTGGCACAGAGGTAGCAGTTTTCCACAGTCGTCTTTCGCAAGGTGAGCGATACGACCAATGGCGCAGAATTAAAAATGGTGATGCAAAGATAGTGGTAGGCGCAAGAAGTGCCATATTTGCACCGCTAAAAAATATAGGCATTATCATTATGGACGAGGAGCATTCCGAGACATACAAATCCGAAATGTCGCCACGATACCACGCGCGCGAAATTGCAACTTTCAGGGCAAAGCAGTGGGGAGCGCTTGTGCTTTTAGCGTCGGCAACGCCAAGCATAGAAAGCTTTTATAAGGCAAAACGAGGTACTTATAAACTACTTACTATGCAAAATAGATATAATAATAACGAATTACCCGATATAACCATTGCCGATATGAGAAACGAGCTGAGGCTGGGAAACAGAAGTATGTTTTCTAAAAAGCTCATATCGGAAATAGACAAAAATATCAAAAATGGTGAGCAGACAATACTTCTAATGAACAGACGCGGATTTTCCACATTTGTTTCGTGCCGAAGCTGTGGCTATACCGCGCATTGTCCGAATTGTAATATATCGCTCACATATCACAAATACGAAAATAATTTAAAATGCCATTATTGCGGCCACACAATACCAAACTATGTAATGTGTCCTGCTTGTGAAAGTAAATATATAAGATATTTCGGTGGCGGTACACAAAGAGTCGAGGACGAGCTTAAAGCATTGTTTCCCAACGCGTCAACAATAAGAATGGACGTGGACACAACAAGCAAAAAGCAAGGACACGAAAAAATCCTCGAACAATTCGAAAAAGAAAAAACAGATATTTTAATAGGCACACAAATGGTCTCAAAAGGCCTCGATTTCGAAAACGTAACACTTGTGGGCGTGGTTAGTGCTGATACAATGCTTCATTTAAACGACTACAGAAGCGCTGAGCGGACATTTGCAATGCTCGAGCAAGTGTGCGGCAGAGCAGGCAGAGGTACAAAAAAGGGACGTGCAATAATACAGACCTACAATCCCGAAAGCAACGCAGTTGCATTGGTAAAGGAGCACAACTACAATGCGTTCTTTGATGACGAAATAAAAGAACGTAAAATGATGTGGTATCCGCCATTTTCACAAATAAGTGCGGTGTGTTTTTCAAACGAGGACTTAGAAAAAACTGCATATTGCGCCACACTTTTTAAAAATTCGCTTGGCGACATAACAATGATAGAGCAAAACATACAAATTCTCGGTCCCATACCTGCATCGGTATCTAAAATTAAAAATAAGTACCGTTATCAGCTGCTTATAAAATACAGTGATGATACAGGTATAAACGAAATGCTCATTAATGCAAGAGAAACGTGCATTAACGACGAAAAATGCAACGAGGTTGCGATTGTAATAGATAAAAATCCAAATCTTTTGTTTTAAAATCTATGCCTTATTACGAAAGGAGCTAAAACATAAATGGCAATAAGAGAATTACGTTTTAAAGATGATGAAGTTCTTTACAAAACGTGTAAAGAAGTAAAAAACTTCGATAACAGGCTGCATATCCTGTTAGACGATATGTACGAAACAATGAAAAAATACGACGGTGTAGGTCTTGCTGCACCGCAGATTGGTATTTTAAAACGTGTTGCGGTAATTGATATAGGGGACAATAAAATGGAACTTATAAATCCGCAGATTATTGAAACCTCGGGGACACAAACGGGGCAGGAGGGTTGCCTTAGTGTACCGCAGGTATTCGGAGAGGTTGAAAGACCAAATTACGTAAAGGTAAAAGCTCAGGATAGAGACGGTAATTGGCAAGAATATGAATGCGAGGAG
Organism: Clostridia bacterium; assembly: GCA_045532455.1. GTDB lineage: Bacteria > Bacillota > Clostridia > UBA1381 > UBA1381 > Ornithomonoglobus_A. The sequence goes on from JAZSFX010000024.1 coordinate 13,433, forward strand.
CTCGAAGCACGTGCAGTATGCCACGAGTGTGAGCATCTTGACGGTCATCTGTTCTTGGAAAAAGTAATAAGATTTATAGAGGATTAATATGAGAATTTTATTTATGGGAACACCCGATTTTGCGGCAGAGTCCCTAAAGGCTATGATAAATGCAAAATTAAATATTGTGGGCGTTATCTCGCAACCCGATAAGCCAAAAGGCAGGGGTCATAAGCTTGTACCAACCGACGTAAAGGTTGTAGCACAAGAGGCAGGCATAGCAATTTTTCAACCTACAAAGCTAAAAGACAATGCACTTATGCCGCTTTTGGACGAGTTAAAACCCGATTTGATAGTTGTTACTGCATACGGAAGAATTTTACCCGAGTATATTATAAATTATCCAAAATACGGTTGCATTAATGTGCACGCATCGCTTTTGCCAAAGCTGAGAGGTGCAGCACCAATACAATGGTCAATAATAAACGGCGATACTCTAACGGGTGTAACAACTATGAAGATGGACGCAGGTCTTGATACGGGCGACATACTTCTTGTGCGAGAAACCCAAATCGGCGAGTACGAAACTGCCGAGGAATTATTCGACCGACTTGCAAAAATCGGCGGTGAACTGTTAATAGAAACAATCGAAAAAATCGATAGTATAACACCAATTCCACAAAATCACAGTGAGCACACATATGCACCTATGATTTCTAAGGAAACAGGCAAAATTGACTGGACTAAAAGTGCGAGAGAAATTTCCAAGCTTATATGCGGTTTAAATTCCTGGCCTTTATCATACACTACCTACAAGGGAAGTATTCTAAAAATTGCACAGGCAAAAGTATGTGAGGGAAGCGGTACACCTGGTATGATACTTGGTTTAGAGAAAAACAAAGGATTAAAAGTGGCTTGCGGAGACGGAGCATTGTATATAGAGATTGCGCAATTTGAGGGCAGTCGTAAAATGAATGTTGAAGATTATGCAAGAGGCCACGAAATAGAAAATGGAGTAATTCTTGTATAAGTAAAGAAAGGAATATAAAATATGTTTTATGGATATCCGTTTTTATATGATCCGACATATGTTTTGGTTTTAATAGCATTTGCACTGACCCTTTTTGCGTCGTTTGGTGTAAAGGGTACATTTGCAAAGTACGATAAAATAAAAAGCTCACAGGGTATTACAGCCTTTGATGCAGCACGAAGAATTCTTGACTCAAACGGTCTTAACCATATAAAAATAGAAAGAGTAAGCGGAAATCTCACCGACCATTACAGTCCAAAAGAGAACGTTATAAGACTTTCCGATGCAACTTACTCATCAACGTCAGTTGCGGCAATAGGTGTTGCTGCACACGAATGCGGACACGCCATTCAGCATCAGGTCGGTTATGCACCCATTAAAGTAAGAAACAGTATAATACCCGTTGTAAATTTCTCAAATGCATTGGCTATGCCATTGTTTTTGATAGGTCTTATACTCGGCAGACCAAATCTTGCTTTACTTGGTGCACTGTTGTTTGGTGCAGTGTTGGTTTTTCAGCTTATAACACTTCCCGTTGAATTTAATGCATCAAGCCGTGCACTTTTGTCATTATCGTCTATGAATTTATTGTACGATAACGAACTTAACGGCGCAAAAAAGACACTAAGAGCTGCTGCTATGACGTACGTTGCCTCAGTTGCGGCAACCGCATTGCAGTTGTTGAGATTGCTTTTGATAGCAAATAGCAGAAGGCGGGATTAATGAAAAGTGCAAGAGAAGTTGCTCTGCTTGTTTTATACAGAGTAGAAAATGATGGAGCGTATCCGAATATTCTTTTAAAGGATATGATAGATAAGGATATGTCAAAGCAAGATCGTGCATTTGTTACCAATCTGGTATATGGTGTAATAAACAGACAAATCACACTTGATTATATAATTTCCCAAAAATCAAAGCTTAAGCTTAAAAAGATTTCTAAATTTATACTAATCATTCTTAGAATGGGAATATATCAAATGCTGTATATGGATAAAATTCCTCATAATGCGGCGGTAAACGAAAGCGTAAAGCTTGCAAAAAGATACGGACACAGTGCCTCATCAGGCTTTGTAAACGGAGTTTTAAGAAGTCTTGGCAAAAACGGTTTCGAACTTCCAAAGGAGAAAAACGAGGAATTATCAATAAAATATTCCTTCCCTCTGTGGATGTGCAAAAAGTGGGTAAATGAGTTTGGATATGAGTTCACAAATGAGCTTATGGCATCATTTTTGGAAGAACCAAGTCTTGTTATAAGACCAAATACACTAAAAACAGATGCAGATACTCTTTTGAAAATGCTCACTGATAAGGGAATAGACGCAACCCTGCAAGACTGTGCAATAGTCTGCGGGGGATTAGACGTTGCAAACGATACACTCTATCGGGAGGGTTTTTATACCGTTCAGGATATTGCGGCAATGCAAGCAGCAATTGCATTATCACCGCAGGTGGGCGAAACTGTAATAGATATGTGCTCTGCACCTGGCGGTAAAACCACACATATTGCGGAGTTAATGCAAAACAGTGGTAAAATCTACGCGTTTGACGTGTATGAGCATAAAATTGAGCTTGTTAAAAGCAACGCAAAAAGATTGGGAATAGATATAATAGACGCTTTTCCTTGCGATGCAACACAGTATGACGAGAAATTCAAAGAGCTTGCTGATAGAGTGCTTTGCGATGTGCCCTGCTCAGGTACGGGTATAATACGAAGAAAACCCGATATAAAATTAAATCGCACTGAAGACGATTGTTTTTATCAAATCCAGAGTGAAATTTTAAATAACGGTGCAAGGTATGTAAAGCATGACGGAGTATTAGTCTACTCAACATGCAGTATAGAAAAAGAAGAAAACGAAGTAGTAACAAGTACGTTTTTAGATAGCAACAAAGAGTTCGAAAAGCTATACGAAAAAACATACTACCCCAACATAGACGGTACGGATGGTTTTTATATATGCAAAATGAAAAGGAATTAATTGATTTAAAAAATCTTGAATATGATGAGCTAATAAACTTTTTAGAGTCAATGGGCGAAAAGAAGTTCAGGGCGCAGCAGATTTTCTCGTGGCTTTTAAAGGGTGTTACTTCGTATGACGAAATGACAAATATAAGCAACGAAACCAAGAAAAAGCTAAAAGAAGTAAGCTATGTATCATCTATGAAAATACGTGAAAAGCTTGTTTCAAAAATAGACGGTACAGTAAAATATCTCTTTGAGCTTAACGACGGAAATTGCATAGAAAGCGTTGTTATGCGATATCATCACGGAATAACTATATGTATATCAAGTCAGGTTGGTTGCAGAATGGGTTGCAAATTCTGTGCCTCAACAATAGGCGGACTTTACCGCAACCTGAGTGCAGGGGAAATCCTGAATCAGATTATCTTTGCGCAAAAGGACTTGGGAGAGCGTATTTCTAACGTTGTTATGATGGGTATAGGCGAGCCTATGGATAATTATAACAACGTAATTACATTTTTACATAATGTAAATAACGAAAAAGGTCTCAATATCGGATATCGTCATATAACACTTTCCACTTGCGGACTTGTTAAAGGGATTTTGAAATTAGCAGACGAGGGTTTGCCCATAAACCTGGCAATATCTCTACATGCACCCAATGACGAAATACGAGATAAAATAATGCCCGTAAATCACGCGCATAAAATAAACGAGGTAATTGAGGCGTGCAAAATTTATTTTAAAAAGACAAAAAGACGTATTAGCTTTGAATATTCACTCATTCACGGAGTAAATGATAGCGAAAAAGAGGCAAAAGAGCTATCAAAGCTTGTTGCACCGCTGGGAGCGCATATTAATCTTATTCCCGTAAATAAGGTCGAAGAAAGCGGTTTCGAAAAAGGAAGCCAAAGCGATATAAATAGATTTTTAAATTTACTGACAAAGCAAGGAATAAATGCAACCGTAAGACGTGAACTTGGCGCAGACATAAGCGCCTCCTGCGGTCAGTTACGAAAAAAAACATTAAGGAAGGGGTAAAAAAGGCTATATGAATTATGCAACGGTTACAGATATCGGCAGGGTAAGAAAGCTCAACGAGGACAGCTGTTACTATAATGACAGTGAGCTTTTCCCTTACGGAATAGTAGCAGACGGTATGGGCGGTCATGCCGCCGGTGAGGTTGCAAGCAGTATGCTTGTGGATATTTTACAAAATCATCTCGTAAATAAACTTGGCCAAAAGCTCGACTACGTAGAAGCAGGCGAGGAGGTACGCCATGCCATTATTGCGGCAAACGGAATAATATATAACTATTCAAAAGAGCATTATAAAGTTATGGGAATGGGTACCACGGTATCGTTCGCTATGCTATACAAAAAGAAACTCATAACTGCTCAGGTCGGAGATTCGAGAGTGTATCTTATAAAGGGTAATAAAATAGAGCAGATTACAAAAGACCATTCGTATGTTCAGGAGCTTCTGACGCGCGGAGAAATCACTCCCGAGGAGGCAAAAAACCACCCCAAAAAGAATTTTATAACACGTGCAATAGGTGTTGAGGACTATATCAAGGTTGACGTTTCAATAAACGATTATAAGGGTGGCATTGTCTTTATATGCAGTGATGGATTAACCAACCTTGTTGAAGATAACGAAATTCTAAAAGCTATAAAAGGCAGTAAGGACTTGCAAAAAACTGCACAGGAGCTTGTAGATTTAGCTAATGAACGCGGCGGAAGAGATAATATTTCGATAGTAGTATTTGGTGAGGAGTGTAAATAATATGAATATAGATAATATAGTGGGAAGCACACTAAGTGATAGATATAACGTTTTAGAAAAGATAGGCAGTGGCGGAATGGCAAGTGTTTTTAAGGCTAAAGACACACTTTTAAACAGACTTGTAGCAATAAAAATACTTAACCAAGCGCTCGAAAAAGAAGAAAACATTAACGTGAACTTTATAAAAGAGGCACAGTCTGCGGCATCTTTGGTACACAACAATGTAGTATCTGTATACGACGTTGGCGAAGATGACGGAGTGAGCTATATGGTTATGGAGCTTGTTGACGGTATTACCCTAAAGGAATACATAAAGAAAACAGGCGTTTTAGAATGGCAGGAAGCATGTGATTTTATACTACAGATGGCGCAAGGTATAGGTGTTGCACATGCAAGCGGTATTGTTCACCGTGATATCAAGCCGCAGAATATCATAATGACAAAGGACAGAACACTCAAGGTAACAGACTTTGGTATTGCTAGAGCTGCAACAAGTGATACAACAATAGTGGGTAAAACTGCGCTTGGCTCAGTACATTATATTTCACCCGAACAAGCAAGAGGAAGTCGTACCGATGCGCGAAGCGATATATATTCATTAGGTATTGTCCTTTACGAAATGCTCACGGGAAAAGTACCGTTCACGGGCGAAACACCTGTTTCGATTGCGCTTATGCACCTCGAAAAAGAGCCCGTTAACGTAAGATGCTCGAATATGGATATTCCGCCATCACTTGCATATGTAACAATGAAAGCAATCAAAAAAGAGCCATCAGAAAGATACGCAAGTGTAGAAGAACTTATCGATGATGTACATGCAGTTCTTGCCGAAGAACCACTTCCGTCAATGGAGGACGAGGATATAGATTCTCTTTTGTATCCCGACGGTATTGCAGAGGATATCGACGTAAGAGAAGACGACTTTGGTGTTGACGAGGAAGAAAAAAAAGAAAAGCCCGTAAAGGAAAAGAAAAAGAAACAAAAAGTCAAGAAGAGTGCAAAACAGAAAAAAGAGGACAGACTTGCAGTTATACTTGCATTTGCAACTATATTGGCTATTTTCCTTGTTATTTTCGGCGGATACAACCTCATAAAAGGAATTAAAGGCTCAAGTGTACCAGATTTAACCAATATGACCATCGAAGAAGCTCAGCTTGAACTCGAAAAAGCAAATTTAAGAATGAACGACGAAATAGAATACACAATATCCGACGATGTCGAAGATGGCAGAGTAGTAACTCAAGACCCCGAGCCTGATACAGTTGTCAGCAAGGGCGAAAAAATAAAGCTTATTGTGTCAATCGGTGCTTCGGGCGGTAACATAGCAGTACCTGCGGTAGAGGGTAATGAATTCAATATGGCTATCACTAAAATTCTTGGTGCAGGTCTTAACTATGTTGTTGTTGAAGAAGAATCCGACACAGTTGCAGAGGGCAGAGTTATAAGACAGCTTCCAATTAAGGGCACAAAGCTTAATGCAAACGATATTGTAACACTTCACATAAGCAAGGGTGTTGGTGAATTGGTAACAGAGCCGCCTGCACTAACAACTAAGATACCTGTTCCTAATGTTGTTGGAATGGGACGTCAGGACGCTATAAATGCAATAGAAGCGGCAGGATTAACAGTTGGCTCTGTAACAAAGAGAGTGTCCGACTCACTAGAGGATTTGGTTATTGCTCAAAGTCCCGAATACCCATCAACTGTAAGCTCCGATTCGAGTGTAAGTATTATAGTTTCAAGCGGACCGCAACAGGAGCAAGAACCACAAACTCCTGAGCCTACCCAGAATAATCAAGGTCAGCAAAACGAGGGTAATGGCTCAAATTCGGGCGATAATTCACCTAAAAAGACAAAAACCTTCACAGTAAAAATCCCCGAAAGTTCAGGACAAAAAGTAAGAATAGAAATAACTGCAAACGGAGCAGTTGTACACTCGGGCGAACACTACAAGTCGGAAGGTTATGTTTCGGTAGAAATAGAGGGAACAGGCTCTGTAAGCGTTCAGGCTATAATAGACGGCTCGCTTGCAGCACAGAGGACATTGAATTTTGATTAAAGGAATTATAGTAAAAGGAATAGGCGGTTTCTATTACGTAAAGGCAGAGGATAAAAATATATATGAGTGTAAAGCAAGAGGTGTCTTTCGTAAAGAGAAAATAACGCCTACAATAGGCGACAGAGTAGAAATAGAAGTCAAAAACAGTAAAGGCTCAATCACAAAAATTGAAGAAAGACATACGTGTCTTGTAAGACCAAGTGTTGCCAATATTGATGCTATCGTTATTGTGGTAGCGTCAACCTCGCCTGAGCCTAACTTGTTTTTGATAGATAAAATGCTCATAAATGCACATATAAACAAAATAGAGCCAATTATATGCATAAACAAAACCGACCTCGCTAAACGCGATGATATTGTAAAAATATATTCCGATATTGGATACAGGGTTTTTAAAACAAGCATAGAAGACAAAAACTCACGTGATATTCTTATGCCATATCTTAAAGGCAAGGTAACTGCATTTGCAGGCATAAGCGGAGTTGGCAAGTCAACTCTTTTAAGTCTTATAACCGATTCTGCACTCGAAACGGGAAGTGTAAGTGAAAAAATACAAAGAGGTAAGCACACAACAAGACATATCGAATTATTCGAAATAGACGATAATTCATATGTATTAGACACGCCGGGCTTTGGCTCGTTAGAGATAGAAAATATAAAAGCAGAGGAATTGTCAGGATTTTTCCCTGAAATGCAAAATGTATTATCTTCGTGTCGTTTCAGGGGTTGTTCGCATATAAATGAGCCTGATTGTGCAGTTAAAGAGCTTTTAGAAAAGGGCGAGTTATCAGAGTCAAGATACGAAACCTACAAACAGTTATATACACAACTAAAAAGCATTAAACAATGGTAAACGAAAGGAAAAATGTAGTTATGATTTTAGCACCGTCAATGCTATCGGCAGATTTTGGAATATTGGCAAAGCAACTAAAAGAATTAGAAGACGCAGGAGTTGAGTGGCTTCATGTAGATGTTATGGACGGACATTTTGTGCCGAACATAAGCTTTGCAATGCCTGTAATAGAATCCATACGTAAATACACTGATATGTATTTTGACGTACACCTTATGATAGACAAGCCTGAGAGATATATAAAGGAATTTGCAAGGTGCGGTGCAGATGGAATTACAATTCATATCGAAGCTACCGATTGTCCCGATAAGTGTATCGAAATGATAAGAGAATGTGGTAAAAAAGCGGCAATAGCAATAAATCCCGACACACCGCTATCAAAAATAGAAAAATATATAAATGAAGTGGATATGGTGCTTTGTATGAGCGTTTTCCCAGGCTATGGCGGACAAAAATACATAAGTGAAGTCAGTGATAAAATAAAAGAGCTGCGTAACATTGTCGGTCCTGATTATGATATTCAGGTTGATGGCGGCATAAATGCAAATAACATAGACCACGTACTAGAAATGGGCGCAAATGTTATTGTTGCAGGCTCGGCAGTGTTTAACGGTAATATTGCAAAGTCAGTTGCGGAGCTTACAAGATAATGAGAGCAGTAATTATAGGTAACGGTAACCTTTTGGATAGTGAATTTATACGTTCAAAAATCAATGGCGACGATTTTATTATATGTGCCGATGGCGGCTACAACAAAGCTGTGCAAATGGGCATAAGGGCAAATGTTATTATAGGTGATTTAGATAGCATTACAGATTTTGATAATGATATTGAGGTTATAAAATATCCTGCAAAAAAGGACTTTACCGACGGCGAATTGTGTATTGACTTTGCCTTGCAAAAAGGCTTTGATGAGATTTTGTTTTTGTGTATGTCATCATCAAGACTCGACCATACAATCAATAACATTTTTATGATGTCAAAATGTAAAAAAGCTATGATGGCAGACGAAGAAAACGAAATCTATATATTAAATGATAATTTAGAAATAACAAACAAAAAAGGAAAAATACTTTCCATAATACCAATAGAAAATGATTTAGAGGGAATAACCACAAAAGGCCTCGAATATCCGCTAAAAAACGAAACTCTGTTTTTTGGTGCGTGCCGTGGCAACAGTAATATTATTAACGATGATTTATGCACAATCAGCATAAAAAAAGGTATAGGAATAGTAGTGGTTACGTCTGAGTAAATCCAGGGGGTGTGAGTAAGACAGTGCTTTATCTTGATAACGCGGCAACAACAAAGCCAATGCAGTGTGTTGTTGATACTATAATTGAAAATGCCAGGAATTTCGGTAACCCGTCATCGTTACATTCAATTGGTCTTGACGCCGAAAAAATGATAGAGACAAGCAGAAAAACCATAGCAAATATGCTTGGTGTAAAGGATAAGGACATATATTTTACCTCGGGCGGTACTGAGGCGAATAATATGGCAATTTTTGGTGCGGCATATGGACTTCAGAAGATAGGTAAATCTCTCATAACCACACAAATTGAACATCCATCGGTTTTGGAATGCTTTAAAAGACTCGAAAAAGAGGGCTTTGAAGTAACGTATCTAAAACCCGATAAAGACGGAATAATAAGTCTTAACGAACTCGAAAAATCAATCACCCCAAAAACAACACTTGTTAGTGTTATGCACGTAAATAACGAAACAGGTGTAATACAACCCGTAGATAAAATAAAAGAACTTTTAGGTAAAAAAGCACCGCGTGCATTTTTCCATTGCGATTGTGTGCAGTCATTTGGTAAAATACCCGTTTCACCAATGGAGTGGGGTGCAGATATGGTAAGCATATCCTCACACAAAATAGGTGGTTTTAAGGGTACGGGTGCATTGTACATTGCAAAGCCGCAGCTTATAAAAACCCTTATTGTTGGTGGAGAACAACAAAAGGAAATACGACCCGGTACAGAAAATACACTTGGAATTTCTGCATTCGGTAAGGCTTGTGAAAATTGTAATCCAAACACAAATAACCTTAAGGGATTCAGAAACAAATTAGCGCAGAGAATTCAATCTGCAATTCCTGACACACAAATTAATGGTTCAAACGACCAAAATAGCGGCAGTGTCTTAAATATGTCGTTTTTGGGTGTAAAGGCGGAAGTGTTACTGCACGCACTCGAAAATAATGATATATATGTATCAACAGGCTCTGCCTGCTCATCGCACAAGCCGCAACCAAGCCACGTTTTGCAGGCTATGGACTGCGACAAAAAGGCGATTGACAGTGCAATAAGAATGAGTTTTATAAGAGAGCTTAACGAAGATGAAATAGAAACACTTATTAGTGCCCTTAAAAAAGAAGTTGATACAATACGAAGATATATGTAATCGAAAGGAATAGTTACAAAAATGAAAGAAATCTTACTTGCAAAATACGGAGAAATCATACTAAAAGGCGGTAACAGACCGCGTTTTGAAAGTATTTTGGTAAATAACATTAATAACGCAATAAAAAAGGTTGCCAATGCAAAGGTCAGACTTGCTCAGGCAACTGTATATATAGATGTCGAAGACGAAACAAAAATTGATTTGGTGCTCGAAAGACTGACAAAGGTTTTTGGTATTGTTTCGGTTACAAAAGCGGCAGTATGCGAAAAAACAGTAGAGTCAATCAAGGAGGTTGCAAAGGAGTATCTTGCAAAGGACTTGGATAAACCAATAAAATTTAAGGTTGAGTCAAAGCGCTCCGACAAGGGTTTTCCATTAAATTCCGTTGAACTTAGTCAGAATATAGGCAGCTTTTTAAACGGTCAATTTCCTAAAATACGTTGTGATGTACACGAGCCTGATGCAACTGTAAAGGTAGAGGTAAGAGATTTTGCGGCGTATGTGTATATAGCAGAAAATAAACGTCAAGGTCAGGGCGGTATGCCAATAGGCACAGGCTCAAAGGCAACACTTTTACTGTCGGGCGGTATCGACAGTCCTGTTGCAGGTCATATGATAGCTAAAAGAGGCGTAACAATAGACGCAATCAACTTTTTCTCATACCCCTACACCTCGCAACGTGCAAAAGAAAAGGTAATAGAACTTGCTTCAATAATAGCACAGTATACTTCAAAAATAAATCTGTACATTGTTCCGTTTACCGAAATTCAGTTACAGATAAGAGACAACTGCCCCGAGGAGCATATGACGCTCTTAATGCGAAGATTTATGATGAAAATAGCCGAAAGAATTGCCCGAAAAAACAAATCACTTGCACTTATTACAGGTGAAAGTGTAGGGCAAGTTGCAAGCCAGACTTTGAGCGCACTTGACGTTACAAATGCAGTGGTTGATATGCCTATTTTGCAACCGTTAATAGGAATGGATAAAATAGAGGTTATAAACCGTGCAAGAGAAATTGGCACATTTGATACATCAATTCTTCCGTATGAGGATTGTTGTACAGTATTTACGCCAAAGCACCCTACAGTTAATCCAAAACGCGAAAAGATTGAACTGTCCGAAAGAAAGCTTGATATGGAAACACTTATCCAAGAGGCTATAGAGGGTGTTGAACTAATCGAAGTATATCCTGAATAATTTAGGAAGTAAAAGGGGTTTATATATGTCAATTACAGTAGTAAAGGGTGGTATTTCGTCAGGAAAGACTACCCTTTGTATGAACATAATAGAAAAACTTCATAAGACCAAGAGATGTGTTGTGCTTGTTAATGACAAGTACTCTTTTGAGATGGAAAAAAGCTTTATCGAAAGGTTTGGAGGGACAGGACTAAACAATATAGAGGTTATGACATTCCGCAAGCTTGCCGATAAACTCATAGATACACAAAACACAACATATATGACCGAGGCGGGCAGACAAATGCTTGTATACAGGGCAATAAAGGCATATCTTGCCACAAAGCCTGATATAAGTATTAATCTGTTGCGTTCAATAGGTAAAAACGGTTTTGCGCAGATTATGAACTCTTTTGTTGGTGAGCTTGGAAATTATGGTACAACAAGCGAAAAATTAAGAGAAGAAGCGCAAAAAACAGAGGATAAAATCCTTAAAGAAAAACTTTTTGTAATTGCCGATATATACGATAAATATCTGCAAATTGCAAAAGATATGAATTATACTGATATTAACTACTTCCTTGATATTCTGGCGCAAAAAATAAATACAGATGAGAGCATATTTAAGGATACAACTGTCTTTATAGAGTGCTTTAACGACTTTTTACCGCCAAGATGGAATGTTATTAAGGCCATAAATTCACATGCAGAGAGTGTATATATAACCTTGCGCGTGTCCGAAAAAGACAACGAAAAAGAACTGTACGAATTAAATAATGAAACACTGAGAAAAATCGAAGAAGAATACGTTATTAAACATATAGAATGTGATGAGCATTTAAAGCATACAAAGGATAAAAACAAAGAGCTTTATCATCTTGTAAACACCTGGAACAGTGAGGAAGTTTATAACGATGAGGTTGACAAAATACGTATCTTTAAAAGTGCCGATACGTATATGGAGATAGAGAGGGTTGCGTGCAAAATAACGGAGCTTGTTCGTGAGGAGGGCTACCGTTACCGTGATATTGCAGTTGTGTGCGGTGATGAAGAAATGTATTCATCGCTTATTGAGCCTGTGTTCAATGAGTACGAAATACCGTACTTTTCGGATAATGCAGAGCTTTTGCAATATCACCCCATTGCAATACAATTAACCTCTCTTTTTGATATGTTCGAAAATGGCTTTGATTACGAGTCAGTTTTTATGTACTTAAAATCAGGATATATCTTCAAAAAAGAGAAATCCAAGAACGGATATTTCTACACACCCGTATCTCCTGAGGATATTGATGAGCTCGATAACTATGCGCTTAAATACGGTATAAGGGGCAAAAGAAGATGGCTCGAAGACGAGGGCTTTGCAAAAGAACTTACAATTATGCAAGCTGCGTTCGAAGACGGTAAGGACAGTACATTTTCGGAAGAAAATCAGGTGCTATTAGAAAAAATCAATAAACTTCATAAGGAGCTTATGGGCCCTGTAATAAAGTTCAATAAAAAACTTCGCAACTCAAAAAATGCCAAGGGTTATGCAAAGGCACTGTTTGAACTGTTGGAGGATATAAACATTGCCGACGGATTAGAGAGCGAGATATACAAGCTCGAAAGAGAGAACAAAATCAACGAAGCTCAGCAATTCGAAAGAATATGGGAGTTGTTGCTTGATGTAATAGACCAGGTTGCTCTTACTATGGGCGAAGAAGAAATGACAATAGAGGAGTTTGGCGAATATATAAAAGAGGGTATTTCAACGTGCGAAATCCGTCTTGTACCATCAGGAATAGACAGAGTGTATGTAGGTGGTGCGGATACAAACAATGTCGTTGCAATAAAGGTGCTTTTTGCTATGGGCGCAGTTGAGGGAACATATCCCAGGATGTCAAAAACAGAGGGATTTTTATCCGATGAGGAAAGAGAAAGCCTGAATATTCAAAGCGGTACCAAAATGTTTGCCGATACAATCAAAGAGCGTATAAAGCGGCAGAACTACTCAATATTTGAGCTTTTTGCCCGCTCAAGTGATTATGTGTTTATAAGCACACCGCTATACGATTTCTCGGGTGCAGAGCACAGTGTTGCAACAATTGTAAATGATATTATAAGAAAATTTCCAAAGGTCAAAATAAGCGATAATTTTTCTTATAATAACAGTGAGGAAAGGTTTTATATAAGCTCACCTCAGGCAACATTCCATAAAATGCTCATAAATAAATCTCAAAACCGCAATGGTAGTTGCGCACTATGGGACGCGGTAAAGGAGTACTATGCACAGGACGAGGATTATATGGCAAAAATGAAGCTCCTTGACGGTGAAAATGAATTCTTTAAAGTTCAGGAGAGTATAGACAGTAGCTATGCAATAAAATTATATGGCGAAAAAATAAATTACAGTAAGTCTAAAATAGACGAATATGCAAGATGCCCGTACAGCTTCTTTATGCACTATGGCCTTGGTGTAAAAGAACGGGAAGAATGGGAAATCTCAAAGGCAGACTTAGGCTCATACGCGCACGAGATAATAGAAAAATTCTGCACACGTGTAGAAGACGGTGCAGATACTGCTAAAGAAAAACTGAAAAAATGGCGTGAGCTCAGCGAGGATAGCCGAAAAGCCTTACTTGGTGAAATTTTCGATAAAGTAAGCGAGCGTATGATGAGCGCCAATATGACACGTCAGGCGAAAATAGAACACATCTTAAGCAGAATGAACAGAGTAATAGACAGAGCAACAAAAACCATAACAGATTGCTTTGTACACGGTAAATACACCATAAAGAGTATGGAAAATGAAATAACTGTTCAAATTAGCGACACTGTTTTCATAAACGGTTTTATCGACCGTCTTGATGAACTCAGGGAGGACAGTAAAAACTCAATACGTGTAATAGACTACAAAACAGGTGCAAGCGAGTTTAATATTAAAAATATCTATAACGGTGTAGATATGCAAATGGCAATATATGCACTTGCCGCAAAGCTCAAATGCGAGGAGGAGTCAAACGAGCCATACACCGTAACGGGAATGTATTACACTAAGCTTCGTGGCGAGTTAAAGGGCTCTGTAGCCGACGTCGAAAAACTGAGAAAGCTCGACGGTGTAACGTTTGAGGATAACGAAAATTTTGAGGATAAAAAAGTCCTGTCCGATATGGACGATAACACAGTTAACGGTCAAAGCACACTACTACCTATCAAATTCAAGGCAAACGGAGACCTCGACCAAAAGAGCCACGAAAAAGTACGTACTCAATATGAGGGCGAAAAGTTAATGGATTTTGTTCGGGATAAAATATTGGAATTTGACGATAATATAAGGAACAAGGGCGATATAAGAATTATGCCGTATGAAGACGTGTGCGATTATTGCGAATATTCAAAAATTTGCTCTATTTCGGGCTGTGTTGCAAAAAGACAAGTAAAGGGTAAAGACCAAAAGCCTGACCAAATATGGAAAAATATCGTCAACGAACAGGAACAGAAAGGATAACTATGGGCAGAAATTGGACTGTTGAACAGAGAGAAGCGATATACGCGCCTGTTGGTAAATACAATATTTTGGTTTCTGCCGATGCAGGAAGCGGTAAGACCTCAGTTTTAGTAGAGCGCATTTGTAATATGATTATAAATCATGGTGTATCAATCGAGAATTTATTGGTTGTTACATTCACAAATGCGGCTGCTGCAGGCATGAAAGAAAAAATCATAGCACGCTTGCAGAGTGCAGTGTTTGAATGCACAAATATTGAGGAAAGACGCAGACTAAAGGAGCAGACGTATCTTTGTGGTATGGCAGATATTTTAACGATAGATGCTTTTTGTCTTAATGTTCTGAAGAATAACTTTCATCTTGCGGGTATTGCTCCTAACTTTTACATAATAGATAAAACCGAAGAAGAGATTCTCAAAGAAAAGGCTCTGGAAAATGTATTTGACGAGCTTTATACAAGTGAGGATGAGAGTGATAGATATAAATTAAATAAGCTGATAGGCGCTTTTGCGGATAACAGAAGTGATGACAGACTCCTGTCTGTTATAACGAGTGTGTATAACTTTTCGCAAAGCTTTGCAAAGCCTATGGATTGGGTTAAAAAGGTATGTGCATACTACGATAGTAAAAGCGGTAAAAAGGTATGGTTTAACGAACTGTATCTGCCTTTTGTATACAAGAAAAATCTTAACCAAATGCTTTTTGAGTTGCAAAAAGACAGAGATTTTGTTAAGTCAAATGGTGAGGAGTTCGGTGTAGATATTTCGCAATCTGACGTTGCTAAAAAATCGGTAGAAAAGTATAACGAGTTAATTGCGTATGCAAAAAGTGTTATATCTAAAGCAAATGAGCTTGTATTGTGTTCCGATACAGATGAGCTTATGAGAGCAAATAGCAGTACAGAGCTTGGCGAAATGCCAAAAAAATATTCAGGTATTTCTAAAAATCCTGCTTTGAGTGCCGAGTATGATGCAGTGGCAGATTCCATTAAAAAGATATTGGAGCATATAAATGAATTTCCGTATAAATCGGAGACGGAGCTAGATGAGGCAATACACATTGATGAACTCTGTAGTGTTGCCACTTCGCTTGCGTGGATTATAGAAAAATACCATATTGCGCTTTCAAAACTCAAAGAAAAACGCAGTTCGTGGTCATTTTCGGATATAGAGCACAAGGTTTATGACCTTTTTTGTGATAACGAAAACGGACTTTGCGAAAAATACCGCGCAAAATATACCGAAATTCTGATTGATGAGTATCAGGATACAAACGGACTTCAGGACTCTATTTTTAAAGCCATTTCAAAGGATAACAGAAACATTTTTATGGTGGGCGACTTAAAGCAGAGTATATATCTTTTCCGAGGCGGAGATCCGTATATATTCAAAAAGAAATTTAATGAATACACCCAAAATGTCAACGAGGATAACGAAAATAATATAAGCGGAAGACTTATAAAGCTATCCAAAAACTTTAGAAGCTCTAATGAGGTTCTAAAAAGCGTTGATGCACTCTTTTCGCGTATTATGACAGACGAATTGGGCGACGTAAAATACGTATGCAATTCTTACGACAATGATACAGAAAATATAGATATAAAAACAAAATTATATAATATTGCGTGTGTAAAAGGCAACTATGAGGACGAAGATCGAATATTAGCACGTGCCGAAGCGCAATATATGGCAAGAGAAGTAAAAAAAATAATTGGAAAAACCATAACCGTAGGTAATAAAACGAAAACAATCGGTTATGGTGATATAACCATATTATTAAGAGCAATAAAAGGAAATGCCAAAGTATACACCGAGGAATTCAAGAAAGCAGGAGTGCCTTTAAGAGTTGTGCTTTCAGACTTTTTCGATAAAAGGGAAGTACAGGTTATGGTTTCTCTGTTGTCGGTCATTTCCAATTTCAAACAGGATATTGCGCTTGTGAGTGTACTGCTTTCGCCGATATTTGCGTTTTCGGGTAACGAATTAGCACAGATAAAGTGCATATATAAGGAGAATAAAACAACAAAATCCCATATATGTTTTTTTGATATGCTTTGTTTTATTGCCGATAACTGCGATGAGGAGGAAATTTCTCTAAAATGTAGAAAAACAGTGGATAAACTACGTAAATGGCGCGAATATACACGTATAATGCCCGTTGCAAAGCTCATATGGACAATATACGAGGAAAGTGGCTTTTACGACTTTATGGGCGTACTCGAGGGTAGTGAAGAAGCACAAAAGAATTTGCGTTTGCTATACCAAAGAGCGCAATCCTTTGAACAGGGCGGGTCAAAGGGTTTGTTTAACTTTGTAAATTATATGGAAAACTTAAGAAACAACGGTGAGGGAATAAGCAGTGCAAAATCCGTTGTAGAGGATACAGTTTCGGTTATGACAATACACTCAAGTAAGGGTCTGGAATTTCCGATTGTTTTTCTTGGCGGTTTAGGACAAAAACTGCAAAATCCTATTGCCGACGGTATCTTAAAAATTCACGGAGATTACGGAATAGGAATACCGTATGGTAATATCGAGGCGCAAACATACGAGAAGAATATATACACAAACACCGTTTCCCAGGTACGTAACAGAGAGGAAATGTCAGAATATGTCAGGCTTTTATACGTTGCTATGACAAGAGTTGAATATATGCTTGTTAATTTTTCTGCGTTCAAGGCACCAACCGAAGAAAAGGCATACGACAAAATAGAAGATTGGAAATATAAAAAGCTAACCAATAATACCAATATAAATGCACGTTGCTTTGAGGATTGGGTTGTTCCCGTGGCACTAAACTCGGACGAATTTGAATGTAGTAATCTTGAATTTTACACAGACACCGAGGCAGAAGAAGATGAACAACAAGAAGGTGTAACGGAATTATCACAAGAGGGCAAGGAAAGCGTTAAAGAGCTTTTGGATTATAAGTATAAATATATCGAAAGTACCGATATTCCGTCAAGAACGTCTGCAACTGAGCTCAAGAAAGCAGAAAGCATACGACGTAAATCGCAGATAACCATACGTAAAAAACCACGATTCATAAGTAACGAAATCGACGGTGCAATCAGGGGTATAGCATATCATAATGCAATGGCCTTTATCAATTTAGAAGCACTAAAAACAGATTTAAGCCAAAAAACTGTTGATGATGAGCTTAAAAGATTATGCGATGAGGGTAAAATAAATAAAGAGATATATATAAAAGACGCTAAAATGGCAGAAAATATCTTTGCTTTCTTTAAAAGCAGACTCGGTAGTGATATGCTTTACGCCCATGGCGTGTATCGCGAAAAAGACTTCCAGACAAGTATCGACGCGTCATACTATAAGCAGGATTCAAAAGTAGAAAAAGGCGAAAAGATGATACTGCAAGGTGTTATTGACTGCTTCTACGAAAATAAAGAAGGTGAAATTGTCCTGCTCGATTTTAAAACAGATAATATGAGCGAAAAAACAAAACAGGATATGCTCGATTTATATGGTTTGCAACTTGAATTATATAGTAATGCAATAGAGAAAATAACAGAAAAGAAAGTAGCATATAAATATCTGTATCTGTTTGATATAGGCGAGGCGGTACAATACTAAAACAAGTATGAAAGGACAAGGGAATAATGAATAGTTATAACAGACAATACACATTTAATACCAAATATAAAAAGACAAAGAAACTGCTCGTTACGTTGTGTATAGTTTTGGTTTTGTGCTTTGTAGCGGTAACAATTATTGGTCTTATAGCGGATTCGGATAGTGTACAGAATATGAATATAAACAGTGCCATTGCAGAGAATACACAATTAAAATACAAAATTGAGGAGCAAAATGAGCAAATAGCAGAGCTTAATGCGCAAATTGATAATCTCAAAATGCAAATCGAGAACGGTGGCGAGGTACAAAACGAAGAACCGTATACACCAGACGAGGAGCAAACGGGCGAAGAAGCGCCTCAGGCATATGAGAATAACCCTACAACACCAAGAGACGAAATAGACGGTTAAAGCTATAGGAGGTAAAGTTATGAAATCTGTTATCAGGAATTTATTAATCACAATAGTTGTGGGATTTATATACTTCTACGTATCACTTCCTGCACTTAATTTTTCGTCGGCTGATTTTTATACCTTTATAATTGTATTGTGTGTAGTATATATATTACTCACACTACTAAGCACGGGGACAATAAAACAAGCAGACGGAATTAAAGGGTATATAAAAACAATAGTAAAGCAATGCAAAATACCCGCAATAATAGTTCTGGCAGTTGTACTTGTGGGAATTATAGGCAGTGCGCTTTCGTGGGGGGTTTTCAGAGCCAATGACTATAAAAATCTCATAAGCGTGCAAAACGGTAATTTTGCCGAGGAGGTTGCAGAAATATCCTACGATAAAATACCAATGCTTGATAAAGAAAGTGCAGAACGTTTAGGGGACAGAAAACTCGGTGAGCTTTCCGATATGGTAAGTCAGTTTGAGGTTTCAGACGATTATGCACAAATCAACCTTCACGGCAGACCCGTAAGAGTAACAACACTTGAGTATGCAGACGTTGCCAAGTGGCTCACAAACAACAAAAAAGGATTGCCTGGATATATTGTAGTTGATATGGCAGACCAAAGTGCCGAAGTAGTAAGATTAGATGATGGAATAAAATATTCTCCATCGGAGTATTTTAACCGTAACATATACCGTCATTTGCGCTTTAATTACCCAACATTTATGTTCAGTACACCAACCTTTGAGGTTGACGAAAATAATAATCCGTATTGGGTATGCCCAAGAATAGTAAAGAGAATTGGACTTTTTGGCGGAGTTGATATCGAGGGCGGTGTACTTGTTAATGCAATAACGGGTGAGTGCGAGTATTACGAGAACGTACCAAATTGGGTGGATAGACTATATCCTGCCGACCTGATTGTAGAGCAATACGACTATTACGGAGCATATATAAACGGATTCTGGAACTATCTTTTTGGTCAAAAAGGCGTAACACAAACAACCTCAGGGTATAACTACATTGCAATGAACGATGACGTGTATCTGTATACAGGCGTAACGTCAACGGGCAGAGACCAATCCAACGTAGGCTTTTTACTCTCAAATCAACGAACAAAAGAAACTAAATATTATGCCTGTGCAGGTGCAACCGAAAACTCGGCAATGTCGAGCGCGGAGGGTGTTGTTCAACACTTAAATTACAGGTCAACATTCCCGCTGCTACTGAATGTATCAGGCGAGCCTACGTATTTTATGGCGCTAAAAGACAATGCAAGGCTTGTTAAAATGTATGCAATGGTAAATGTTCGTCAATATCAGATAGTTGCAACGGGTGCCACGGTTGCAGAATGTGAAAGAGCATATATAAAACTGTTATCTTCAAATAATATAGCCGAAAATGCTATAACCGATGACGGTAACACAATCAGTGGTAAAATCTTACAGATAAAGAGTGCAGTTGTAAACGGTAACACAAAATATTACCTCAAGCTTGAGGGTGGCGAAAACTATTATTCAATAAACGTTTCCGATATGGAGGAGGTAATTACTCTTAACGAGGGTGATACCGTAACATTGGAATATTCGGGTAGCGGTAATATACTGAAGATTGAAGCTCTAAGATAAATATGGTGAATAGGTATGTATAAGATTAAGGAATGTATAATTGTAGAGGGTATGCACGATAAGATTAAGCTTTCTAATTTTATAGATGGTGTCATACTTGTTTTGCATGGCTTTGCAATATACAACAATAAGGATATGCAAAGCACCATAAAAAAACTTGCCGAGGAGATGGGTATTGTAATACTTACTGACAGCGACAGTGCAGGGTTTCGCATACGTAATTTTATAAAACAAAATATTAAAGATTGTTATGTTAAGCATGCCTATATTCCCGATATAATTGGTAAGGAAAGACGAAAAAGACAACAGAGTAAGGAGGGACTTTTAGGAGTTGAGGGCATTGATGAGGATATAATAATAAAAGCTCTTATAGATGCAGGTTGCGAAATAAACGGAGAAAAACACACACCAAAGGAGAAAAAGCATATAACAAAAGCAGATTTAATGCGATTTGGCCTTTCAGGCAAAAGCGACTCCGTAAAAATGCGCGCTAAGCTCCTGAAAGAAATGGAACTTCCGTCAAGGCTTTCCGCCAATATGCTCTTAGACGTACTAAATCAGCTTACCACCATTGATGAATTGGAAAAAATGTGTAGCAGATTATAATTTAATTGCATATAATAATATACAACCCAATATTAATATATCAAGAGGTGGCTGTTATGGATATGCAAAATATAAATAATGTCTTAAAGAATTTAAACAAAAATCAAATAGAGGAAATAAATCAGTTTTTAAACTCCTCAAAGGGACAAAATATAAAAAATAAACTTAACTCCGCAAATAAGGAGCAATTAATAAAGGAACTGTCAAAGCTTGACCCAAATGTTGTAAATAATAAACTGAAAAATCTGTCATCATCAGACCTCGTCAGGATAATGAGAAATCTGTAATTGACTGTGGAGGTGATAATATGGCAGATGCAATGGAAACATTAAAAGGTCTTTTAGGCGACGGTGCAGAGGATAAAATTAAAAATGTAATGTCATCTTTGGGCGGTGGCTTAGATGGTGGTACCAACATAATAAATAGCGACGACTCTCTGGAGTATCTTTCGCAAATCCGCGATATAGCATCAAGGCTTGGTAACTCTAACTCCGACCCGAGAACAAATCTTCTTATGTCTCTAAAACCGTATATGCGCTCAAAAAGACAAGGGTCAATAGACTCGGCAATAAAGCTTTTAAATCTTGCTAAGCTTGCAGTGTTGTTCAAGTAATTTTTTTGACGGAGGGGTAGTATGTATCGAAGCTATAGCTACAACGATATGCCAAAGCCGATAATGCACACATACGAAGAAAAACCTCATAAAAAAGAATGTAAGGAAGAAAAAAACGAAAAATCCGTATGCAAAAAAGACGAAAAACACAATGGTATTCTTGCAAACTTAGAAACAGACGATTTAATATTACTGATAGTGATATTAGCACTTATAATAGACGATTGCGATGATAAGATACTTCTCATCGCTCTGGGATTTATATTTATATGTCAGTTTTTAGATTAAAAAAATCAGCAGTTTTACTGCTGATTTTTTTTAAATAACCTGTAACATTCGCTAAACATCGCACCGCCTATAATGCATATAGCACCTACAATCTGCGGTGGCGACATTCTCTCGCCCAAAAGGATTACCGCAAAAATAACTGCCGACAGTGCCTCTAAATACCCCAATATAGCCACCGACTGTATTGGCAGGCGCGATATAGAAGAAAAGAACAAATAGCAGGCAAAACCTGTGTTTATAAGTCCTAAAAGTAATATCCAGCCTATATCGCCTGTTTCGACACTGAAGTTATATCCCGTTTTAAATCCCATAAATATTAAAAGTGTAAAAAATGCGCTAACAATCTGAATTGCTGAATTTTCAAACCCCGTTACATTGGTGGATTTTTTATTGAACATAACCATAAACGAATATGTAAGTGCACTCATAAGTCCGCAGAATACACCCCACACGTTTATATCAGCGCCCGATACTTTGCCGTTAATAAGCAGTATGCCCACAAATACAACAACAAATCCTAAAACCTTTTCAAACGTCAGTTTTTCGCGGAACAGTATAGGGGATAAAACCATAACTATAACAGGTCCGCAATAATATGTAAGTGCGCCAAGACTCACACCTATTTGCGCGTATGCCTCGTACAAAAAGCACCAGCTTGTTCCCATCGCAATTCCCGAAAGGATAATAAAGATGAGGTCTTTTTTGTGCTTTGTAAAGGTTATCTTCTGGCGTGTTATAAAGAATGCGCCAATAAGAAACAGACTTCCCAATAATGTTCTGAAAAATACTATCTCGTAGCTTGTTAGCGCAATATTACTTGCTACAACTCCGTTTGAGCCGAACAGCAGTAACGAGAGAATATGTTTTGTGTATTCCTTTTTCATAAATAATCACCTTAATTAACAAATTAAGGTGATTATACCATATTTTTATACTTTTTTCAATCCTTTTTACCTAAAATTTTACTTGTTTCTACAATAACAAGCGGTAAAAGTGATAATATTGCAACAACAAACCACTGCATAGCTGATAGTGGAACTGCCTCAAAAACACGTGCAACAGGTGCAATAGAAATAACACCAACCTCTAATATTACCCCAACAATGAGGGATAATATAAGATACTTATTCTTAAAAAGTCCTGCTTTAATAACCGAAGTTTCACTGCGCATATTAAATGCATGAACCAACTGCGACATCGAAAGAACTGCAAAAGACATTGTTTTACCTACAAGAATGTTTTTGAATACATTTGTACCAATAGAGAATGCCAGCAGTGCAAGCGCACCTATCATAAGTCCCTCAAACAGTATATCTCGCCATAATCCGCCTGAGAACAAACTGTTTTTTGGTGGGTTTGGCGGTCGTTTCATTATGTTTTCGTCAGACGGGTCAAGACCTAACGCTATTGCAGGGAGTGAGTCTGTTACAAGATTAACCCACAAAAGAGAAATTGCATTAAGCGGTGAGGAATACCCAAAAACAATGCCCGAAAATACAGTTAATATTTCTCCAATGTTGCTTGAGAGCAAAAACTTAACTGCCTTTTTAATATTATCAAAAATACCTCTGCCAACCTTTATTGCACCCACAATAGTTGCAAAGTTATCATCAGTTAAAATTATATCCGAAGCATTTTTTGCCACCTCTGTACCGCTTTTTCCCATAGAGCAACCAATATCTGCGCAAGATAAGGCAGGAGCGTCATTTACACCGTCGCCCGTCATGGCAACAACCGCACCGTTTTGTTGCCACGCCTTTACAATACGTACCTTATGCGAGGGTGTAACACGTGCAAAAACTCTGTACTCCTTTATGCATTTTTTTAAATCATCATCGGATAGCTTATCAAGCTCATTGCCACTCATTACCTTTTCATTATCTAAAATCCCTGTTTGTTTTGCAATGGATATCGCAGTGCCAATATTATCGCCTGTTATCATAACAGGAGTAATGCTTGCATTTTTACAAATATCCACAGAGAGCTTTGCCTCGTCGCGCGGTGGGTCTTCTATGCCTAAAAGACCTATAAACACCATATTATCCATATTCATATTAGTGGTAGCATTGTCCTTGTACGCTACTGCAATAACACGAAGCGCACTTGATGTCATATTTTGATTTTGAGACAGAATATTCTTCCTCTCCTGAGGTGAAAGGGGAACAGATTTTCCGTTCTTTAAAATTGACGTACATTCAGGTAAAATATATTCCAATGCACCTTTTGATATAAGTCTGTTGTTTGTGCCTTTATGGCACAGAACACTCATGGTTTTTGTGTCGAAGGAAAACGGTATTTCCTTAATCTTTTTAAATTTAGAATTTAATTCATCAATATCAATACCATTTTCTTTTGCCCATTCCAATATTGCCAGATCTGTAGGGTTTCCTATGGTATCACTGCAAAGTGTTGCAGATTTTAACAGCATTTGATTATCGTTTGTATGGAATTTAGTTACGTGCATTTCGTTTTTTGTGAGTGTACCTGTCTTATCGGTGCATATTACTGAGGCAGAGCCAAGCGTTTCAACAGATGGCAGTGTCCTCACAATCGCATTTTTAGATGACATTTTCATAACACCTATTGCAAGCATTATAGTAACTATTGCAGGCAACCCTTCGGGTATTGCCGCTACTGCAAGGGATACTGATGTCATAAACATTTCAAGGGGGTTAAGGTGTTCAAAAATACCTATTATAAAAATTATAACACATATAATAAGTGCGGCAATACCAAGAATTTTACCCGTATTATTAAGCCGTTTCTGGAGTGGTGTTTCGAGTGTTTCCTCCTGCGAGAGCATAGCGGCAATTTCGCCTACCTCTGTTGCCATACCTGTTTTTACAACAATACCTTTTCCTTTTCCACCCACAACGTCGGTTGACGAAAACACCATATTTATTCTGTCCCCCAAGGGAGTGAATTTGGACAGTGTTTTTTTACAATCCTTACCACGTGGTACAGACTCACCTGTAAGTGATGCCTCTCTTAAAAGGAGTGAGTTATTTTCAATCAATCTGCAGTCTGCGCACACAATATCACCCGTTTTAAAGAGCAATATATCTCCGCAAACTATTTGTGAACTGTCTATTACCATTTCCTTTCCGTCGCGTATAACGCGCGCTTTGGGTGATGATAATTTTTTTAAAGCATCAATGCTTTTTTGTGCGCGTGATTCTTGTGTTAATCCTAAAATTGCATTCAGTGTTACTATTGCAAGAATAATAAGCGGTTCAACGATGTCGGGGTTTTTGCTTATTAACGACGTTATGTACGAAAGAATTGCCGCACCAATCAACAATAGTATCATAAAATCGTTAAATTGTGCAAAAAATCTTGCAATGAGTGATTTTTTCTTTTTTTCGGATATTACATTTTCTCCGTTTCTTTCAAGACGTGCCTTTGCCTCGGCACTGTCAAGCCCGTCTTTTATGCTTGTTTTAAAATGCTCAGCAGTTTGGGTTATGCTCATAGTATGAAAATTTTTCATTTAATTTCTCCTCTTTATAGCTTGTTTTATAGATAAATATTCGAAATAAAAAAGCAATATTACTTATTTGTATTCAAAATGTAAACAAAATGTTTTTGAATATTAAAATATAGTGTGGTATAATCAAAGTGAAAATAATTTATGTCCCCATTGCATAAAGGGACACAAAAAACAGGAGGTTTTAAAATGGCACGAAAAGCAAGAGAAAAAAGCGCAACGGGAATGTATAACGTAATAATAAAAGGCTCAGTATCATTATTTAACACCGACGAGGACTACGACTTCTTTATAGAAATAATGCAAGACTACATAGACGAAATTTATGCCTTTGCAATTACACCATCAGCAATATGTATTGCTATGAAGGAAACTGGCAAGGGAATAGGTATGGACCTTAAACCGCTTATGACAAAGTACGCAAGATACTACAACAAAAACAACAACCTTGAGGGCAAGCTTTTTGCAGACAGATTCAAGAGCGAGCCTATCGAAAGCGATAAGGAACTAAAGAACAGTGTTGCATTGATTGAGGACTTACTATCACTTACAAACTCAGACGGTTACACAAGTGTAAACGGTGATGGTAAATACGAAATGATTGAGTTTTATTCATCACTGACAGGCAAAAAAGCAGTAGAAAAGAAAAAGGCACAACCTAAAAAGAGTGCGGTAAAGAAATCTGCACCTGCAACAAAGAAATCAACACCTGCTAAAAAAGCAACCACAACTGCTAAAAAGACTGTTGCACCCAAAAAGACAACAACACCAAAACCAGTAAAGGCGGTTGAAACTGTAAAGGAAGAAGCGCCGAAAAAGAGTGAGGAAAAGAAGAGAAACAACTCACTGCCAACTTGGCTTTTGTAAAGATAATTTTTGCATAAAAAAGTGTTCTAATACATAAATATATCACATATAATAATAGTACAGGCTATGTGGTCTGTACTATTTTTGTAGGAGTGATTTTATTGAGTTTTGTTGTGATACGCCTAAGGCGTGTACTTCCTTATGTTGCGATTGTGGCGTCGATTCCGTTTATATTTATGTTCTTTACAAAAAGCATACAGGTTTTTAATGTGAACGGACGTGAAATACCAATATACTGTGTTGAACGTAACGATAATAAAATAGCACTGACCTTTGACTGCGCGTGGAATGACGATGATATAGATATAATTTTAGACACCTTAGACGAATATAATTGCAGAGCAACTTTCTTTGTTGTAGGCGATTGGGTAGAAAAATATAGCGAAAGTCTTGTAAAAATACATAACAGGGGACACGAAATCGGCAATCATTCCTATAACCATAAGGATTACACAAAGCTATCTGCAGAGGAAATATCGCACGACCTCGAAATATGCGATAACGTTATAGAAAACATAATAGGTGTCAAACCGTCGCTTGTACGTGCACCGTCGGGCGCATATAACAATACCGTTATAAAAACGTGCGAGGACAGAGGGAATACATATATACAATGGTCTGTAGATTCAATAGACTATGGCGATGCAACTATATCGGGAATTATTGAGCGTGCCACACGGAATGTAAAAGCAGGGGATATTATCTTACTGCATAACGGCACAACGTATACCGCCGAGGCACTTCCTCAAATTCTCGAAACATTATCAGAAAAATTCGAATTTGCAACAGTGTCAAATATAATTTATAAAAATAACTACGAAATAGACCATACAGGTATGCAAAAAAGAATAAAATGAAAAAAGGGCATTTGCCCTTTTTTTATCTTTTAGGAAATTACTACTTTTAAGTTGTAATTTCCTAAATTACAAAAAAGTCTACCTATGGAAGTGAGCTATGCGAACGACAGTCGCGATAGAGACTTTTTTATTTTAATAACTTGTAAACCAAACTAGCAACCTCAGCTCTTGTTATATTACCTTGCGGATTTATTGTGTTATCCTCATATCCGTTTACAACCTTATGGTGTACAAGCTTGTATATTTCATTCTCCGCCCAATCGGGAATAGTATCACCATCAGCAAAGCTAAAGGCGTATTTTTCACTATCCTCTATTGTTCTTCCAAGAACTGTCATAGCTTCTGCTCTTGTTATATAATCACTTGGTGCAAAAAATGTTGCATCACCATTAGCACGACCGTTCATTATTCCATTCTCAACAACTGCATTTATTGCATTACTTGCCCAATCGGGTATTTGATCCTGGTCGGCAAGCTCGGTTTTTGATGAAGAATACTTTTCTAAATTAAATCCCAAATATCTGCAAATTGTCATTGCAAATTCTGAACGTGTCATTTTGTTGTCGGGGAAGAATGCAAGACCATTTTCTGTTTCTATACCACTAAAGATTTTATCTTCACTAAGGGATGCAATCATCTCGCTTGCCCAGTGTCCGTTTGTATCGTAAAATGCAGATGCACTGTTAATTTTAACACCAATTTCCTTTGTAATATTACCAACACTGACCCTGATTACTCCCTCATCTTCTTTGCTTGCAGAGTTGAGTGTAAAAAGACCTTCTTCGGTGATTGTGCCTATGTTGCCGTCAACGTCCCATTCTATTATATCGCCCGAGATATATAACTCCTTTTCATCTGCATATGCAACGGGGCGCAGAGAAATCTCTTTAATATCACCTGCATTAAACGACAGTTCGTTGACTTTCTCCCACGAGGCAGTATCATAAATTACCATATCGTCAACTTTGTCATATACATTAAATGTTATAGGCAACTTTGTGCCATTTATGTTGGCAAAAACCTCTGACTGACCGCTTTTATCAAATGTAATTATGTTATTTTTCACCTGTGCGTCGTCGGAGGTATAACTTAGAGTATAGTCGCTCATTTCATAATCCGACGTATCAAAAATTCTTTCGATGCTTATCACTTGCGTTGAATTTAACATAACATTTGTGTTTAAATCTACAAATTTAATATTACCTGCAATATTTGTTTTTTCTCTTTTATCCTGCAGGAATATATAGTTGGCAATACTGCGCGGTGCTCCGTTTGACGGTTTGTTTACAACGTTAAACACGGGATTTTTAGTAAGCCATACACCCATCACGGTTGAACCGCCGCCGTCGAAGTTTATCGCGTCAATGCACCCCAACTCCTGCATACGTTTTGCAAGCTCACTGAGTGATGCACCACCGCTGTAACCACTCTGTCTGCCATCGAGCGTGTAGAATATAACATTACCGTCGCTTTTAATTCCTACTGCAGTACGCGGATGAACACCTGCCTCAAAGCCTGAGCCGATATTTCCGTCTTTTAAAAGACGACCGCCTACCGTACTGCTTGCCTCAACTGCCTCACTCCACAGATTTTTTTCCGAATTTATTGCAGTATTGGTTATTGTAAGGGTATCACCAACTTTAATAGAGCGCATAAACTCCATCAAATCTGCTCTGCCGCCTGCAATATCAATCTGCAGAAGAATTTTACCTTTTGGGATTTTAATTTCACCGCCATATTCAAAAATATCTTCAACACTTATTGTTGCATTTTTATCTATGCTGATTGCACCGTCCTTTATTGAACACAACACATAAAGACAGTTCGACTTTGTTTTTGTTGTTTCTCCGAATTTATCGGTAAGTAAATATATAGGGTCAAAGCCTGGTTGACACCACTTGTTTATGAACATTATCTCAACTTCGTTTTCTCCATTGGAAAGCATTGTCTGAATTTGAAGTGTATCAATAAATGCACTTCCGTCTATTCTGAAGCCTATCGCGTCCTGAGCGTCGTATTCTTTCGAAACAATTTCTCCGTTCGAGATAGTATAACCCATCTGCAAGCCTGTCTGAAAAGAGAAATAGTCTGCATTTATGCCCATTCTGCTTCTGTAACCGTTTTGGTCAATATATTTTTGCGCGTCGTAAATATTAAGGGTACCCCATAGCTTTTCGCCATTAACCATAACGGGAACAATATCCTCGTTTGGAGTATACTCAATATAATGCTCGCTCTGGTTTCCTCTTGTGCCACCGCTGAATTGATTTTGATAGAATGTATGCTTCCACATTTCTTCGCTGTAGCTGTTGTAGATGTTGCCAAGTACACCGGCGTATACAGTTGTATTAATTAAAATTGCAATAACTGCAATTATGCTTGTTATTTTCTTCATATTTAATGCTCCATAATCTTTATTGGTATATATTTATGTATAAAATTATTTTATCACAAATATGTTAAATAATCAATAAT
>JAZSFX010000026.1:0-29322 GCA_045532455.1 Clostridia bacterium
TTAAAATAGATTGGGTAAAAGTGAAAAGTGAATAGGTAATAAGTAAAAAATCCCCATTCTTGCGAATGGGGATTTTTTTACACCCCCGACCGGAGTCGAACCGATGACTAATCCTTAGGAGGGACTTGTTATATCCACTTAACTACGAGGGCAAATATATAGGGAAACAACTTGTTGTTTCCCTATTTTATTCTTTTAGCAACAACAACCATTCTTTCGTTACTTGTTCCATACGAACAGGTAGATAAAGTTATAAGGCTGTCGCCATATAGTGCAGTTTCCGAAATATCATACAAGGATAGCTCTTTAACCGTTGAAACGTAATCATTAAACTCATCGGGAATATCAGTATCAATAAACTCGTGATACTTAAATTCCTTTGCACTGCCAACCTTGGTATTAAACACTGATATTATGGTGTATGTTCTATGCTCATACACCGAGTCGAAAACTATTGTTTTATGTTCATTAAAGAATTCTTCTTTTTTATATTTTAACAGTGTTGCGAATATACTTCCATTGCGCATATTATGACCGTACACAATCAAGTTTGTGCTCGGCTTTGAAATATCGCATTGATAATCGAGAATGGGAAGACCACCCGATTGCTTGTCATTGTCAAAGTTATGGTTTAGGTAATATGAGTTATTATTCTGTTGCATAACGGGATAACTCAAATCTGTATCAGCAATACTTATCCAACCAACCATATCACTGTTTTTATCGTGTAACTCAGTATAACATTTTAAACGTCCGTCAGGATTTTTTGTGTAGTTAAAAGCATTTTTGCGTTCGGTATTTTCAGATGAGGTATCTTTTAAAACAATATTCTCAAGCGTATCAAGATGCTCTAAGGCTTTGTTTGAGTTATACGTATATATTACTAAATAAACAATACATACAGATAGTATAACAGTCGAAACAAAAATCAAAATCCTTCGTGTTCTATATGTTATAGGAATAATAATCAGTCCTCTTTTCTTTTATAAAAAACACCAAATAATATACCCGAAGCGGCGATTAATGCAAGTGCAACAACTGCGGTTAATGGCGCTTCATCGCCTGTTTTTGGATTGGCTTTTGACGGTGCTTTAGTGGCTACGCTACCTGGTGTACCAAACTGTACCTTTGCATTTGCATCACCTGTAACAATAACAGTATCACCGCTATCTAACGAAACGGTTTTTCCGTTGCTTTCTTCAGGTTTCAGGTCGAATGTAATATTCTTTGAACCGTCTTTTGATGTTATATTACAAGATCCGCTTCCAAAAAGAACATATATACCCTTTGCAACTAAATTATTTGCCTTGTCTGTTTTTTCGCCAATGTTTATTGTTATAATCTTTTCGGCAGGGGCAGGAGTTGCTTCAGGGGTTTCATTTGAGTTGCTGATAGAATTTACTACACCTTCAATATCTGTATTAAATTCCAAAGACCATTTTATGTCCGATACGTTGTTTGCAAGATCAGCATACTTCATTCTATCGTTAGATGACATTCTTATGTTGAATAGCTGAATGTCATTCTCATTAGACTCGTTAAAAGTACCTAAAATCACACTTCTGCTATTAATACCTGTGTTTCTTGTTATATTATCTTCAAAAAGGATATTACCATCACGTGAAGAAATGCGTAAATCAATATAATCAATAGCGCTATAACCTGTATCGGCAGCCTTATCGTCTGCAATTTCCAATTTAAGAACTGCTATAACGGGTTTATCACTGTTGCTTTCTACACTAAGTTGTTGAATAACGTCCTTTGAGTCTGTGAGATTTGCTACCTCACTCA
This sequence comes from Clostridia bacterium, assembly GCA_045532455.1. Classification (GTDB taxonomy): domain Bacteria; phylum Bacillota; class Clostridia; order UBA1381; family UBA1381; genus Ornithomonoglobus_A. Next base: position 1,792 of record JAZSFX010000026.1, read on the forward strand.
TCAACGCGGTTATATCTTCGGAATACTTATCATCTGTATATGTACTTTCAACTGTATCTGCAACAGACGGTGTTGACACCTTAAAATCAGCCGCAAATACACACACATTGGCGCATAAAAGTAAAGATGCGGCCAAAAAAGATGAAATTAATTTCTTCATAAAAAATCGCTCCTGTTCAATAATTAAAATTACAATAATAAAATTTCTGTCTATAAACTAAAATTATATCATAATTATTATGCTTTGTCAAATAAATTGACAAATATTTATTACAAATTTCTGGATTTTTCTATGCACGCAGCAACTGCGTCCATAATTGCGCCTCTGAAACCGCTGTTTTCGAGTGATTCAACTGCACTGATGGTTGTACCGCCCGGTGAGCATACCATATCCTTTAGTTCGGCAGGATGCTTGCCTGTTTCTAACACCATCTTTGCACTGCCCAAAACTGCTTGTGCAGCAAATTTATATGCCTGAGAGCGCGACATTCCACCCTTTACCGCTGCATCTGCCATTGCTTCGATAAACATAAATACATATGCAGGTGATGAGCCACTTATGCCGGTAACAGTATCCATAAGGTTTTCGGGGATAATTTCTGCCTTGCCCATACTGTTGAAAATATCTAAGATACTTTTACATTCATTTTCCAACACATTTGCGTTTGGCGAAATACCTGACATTGCCTCTCCCACAAATGCCGGAGTGTTAGGCATAACTCTTACAAGTTTTATCCTCTTGCCAAATGCAGTTTCAATTTTTTGTATACCTTGTCCTGCAACAATAGAAACGATAATTGTATTTTCTCTCGTATAATCCTTAATTTCATCAATAACCCTGTACAATATGTTTGGCTTGATGGCAAGTATTAATATATCCGATTTCGAGGCAGTTACGGTGTTGTCTGTATTAGTAGTAACTCCATATTGTTGCGATGCCTTTTTTAATCCCTCAACATTAATATCGCTTATTATAATATCATGGGGGACACAAATCTTGTTTTTAATTATACCGTTTATTATGGCAGACCCCATATTTCCGTTGCCGATAAATCCGATTTTCATTTTTATATCACCTGTCCTGTTCCTTTTAATTTTTCTATAATCATTTGTGCGTGTTCTTCGGGTGAATTATCGTTAGAAACATTTATTTTGTAGTCACAATCGTCATAAAATGGCTTTCTGTAATTAAATCTTTCCCAAACTTCATCTATCGATGCCTTATTCAAAAGGGGGCGTGTGGATGAGGCACGGGAGAGCCTTTCTTTAATTACCGAAAAATCTGCCGATAAATTAACAATTACTCCGCCATTTCGAAGATGTTCAAGATTTTCTTTTTTTAACACCATTCCACCGCCGGTTGATATTACGGTATTATTCAAAAGAGAAACCTCTTTTGCAATTTGAGTTTCCGAAGTTCTGAAATGTTCTTCACCGTATTTTGCAAAAATATCGTTAATTGAAATATTCTCTTTCTTTTCGATTAATTCATCAGTATCTACAAAAGTATATCCGATTTTTTTGGCAAGAGCTTTACCTATTTTGGATTTACCAACTGCCATAAACCCTGTTAGTACAACATTCATCTGCCAAACACCTCTTTTTTAATAGTGTCGGCAATGTCAGCATCAAGCTTAGTGCCGGTAAATAGCTCGTACGCCAATATGCCCTGATGAATTAACATTCCAAGTCCGTTTAAAATTTTTGCTCCGCGCTTTTCGCATTCTCGTAAGAAAAGTGTTTTATCGGGGTTGTATATCATATCCACAACACAAGTATTAGAATTTATAAAATCAAGATTATCTATGCAATCTATTGAGTCAATTGGCAGCATATCCTCTTGCGGACTCATTCCGGCAGAGGTTGTGTTTATTACAATATCAAAATTAAAAGTTTCAATTTCGGTTTTGATTTTGTAGAGAGTCTTTTCATAAATCATATCTGCAAGAATTTTTGCTTTTGTCGGAGTGCGGTTAACTACGGTTATAGATGACGGAGCTTCTTTAATTAATCTCATAATTGTAGGCTTTGCAACACCGCCCGAGCCTATTATTAATATATTTTTGTTATGTACATCCATACCTGCATTCACAAGTGAGACATAAAACCCTTCAGAGTCGGTATTATAGCCAATCAGCTTACCACGCTGATTTACAACAGTATTTACAGAACCTAAGAGCTTTGCGTCATCGGAAATTTCGTCAAGATACTGCATAACGTTTATTTTATGTGGTGCAGTAACATTTATACCGCATATACCCATTGCACGTATACCGTCGAGCGTTGCTTTTAAGTTTTCGTCTTCAACCCTGAGTGCAGTATAAACATAGTTATCACCTGTTTTTGTGGCTATAAAGTTATGCATTTTTGGTGAAAAGCTATGCTCTACCGGATTACCAATAATGGCAAGAAGTCTGGTTGTTGCGTCTATATTTTTCATTACCGTATTTTCAACTCCGTATAAATTTATATAGTTATAATATAATATATGTTTCCCGATTTGTCAATGTTTGCGGGGAATTTGTATTCGAAAAGTAACATAAAAACGATAATTTTTTAAAAATTATCGTTTCTTTTCATTTCACTATAAAGGCGTTTTAAACAACGTTTTTCAATTCTCGAAACATAGCTCCTGCTTATGCCTAATTCCTTTGCTATTTCCTTTTGTGTCTTTTTGCGTGTATTTGCTAAACCATAGCGCATTATCATAATCTTTGCTTCTTTTTCGGTAAGCGCATTCCTTATGGCTTCGTAAAGCTGATTTGTTTCAATTTTAAGGCCTATTATTTCGCAAATATCCGCCTCATCGTTGGTGAGAATATCGGATAAAGTCATAGCGTTACCCTCTTTATCAGTGCCTATGCTTTCCTCCATAGAAACCTCGTTACTAAGGCGCTTTATGCTTCTTAAATACATTAATATCTCGTTCTCTATACAACGCGAAATATACGAAGAAAGTCGTATGCTTTTCTTCGAATTAAAGGTATTAATTCCCTTAATAAGCCCGATTGTACCTATCGAAATTAAATCCTCGAGGTTTCTTTCATCGCTGTATTTTTTTGCAATATGTGCAACCAGACGTAAATTATGTTCAATTAAGATATGCTTTGCATCTTCATCGCCATCACTAAGCTCTTTTATGTACTTTTTTTCTTCGTCGGGGGATAGTGGCTTTGGAAAGGTACTGTTTCCCGACACATATCCCGTAAGGATAATAAACGCCTCAAAAATACTTGATAACAAATCAAACATTATTAAAATCACTCCTTTTTATGTATCAATATAATATGCAAATGGGGAGTGTTTTGTTACAAAAAAACAGTAAAAAATACAAGCCTGTATTTATCGCATTGTTTTTATATGTTTTATGCCTGACCTTGTTATTATAAATGTTATATCGCCGTTAAGGTCTGTGCGCAGAATGTTTGTATTGCTTAAGTTTTTAATAACTTCCTCTCTTGGAAAACCGTATGGATTATCAGCACCAACACTGATTACGGAATACTTGGGCTTTACCTTCTCTATAAATTCCCTGCTCGTAGAAGTTGCAGACCCGTGATGTGCCACTTTTAATATGTCGGCTGCGATGTCTTTGTTTTCATTTATCAGGCCAAACTCTGCAATAGATGTTATATCACCTGTGAACAGACAACTTGTTTTTCCGTATGATAGCTTATATAAAACGGTTGTGTTATTTTCATCTTCGGTAAAAAGTGCAAGCTTTGTCGGAACTATTGCATCTATAACTATACCGTTACCAAGAGTGTATGACGAGTCTTTAGTTATATAGTTTATTTTCACGCCGTGTTTTTTGGCATTGCTTTCTATTGTTTTTCTCAGTTCATTTTCTTTAAGATAATCAGGCATATAAATTTGTTTTACATTCAGATTTTCTATACTTGCAATAACACCTTCTACGTGGTCTTTGTGATAATGGGAGATAAATATTGCGTCTATATTTGTTTTACCCTCGCGCCAGAAATACGGAACAAAAATCTCCTCGCCAATGTTGTAGTCTTCCTGATAATCCGAGCTTCCGCCACCGTCTATCAGGATATTTGTGCGGTATGGCACGCTGATTAATGCACCGTCGCCTTGCCCTACATTTATAAAGGTTAATTGCAGTGTATATGAACTTATAATTTCAACAACAATCAGTATGCAGGATATTGCACAACCTATCGACAATGGAATTTTAAAACGTCGCTTGTTAAAATATAAATACAGTGCATATACAAAAAGATAAAAAGCTATTATGGTAAAGATATTCGGAATCTGCATAGTTGTATGTGAATGAGGCAGTTTGTCAACGGTGTGTGCAATTTTTATGTAGATATTAAGTATAAAATCAACAACAGAGTAAAGTATGGGAGCAGTACCAAAAAGCTTTAGTATAATAAGTGTTATGGGCGCAAATATCAATACAACAACAGTTAAAGGAATAAATACGAGGGTAACGGGAAACTGATAGGTTGATACACCGCCAAAATAATAAGCACACAAAGGCATTAAACCAATAGATAAAATAAAATTTGTGCCAATAGCTTGTCTTAGCTTTTTAACTTTTATATCCTTTAAGTTGTCATATAGTAATTCCCCAAAAGCGAATATGAGTATACTTGAAACAACACTTATTACAAAGCCGCCATTATATACCAATAACGGATTGGATATAAGTATTGCGGCTACAACAACGTATAAAATATCAAGCCTGTATACATATCCGAATCTGTATTTGAATAAATATGCAAGACCAACATATGCAGCACTTTTTATAAATATAGGGTTATAACTGTTAAGTACACCGTATAGCAGAAGAATAAAAGTAATAATAACTATTCTGTATTTATTGTGAATAAATCCACGTGTCATCGAAATAAGTGAAAGAATAACCATTATGTGTAAAAATGCAGGATACATACACCGTTTTATACCGGTTTTGGTTATAAGCTCATCAAAATCCTCAGAAAACAAATTCTTGTGTCCTGCAATCATTGCCGCAAGTATTGCGCCCTTATCACCGCCAAAATGTGAGGTTATTAAATTTATTGCAGAATTTCTTATTTTGTTAATGTATGAACGAAAACTCGCAGAGGTGAGATGAACACTGCTTTTGGTGGGATTTTCGCAATACATTGTGTACTGTATACCGTGTGATTTATAGTATAATTCAAAGTTAAAACTGTTCCCATTCTGATTTTGGGATATTCTTTTTAGTGTCCCTGTAGCATATATAACATCATCATAATTAAACTGCTGAGGAGTTGAAATAATAATGTTTTCGTTTGTTGGTGTTGCTTTGTTGTTAAATTCCGTTAGTTGTACGTTTACGGTGTATCGGTAATTTTTAGTGTATTTGTTTGGAATTTCACATATTCTGCCATATACTGTAACCTCCTGGTTTTCAAAATGTGAAAATTCACTTTGTAAATTAAGTGTATTGTTGCATAAGAATGTACCGAGTATAAAAAATACAAGCGCACAAAACAGAGGCAAATGGAATTTTCTCTTAAAAACAGACACACAAATAAAAACTCCCAATAAAACAAAAGTCAAGGCAAGTGCAATTATTATATTAAATTCTCCGCAGGTCAAAATGCCAGACAGTAAACCTATAAAAGAAAAAGGTATGAGCATAGTGTATCTCCTTAAAATTTATACATAATGTAGTATACCATTAATTACTCTTAAAATCAATAAAAATCTGAATTTTTACCCAATATAAAACATAAGTATAATAAAACGATAAAATGAGGTAATTTAAATGATAAAAATATGCAGGTATATAGAAATTCATTTTCTGACGGTTATACTTTTTTTTGTGTGCTTTCTTTTAGGGAGGGGACAGACCCTTGTAATAACATACTTTGTTATGCTTTTTCACGAATTATCTCATACGGCGGCGGCACTGTGTATAGGTCTTAAAATAGATAAAATAACATTTTACGCGTTTGGTGTTAATTTAAAACTGAAAAATAAGTTTGTACATAGCTTGGCAGATGAATTGATTTTATATCTTGCAGGTCCGTTGTTCAATGCTGTATTTGCACTTGTAATGTTATTTGCATACAGTTATTTTAAAGCAGAAAGTTTAAGATATCTTTATTTTATGAATGTAGTTTTGTTTGCAGTTAATATGCTGCCGATTTTACCGCTTGATGGTGGGATTATATTAAAAAAGATAATAACATACTTTTCGAGTGATAAAAAGGCAAAAAGCGTAATGAGGTTTTTGTCCGTAACAATATGTTTAATATTGCTTGCTCTTTGTATATACAGTATTTCTGTTTCAAAACTCAACTTTTCGCTTGTAATAATGGTTGTTTTCCTGTTTGGCTCAATTCTGACGGAACAGGAAAAATATAATGCGGATTTTGTAAGGGAATTAATCTTTGCCGATAATAAAAATAAAAAGAGAAAAATAAATCATATTATTGCCCAAATTGATGAAAAACCGCAAAATATAATAGAGAAATTTTCAAATAATAAGTATAATATTGTTTATTTGGTTGATTATAGTGGTAAAATATGTAATATAAATACCCAAAAACAAATTATTGATAAATTACTCCAATAATTTTTTATTAAATTAATCAAAAACATCTTGTAATTTTTTAAAAACTATGTTATAATATGTTAAAGAATATAATGGCATAATTATAAAAATTATATTGTGAGTAATAAATCAATAATAAAAGTTTTATCAACAATAAGAAAGGTTTTAGTATAATGGCAGATTTAAAGTTTGATTATTCAGGTGCAATGGATTTTGTCGGCAAACACGAAATAGACTATCTTTCGGATGCGGTAAAAGTGGCTCACAATGCGCTTCATTCAAAAACGGGCGCTGGCAATGATTTTCTTGGCTGGGTTGATTTACCCATTAATTACGATAAAGCAGAGTTTGAAAGAATTAAAAAAGCTGCTCAAAAGATAAGAAACGATTCTGATATCCTTGTTGTTATAGGAATTGGCGGTTCATATCTTGGTGCAAGAGCTGCAATAGAAATGCTTTCTCATTCATTTAGCAATTCATTGGATAAAGAAAAGAGAAATGTACCTGTAATATATTACGCAGGCAACAGTATATCATCAACTTATCTTGCAGAGCTTTTAGAGGCTTGTGAGGGTAAGGATATATCGGTAAATGTAATATCAAAGTCAGGTACAACAACAGAGCCGGCAATAGCATTCAGAGTATTTAAAGAGCTTTTAGAAAAGAAATATGGCAAAGACGAGGCAAAAGGTAGAATATATGCCACAACTGATAAATCAAGAGGAGCGCTTAAGACTCTTGCAGACTGTGAGGGTTATGAAACATTCGTAATTCCTGACGACGTTGGTGGAAGATTTTCGGTACTGACTGCAGTTGGACTTCTTCCTATTGCAGCGGCAGGCATTGATATAGATGCTATGATGCAAGGTGCAAAAGATGCACGCGAAGAATATGATAACGATGATTTATCAACAAACGAGTGTTACCAATACGCAGCCGTAAGAAATGCACTTTTAAGAAAGGGCAAGAATGTTGAAATGATGGTAAACTTTGAACCGTCATTACACTACTTCAGCGAGTGGTGGAAACAGCTTTATGGCGAAAGTGAGGGTAAAGATAACAAAGGTATTTTCCCATCATCAGCAGATTTCTCAACAGATTTGCACTCAATGGGACAATATATACAACAAGGTCAGAGATTTTTGTTCGAAACAGCTATTCTGGTTGAAGAACCAAAAAAGAATGTTGTTATAGAAAGTACCGAAGATGACCTCGACGGACTAAACTTTCTTTCAGGCAAGAGTGTTGACTTTGTAAACAAAATGGCAGCAAAGGGTGTTGCACTTGCACATATCGATGGCGGAGTGCCAAACCTTAGTCTGACAATTTCGAGATTTGATGCCTATAACTTTGGTAAGATGGTATACTTCTTCGAAAAAGCCTGCGGAATTTCGGGTTATTTGTTGGGAGTAAATCCATTTGACCAACCGGGAGTAGAAAGCTACAAAAAGAATATGTTTGCGCTTCTTAACAAACCCGGTTATGAAGAAGCAAGAGCAGAGCTCGAAAAAAGATTAAAGTAAAAAATAAAAAACTTCTAAGGAGGATAAATATTATGATTAAACTATTAATTGGAAAAACGGGTTCAGGTAAAACAAAAGCACTTCTTGCCCAAACAAATGCTGCAAGTGTTAGTGCAAATGGAAACGTTGTATTCATCAGTGATGATACAAGAAGAAATATGCACGACATAAAGTCAAAGGTAAGAATGGCAGACACAAAAGATTTTTCTATTACTTCGTATGATGAATTCTATGGTTTTATCTGCGGTATAATCAGCCGTGATTATGATATAACAAATATATTTATAGACGGTATCTTCAAAATTGTCGGCACAGACAGTCTTGATGGTTTTGAGAAATTCTTATCAAAGCTAGAAGCAGTTGGTAAGGACCTTAATGTTTCATTTGAAATTTCAGTGAGCATAGATGCAGATACAGCGCCTGACTACATAAAGAATTTGGCGTAAAATTATGATATTTCCGTATATTCCGTCTCGGTTTTTCGGGGCGGAATATACGCATTTTTGAATATTTATATATTTTGGAGGATTAACAATGCAATATCAAAGTACAAGGGATAACACAATTAAAGTTAGCGCAGCAATGGCAATAAAAACAGGCTTGAGTGCAGAGGGGGGGTTGTTTGTTCCGGAGAGTTTTCCAAGTGTAAGCTTAGAGGAGATTAAATCACTTGCATCAAAAAGCTATCACGAAAGAGCTTATTTTGTTTTGGGTAAATTTTTGACAGATTTCACACACGAAGAATTAACAAGATGTATAAACAATGCCTATACAAAAGAAAAGTTTGGAACAAATGCAATAGCACCTCTTTATAAACTGAGCGATAAGGAATACGTACTCGAGCTATGGCACGGACCAACTTGTGCGTTTAAGGATATGGCTTTGCAGATCTTGCCGCATTTGTTAACAACATCTATGAAAAAGACACAGGAGAATAACGAAATAGTTATTCTTGTTGCAACCTCGGGCGATACAGGTAAAGCCGCACTTGAAGGCTTTAAAGACGTTGAGGGCACAAGAATTATTGTATTCTACCCAAATAACGGTGTAAGTGAAATACAAAAGCTTCAGATGGTTACCCAAGAGGGAAATAACGTTGCAGTTGCAGCAGTAAACGGTAACTTTGACGATGCACAAAACGGTGTTAAAAAGATATTTACCGATAACGACTACAAAGAAATTCTTCTGCACAATCAATTTAAACTATCATCTGCAAACTCAATCAACTGGGGAAGACTAGTACCGCAGATTGTATATTATTTCTCAGCATATGCAGATATGCTCCAAAATAACGAAATCACTGCAGGTGAGCCAATAAACGTTGTTGTTCCAACAGGTAATTTTGGTAATATTCTTGCAGCATATTATGCTAAAAAAATGGGACTTCCGATAGCTAAGTTTATTTGTGCATCAAACAAAAACAATGTATTAACAGAATTTATACAAACGGGTGTATATAACAAAGAAAGAACATTCCACACAACAATCTCTCCGTCGATGGATATTTTAATATCATCAAACCTTGAAAGATTTTTGTATGACTTAACAGGTAATGATGATAAGGTTGTAAGTGATTGGATGAAAGCTCTTAACACAGAGGGCAAATACGAAATAACACCTCAGGTTAAGGAAAAATTACAGTCATTGTTCTGGGCAGAGTGTTGTGATGATAACGAAACTCTCGAAACAATAAAAAAATGCAGCAATGATTATGACTATGTAATAGATACACATACTGCAGTTGCTAAATGTGTATACGATAAATACGTTGCAAAAACAGGCGACATAACAAAGACAGTTATTGCATCAACTGCAAGTCCGTTCAAGTTTAACCAGAGCGTACTGATTGCGCTAAAGGACTACGAATTTGTTGTAAATAAAGATGAATTTACTCTCCTTGACGAGCTTTCCCAGGCAAGCAATATGGAAATTCCAAAATCACTTGCACAATTAAAGGATAAATCTGTTGCATTTGACCTTGTTTGTGATAAGGACGAAATGTCAAGGGTAGTGAGTGATTTTTTAATGGTAGATTGATTAAGTTTGTGTAAAATTGCCCATCTTGCCATTTTTCGTTTGGGACGATACAAATCGTACAGCTTCCGAACTGCAAAATAGCAATCTGAACAATTTTTAGTAAAACTTATGCTTTAAAGGAGTGTTTGTATGGCAAATAATGCAGAAAAACTTATTAATGTCATTCTTGACAGTTATAAAAAGTATGATTCGACTGTAAGAATTGATACAGATGATATTTTAAACAAAGACATTATAATAAGCATTGTTGAACAAATAAGAAGAATACTTTTCCCGGGTTTTTTCGACTCTAACAGAGTAAGAGACGAATATCTCAAATTCCTTGTGGGTGAAAGACTCGAATTTATTCAGTATAATCTTAAAACACAAATTACAAAAGCAATTTGCAATAATAACACCTGTTGTAAACACGAAAAATGCGAAGCAGAAGAAAAAGCGCAAGAGGCATCAAACGAATTTTTATCAAGAATTCCTAAAATCCGTGAATATTTATATACAGACGTTGTAGCTGCATATAACGGAGACCCTGCGGCATACAGTACCGAAGAAATTATTTTCTCATACCCCGGTCTGTTTGCAATAACAGTATACCGAATTGCACACGAGCTCTGGGAGATGAAAATTCCTATGATACCAAGAATAATGACAGAATATGCGCATAGCATAACGGGTATTGATATAAATCCGGGTGCACAGATTGGTAAATATTTCTTTATAGACCACGGTACAGGTATTGTTATTGGTGAAACTACCGTAATAGGTGATAACGTTAAAATATATCAGGGTGTTACATTAGGAGCATTGTCAACAAGAAAAGGTCAGGAGTTAAAGGGTGTTAAAAGACACCCTACAATCTGCGATAACGTTACCATATATTCGGGTACAACAATACTTGGCGGTGATACAATAATAGGTGAGGGCGCAACAATAGGCGGTAATGCGTTTATTGTAGAGTCCGTAAGTGCCGGCACAAAGGTAAGTGTAAAAAATCCCGAACTTAAAATTGTAAAAAATTGATAATTACTTATAAAAACAAAACTGAAAGGAAAAGAATTTTAATGGACGATAATTTAAAAATGGCAGATTTGCTATTGGGTGATATAGATAAAACACCTGAGTATTATGAGGAATTATATCCTGCACGTAACATAGGCGAAAATGCAAAAGTAACAAGATTTGCTCCAAGTCCAACAGGATTTTTGCATATGGGCAGTCTTTTTGCTGCATTTGTTGCTATGGAAACTGCAAAAAGTACAGACGGTGTTTTCTATCTAAGAATCGAAGATACTGATAAAAAACGTGAAGTAGAAAATGGCGTTACCTGTATTGTAAACGGACTAAAGGAATATGGTATCGAAAGCGACGAGGGAATGCTTAACGAAACCAAAAGCTACGGTGCATACGGTCCGTATATACAAAGCGAAAGAAACGAAATTTATCAGTCGTATGTTAAAAGTCTTATCCAGAAAGGTCTTGCATATCCTTGCTTTATGAGCGAGGAAGAAATTGCCCAACTACGCGAAAAGCAAGCCCAAAACAAAGAGCTTCCCGGAATTTACGGTGAATATGCAAAGTATCGTAATATTTCTGCTAACGAAGCGCAAAAAAGAATAGAAAATGGCGAGGAGTATGTAATAAGACTACACTCACCGGGAAAAATCGGCGACAGAGTAAAATTTATTGACGGTATAAAAGGCGAAATAGAAATGGATGCAAACGTGTTGGATATTGTATTGCTTAAAAAAGACGGTACACCAACATATCATTTTGCACACGCTATTGATGACCACTTAATGAGAACAACAGACGTTACAAGAGGTGATGAGTGGATTTCATCTGCACCTATCCACTTGCAACTGTTTGATATTTTAGGCTTTGAAGCACCACGCTATGCCCATATTTCACCAATTATGAAAGAAGACGAAGAAACTCAGGGCAAGAGAAAGCTATCAAAAAGAAAAGACCCCGAAGCAGCGGTTGAGTTCTATCAAAAATCTGGCTATCCATATGAGGTTGTGCTTGAATATCTTTTAACTATTGCCAACTCAAACTATGAGGAGTGGAGAATAGAAAACCCCGATGCGCAAAGAAGTGATTTTGAGTTCTCTCTTGCAAAAATGAGTAAGGCAGGCGCGCTTTTTGACCTTGTTAAGTTAAATGATATATCAAAGAATTATATATCAAAAATGAGTGCTGAGGAAGTTTTTGAGAGAAGCTGCGAATGGGCAGAAAATAACGATAAAAAGCTATATGAGCTTTTAGTTGATGACGAGGAATATGCAAAAGCCATATTTGCAATAGAAAGAGGAAACGAAAAACCACGTAAAGATATTGGTAAATGGGAAGATGTCAGAAACTATGTATCATACTTCTACGATGATTTATGGGATAAATCACTTGATTTTGGCGAAAATCTTTCTAACGAGGATATGATAGAAATATTAGAAAAATACAGTGAAATTTATGATGAGAGCGAAAGCGCTGATGAATGGTTCCCAAAAGTAAGAGAATTAGCAGTTTCACTCGGATATGCAAAAGCACCTAAGGAATATAAGAAAAATCCTGACGAATTCAAGGGTCATGTGGGTGATGTTGCGTCTGTAATAAGAGTTGCGGCAACAGGCAGAAAAAACACCCCCGATTTATACGAAATTCTTCAGACATTAGGTGTTGATGAGGTTATGAAACGTTTTAACTATGCAATAGAAAAGTTAAGATAATTGAAAGGATTTGGTTTACACATGGAAGAAAACTACAGCAGAAATTTTATAGAAGAAGCTATTGATAAGGACCTCGAGATAGGCCGTTGTAAGGAAATACAAACAAGATTTCCACCCGAGCCAAACGGATATTTGCATATAGGTCATGCAAAGGCTATATGCATAGATTTTGGTATGGCACAAAAATACAGGGGAGTGTGTAATCTTCGTCTTGACGACACAAATCCTACAAAGGAAGATACAGAATACGTTGATGCCATAATGGAGGATATAAAATGGCTTGGCTTTGAATGGGGCAAGGTACTTTATGCTTCTGACTATTTTGATGATATTTACGAAGCGGCAATAACTCTTATAAAGAGGGGCAAAGCATTTGTGTGCGACCTTAGTGCAGACGAAATAAGAGAATACAGAGGCACACTAACATCTCCTGGTAAAAACAGTCCGTATCGAGATAGAAGTGTAGATGAAAACCTTGATTTATTCAAAAGAATGACAAAGGGCGAATTTGAAGATGGCTCAAAGGTTTTGAGAGCTAAAATTGATATGGCATCGCCAAATCTCAATATGCGCGACCCTGTTATATACAGAATTATGAGAGCACATCATCACAGAACAGGCGATAAGTGGATTGTATATCCAATGTACGATTTTGCGCACCCAATCTCCGATACAGTTGAGGGTGTTACACACTCGCTTTGTTCACTTGAATTCGAAGACCACAGACCTCTTTACGATTGGGTATTAAAAGAGGTTGGTTACGAAAAACCATCACGTCAAATTGAGTTCGCAAGAATGAATCTTAACTATACACTAACAAGTAAGAGAAAGTGCTTAAAGCTTGTTAAGGATAATATCGTATCAGGCTGGAACGACCCAAGAATGTCTACTCTTTGCGGAATGAGAAGACGTGGTTACACTCCTGCGGCAATCAGAGATTTTTGCGAAAGAATCGGTGTATCAAAAGCCAACAGTGTTATAGACTTTGCAATGCTTGAGGCTTGTATAAGAGAAGACTTAAACAAAAAAGCACCAAGAACTATGGCAGTTCTAAGACCCATAAAGCTTGTTATAGATAACTATCCCGAAGATAAGGTTGAGGAAATTGACGTAGAAATTAATCCCGAAGACCCATCAATGGGCTCAAGAAAGGTTGAATTCTCAAAGGTACTTTATATCGAAGAAGACGACTTTATGGAAGAAGCGCCAAAGAAGTATTTCCGTTTAAAAATAGGCGGAGAAGTTCGTCTTAAGGGTGCATACTTTGTGAGAGCTAATAGCTGCATAAAAGATGAAAACGGAAAGGTTGTAGAAGTACATTGTACCTACGACCCTGAGTCTAAGGGAGGAGAATCACCCGACGGAAGAAAAGTTAAGGGTACTATCCATTGGGTTAGTGCCGAGCATGCTATTGACGCCGAGGTAAGACTTTATGACCGCTTGTTTATGGTCGAAAATCCATCAGACGAGAGCAAGGGTGATTTCGAAGAAAATCTTAACCCTGAGTCTATGGTTGTATTAAATAATGCAAAGCTTGAAAGCAATATGAATAATCTAAAGGCAGGAGACACATTCCAGTTCATGAGAATGGGTTACTTCTGTGTAGATACTGATTCAAATGAAGATAAAATCATATTTAACAGAACAGTTGCTCTTAAAGATAGCTTTGCAAAAAAAGCATAAATATGATTATATAAATTCATCAGCAGAGAGGAATAATTAAAATGGAATATACAAAATACCTTTCGGATAGAGTAAAGCCTATGAAAGCAAGCGCTATCCGTGAAATGTTTAAAAGAATGGCAAATCCACAAATAATATCTCTTGCAGGAGGAAACCCTGCATCAGAGCTTTTTCCTGGTGAGGAGCTTTCAAAAATAGCAGGCAAAATTCTTATGACAAATCCTACAATGGCATTACAATATGGAACAACAGACGGTGTTAGTGCTATGAAGGAATGTGCAATATCAAGAGCAAAAAAAGCAAATAGCTTTAATGATGGCGATGCTGTTTTAATAACAACAGGTGCACAACAGGGAATAGACCTTGCTGCAAAATGCCTGTTAAATAAAGGTGATAAGGTTGTTGTAGAAAATCCAAGCTTTATCGGTACTTTAAACTCGCTTCGTTCATATGAGGCACAACTTATAGGTGTTAAGGTCGAAAGCGACGGTATGGACGTAAATGAACTTGAGGAAGTGCTGAAAAATAACGATATTAAGCTTATATACACAATCCCTACATTCCAGAATCCGTCAGGTACAACAATGTCCTTAGAAAAGAGAAAAAAGGTTTTAGAGCTTGCAAAAAAATACGATACTATAATTATTGAGGACAACCCTTACGGAGATTTAAGATTTTCTGGTGAAGACGTTGCAACAATAAAATCAATGGATACAGAGGGCAGAGTTATATACGTAGGCTCATTCTCTAAGATTTTATCACCGGGTCTGAGACTAGGCTATGTTGTTGCTGATGCAAACATCTGCGACAGAATTGAAGTTGTTAAGCAGGTTAATGACGTTCATACACCGGTATTGACGCAATTAATGTGTGTTGAGTTTATGAAAAAGTATGATATAGATAAGTATATCGAAAAAAACAGAGAGCTTTACGGTAAAAAATGTGCAGTAATGCTTGAAGCTATGGAAAAATATTTCCCACAGGGTAAGGTTAAATGGACAGTGCCCGAGGGCGGTATATTCCTTTGGTGCGAATGTCCTACTATAACAGATATCAATCCAATAGTAGATAAGTGTCTCGAGAAAATGGTTGCAATTGTTCCTGGTACGAACTTCGCTACTGATATAACACTACCGTCAAATATGTTCAGACTAAATTATTCATCTGCAACACCCGAAAAGATAGAAGAAGGTGTAAGACGTTTAGGAGAAGTTCTTTGCGAAAATTTATAATGCAGTGAAAGGATTACAATAAAATGGAAGAAAAGAAAATAATATTCTCGGGTGTTCAACCGTCGGGAATAATAACTCTGGGTAACTATCTTGGCGCAGTAAGAAACTGGGTTAATCTTCAGAATGATTACAACTGCATATATGCTATGATGGACTTGCACTCAATAACTGTTAGACAAACGCCTGCAGAATTGAGAAAAAGGACATTGGAGCTGTTGGCTTTTTATATTGCCTGCGGAATAGACCCAAACCAGAACACTCTTTTTGTACAATCACATAACAGTGCTCACGCCGAGCTTGGTTGGGTGCTCAATTGCTACACATACATGGGTGAATTGCAAAGAATGACACAGTTTAAGGATAAGAGTGCAAAACACGCAGACAACATAAATGCCGGTCTTTTTACATATCCTGTACTTATGGCGGCAGATATTTTACTTTATCAGACAGATCTTGTGCCTGTTGGTAAAGACCAGATGCAGCATATCGAAATATGCCGCGATGTTGCGCAGCGCTTTAATTCAATATACGGTGATGTATTCAAAATTCCTGAGGGTTTCTTGCCAAAAGCTGGTGCAAAAGTAATGAGTTTGCAGGAGCCGACAAAGAAAATGTCAAAATCAGACGAAAATCCAAAAGCGTATATTTCTATGCTTGATGATTTTAACGTAATAGCCAAAAAGATTAAGAGTGCAGTAACTGACAGTGAGGGTGTTATAGAATATCGCGAAAACGACGAGACAAAAGCCGGAATAAATAACCTCATGACTATTATGTCAGCAGTAAGTGGTAAAACAATAGAAGAAATTACACTCGAATATCAAAATGCCGGATACGGTGTATTCAAAAACGATGTTGCCGAGGCGGTTGTAGAAACAATCCGTCCTATCCGCGCTGAATACGATAAGATTGTAAACGATAAGCAGTATCTTGCGCAGATATGCGAGGAGGGCGCTCAAAAAGCAAGAGCACTTTCGAGAAAAACAATGAGTAAAGTATATAAAAAGGATGGCTTTGTTCAGTAATCTACAACAGAAATGAAATTATTTTATAAATTTTATAAAGTAATTTTTGAAGGGAGCTTGTTTAAATAATGAATGTACAACAGATTATATTTATGTTATTTGCGTTTATAGTTGCGTTTGTGTTTACATTTGCAACTACTCCGCTGGTGCGAAGATTTGCATTTAAAATAGGCGCAATAGATATACCGAGGGATAAAAGGAGAGTACACAAAAAACCTACGCCGAGAATTGGCGGTCTTGCCATCATATTTGGATTTGCGGTTGCAGTAGTGTGCTTTGCCAAGCTTGACAGAGCGCTTATAGGCACACTTTGCGGTGCATTTATAATTGCAGTTATGGGTGTTATAGACGATTGCAAGGAGCTTAATGCCAAGCTGAAGTTTGTTGTTCAGATTATTGCGGCGCTTGTGGTAATTTATGTAGGTGATATTCGAATAGAGGTGTTTACAAACCCTGCATTCTGGAGTTCTAATCCGTACCTTGTTTTACCACAGTGGACATCAGTTCTTATAACTGTGGTTTGGATAGTATTTATTACTAATGCAGTTAATTTTATAGACGGTCTTGATGGTCTTGCAGCAGGCGTTAGTGCAATAATGTCAGTATCTCTTGTGTTCATAGCTGCAAGAGTAGGTGAGTATCCTATTGCGATTGTAGGTACTGCACTTATGGGTGCTTGCTTTGGTTTTTTACCATTTAACTTTAACCCTGCAAAAATCTTTATGGGCGATACAGGCTCAACATTTTTAGGTTTTATGCTTGCATCTCTTTCAATACAGGGTGTGTTCAAAAGTTATGCAGTAATTTCGTTTGCAGTACCGCTTTTGATACTTGGTCTGCCATTGTTTGACGCAAGCTTTGCGATGATACGTCGTCTTGCAACGGGACAAAGTCCTATGAAAGCAGACAGAGGACACTTGCATCACAGACTTATAGATATGGGCTTTTCCCAAAAGCAGACAGTATTTATTCTATACGCAATAAGCGGTGTTTTAGGAATAAGTGCAGTTCTTTTGGCAGAAAACGGTTTCTTGCGTGCTATGCTGCTTTTGATATGTGTGCTTGTACTGTTGCTGATTGGCTCACTTTTAGGAATGAATAGCTATGTACATCACGTAGATAACGAGAAAAACAATAATGAAATCACTGACAACGAAGACGAAAAATAATGGAGGTTAACGTGAATAAAGTAAAAGTTATGACAGTATTCGGAACAAGACCGGAAGCTATAAAAATGGCACCGCTTGCTCTGGAACTAAAAAAATATGATGAAATAGAGTCAATAGTATGTGTAACAGCACAACACAGACAAATGCTCGACCAAGTGCTTGAACTTTTTAAAATTACACCCGACTATGACCTTGATATAATGAAAACAAGACAAACACTTATAGGCATTACAACAAGAATTCTTGAGGGTCTTGACGAAGTTATAAAAAAAGAGCAACCCGATATTGTTTTAGTTCACGGAGATACCTCAACAAGCTTTGTTGCAGGTCTTAGTGCGTTCTATAACCAGGTAAAAGTGGGACACGTTGAGGCAGGGTTAAGAACATACGATAAATATTCACCGTTCCCTGAGGAAATGAACAGACAACTTACGGGAAGAATTGCAGATCTTCATTTTTCTCCAACCAAGCAAAACAGACTTAATCTTTTAAAAGAAAACATTGACGATAATAACATTTATATAACCGGTAACACAGTAATAGACGCGCTGAAAACAACTGTACAAAAGGATTACAAATTTAAGGAGCAGACACTTAACACAATAGATTTCGAAAACAGACGTGTTATAATTGTTACTGCACACAGACGTGAAAATCTGGGTGAACCACTAAAAAACATATGCACTGCACTTAAAACGATTGTAGAGCAATATAGCGATGTTGAGATTGTATATCCCGTTCACTTAAATCCTGCAGTACGTGAAGTAGCATTTGAAATACTTGGAAATTCAGACAGAGTGCATCTTATAGACCCGCTTGATGTCGAGGATTTACACAATGCAATGGCAAAAAGCTATATGATTATGACCGACTCGGGTGGAATTCAGGAGGAAGCTCCGGCGCTTGCAAAGCCTGTGCTTGTATTAAGACGCGAAACAGAGCGTCCCGAGGCAGTTGAAGCCGGTACGGTTAAAATAGCAGGTGTTGATAAAGAGGTTATTACAAAGCTTGCAAAAGAGCTTTTAGATAGTGAAGAAAAATACAACGAAATGGCTCAGGCGGTAAATCCGTACGGTGATGGCGAAGCGTCAAGAAGAATTGCAGAAGCTATTTTGTATTACTTTAATGAAAAATCTCAAAGACCCGATATGTTTGAAGTGTAAGATATATTAGTCCTGATACAATAAGTATCAGGACTAATTAGATGGAGAATTTAAAATGAAAGCACAATATTTAATAAATGGGGATAGTATTAAAATTGCATACCACTATAATGCCGACAAAGATTTAATGATAGAAATCAGAAAAAAAGGCGGTAATATGCTGATGGATTTTTACCGGTTTTCGTTGTTTGAGCGCGGTAAAAAAATATGGGAGTTAATCGAGGATGAAATAGAAATTCTTCAAACAACACCTACAGATTGGCATGGTCCTTTTATTGTTGAGGCTGTTGATAATATTGACGGTGATGATGTAGGCAGTTATAAATTTACGGGCGGTAACCACGAATATTCAAATACGGGTGTTGGTGGTGCACCAAACGCACGTACTACAATTCTCAAATTCTATGTTGACAAAAATGAAGTTACACAAGGATATGGATATTCAAATGATATAGAAATCCATTGGAAAAACAGATTGCAGGCAAACAACACGCAAAAAGTTGACGGAAGTGGTAGGGAAGTCCTCGTAGAAAATCATATTATGAAATTTGATGGCAAGGAGTTTACCACATATTTTGAGATATGTCCTATAGAAGATGTGTATGTAAGAACCTGGTACGGTTTGCAGGGTGTAGCACCCAACACAATCTATGATACTGTACGCTATGTTGGCGGGGTTGATGATAGTGAACACCATATTGATGACCTTATACCTTGCGGAAATAATAGTGCAACAAAGGTAATTGTAACAGGAAAAGGACATCGTTTTGAGATGGAGATAGATACAAATGTAGATTTAGGCGACAGAAGAATGTATAACGAAACCTCCGGAATTTTCCATACTAATTGGAATAAGTTTTATTTCTATGTTATAAGAAATCAACACTTAAGAGCAAATAATACGTATAAGTTAAAAGGTACATATCGTTTCTTATCTAACTAATTTTAACCATAAAAAAACAGGGCTTATATTAAGCCCTGTTTTATTGTGATTATTATTTTTCGTATTCTGTCCAATCGCGTGGAGCCTCGATTGTAGTCCACTTTTCGTGTACATTATCAGATTTGATTTCGTAGTCATGGCTGTTTGTAGCTTCCTGAACTGCAAGATAATACCACATTGTTGTGTCCATATTATCAGGCCACTTAACCATATCATCAAGAAGGTCTTCTGTTATTTCAGGAATACGTTTCAAAACTCTGTTTGTAAGAGTCATTGCCTCGGCTCTTGTGATGTAATCATCAGGACGGAACCTACCATTATAACCGATTATCCAACCAACGTGAGCAGCCTCATTAATTTCATCTTCACCCCAATGATTATCTATGTCAGTAAACTTGTTTTTGCCGTTATATATAACGTCAGAGAACCTTGATGCTATTGTAGCATATTCAGCTCTTGTTATAAATGCATTTGGAACAAATGTGGTATCTGTACGTCCGTTAATGATTCCTAAATCTTCAAGTGTTGATACTGCAGCGCAGAACCAATCACCTTCATTTACATCGCTGAATTTATTATCTTTTGTCAGGTTGCCATCTCTTACCTCAGGAGTCAGAAGTCTGAAGAAGATTGTTGCAACTTCAGCTCTTGTGATATTTGCTTCTGGGTGAACAAGACCATCATGACGTCCTATAATGTAAGCATAGTGCTCATCAGTCAGTTGAGATGGTATTGGTGTTTTGTTCCATTTTGCATATACTGTTGTATCAGCATTTAATGTATGTGTATCAACAGGAATTGTTAATGATTCATCAATATACCAACCTTCGAATGTATAACCTTCTCTTAATGTGATATAATCATCCAAGTCAACAACAGTACCTTTGTTTGTTGTTACAGGAGTAACAGATAAACCACCGTTTCCTACGAAGTTCAATGTAACCTTTGTGGTATCCTTTTCAACCCATTTTGCATATACAGTTGTGTTTGCATTCAGAGTAACTTTTTCAATCGGTTGTGTCAACTCTTTGTCACTGTACCAACCTGCAAATGTGTAGCCATCTTTTACAGTCTTGTATTCTGAAAGGTCAATAACAGTTCCTTTATTCTTTATCAAAGAAGTTATTAAGCTACCCTCATTAGTTTCGAAAGTCAACTTGTATGTTGTAATTCCGCCACCGCCAGGGCTGGATGGTTGTTGATATATAACTGTTACATCTTCGGTGAGGTAAATGTTTGATGTGTCCACAGTTGCGCCCTCGCTAGTAGAATCAGTTTGTTTTGCTTTGTAGCGCACTTCAGCCAATTCATCGTTTGCACCAGAATAAATTTTAGTCCAACCGTTCACATAACCTGTTGTGGTATATGTTATTGAATTTCCTGTTTGTGGGGCTGCGGCCTTTACAGGACATTCTATTTGAATATCATTATTCAAATATGAATCAAGTGTACTTTTATGAGCAAACTCTGTGTCCCCGCCTGGTTGTGGGTCGCAAGGTGCAATGGTGATATTCAGAGTTTCGCCTGTTGCATCAGAGGAATATGTACGATTTATTTCACGGTATAATTTTGTTATTGGAGCAGCGTTAACAAATGATAAACCATACATATTTCGACCCGCGTCATATGTTTTCATATTATTATCTGCAATAGTAAGACCCGTTGGAAGTTTAACAGTGATTGTAAATTCGCCCTTTACTTTTGTGCCTTCTAACTCTTGTGTACCAACGCCAGATACATTGTCTACAAACAATTGAGCAAGCGCCATATAATCATTGTAAATTGTTGCAACATTATCCATATCCATAGTTGTTTTTAGTGTAAAGTCAGCAAAAGCGGCTCTGCTATTAACTGTTTGTTCAACATCTGTGTCTCTGTATAATGTGCTTGATTCAGAAGAGTTTTTTGCCTGAATGTTTGTATCAACCAAAACGTCGGGGAAAGACGAGTAGTCGCCAGTGTTTGTTTGAAGAACATTAATGCGATTGTGAATGGTGTCTTTCTTGAAAGTAGTTGTTGTTCCAGGCACATTATATTCACCATTAGCATCAGCTAATGCATCAAATGCAGACAATACATCATCTTTAAGTGTAGCAGATGCAGTAATTGGCATAAATGCCATCGTTGCACACATAGATAGTGCAGTAATAATTGAAGTTATTTTTTTTCTCATTTTATATATCACTCCTTGTATATTTTATCCAAATTAACTATAATTAATTATATTACAAATAACAAACTTTGTCAAGTGTTTTCGCAACAAATTAAATGCATAAATGCGATTAAAAACACCAAAATATGTCATCTTGAAAAATATTAAATAATTTACTTTTTTGCTTTTTCAAAGTCAATGTACGACACTTTATTTCCTCATTATTAAGTATGCAATTTGCATTTTCTTTCATCTGTTCAAAACATTCTTTGCCGTATCGGTATATAATCGCTTCTTTTGCCTCAGCAAGATTTGGCTTTCGCTTGTTCATTGAATGCATATCACTTCCAAGAATATGAGCATAAGAGTCATTCATTATTTTATCTGCAATTTTTTTCATTTTCTTGTCCAAAAACAACTCGCCATTTATTTGGAATACGACACCAAAATCTACAAGGTTTGAAAGATTTTCTATATCCTGCAGGGTGTATCGGTCAATATGTGCCATAATTGGTCTAAGTCCTAAAAGAGTCAGCTTGTATACACTGTCAAGCATCCATTCTTTCCATGGAGTATATGGCATTTCAACAAGTATGTAGTTTGTATTTTCTATACAAAGGTCGCAAATGTTCTTAAGCTCTGCAATGTCGGTCAGCATATTAACTTCGCAGCCTTTATGTATTTTTGGAAATGTTGTGTCAGAAGTTGCCATTTCATTGCAGAGTTGCTTGTATGCGGCCTCTCTGCGCAACAAAAAATGCTCAATACTTTCTTCGCATTTAGGATAACAATGTGAGGTGGAAACAATGGTATTTATACCTTGTGCTTTACTTTCGTTAATCATATCCAGAGAAGTTTTTATATTCAGAGCACCGTCATCTACATCGGGCAGTATATGAGAATGAAAATCTATCATCTTTTTTCTCTCCTTAGTATTTTAAAAAGTAAAAATATCAACATAATGCCAACAAAAGCGCCTGAGGTGTCTATTAATATATCTCTTAACTCTCCGCTTCTGCCCGCAACAAATGTCTGATGAATTTCATCGGAGCAGGCGTATAGAAAGCAGAATAAAACAGATATAATAATTAAAAATGTCGGTTTAAATTTTTTAATAAGCGAGGTAAACATCCAATACACGCTTGCACCCAAAGCTGCGTATATTGTAAAATGTGCAGTTTTGCGGACGATATGGCTTAATTTTATTAAAAGAAATTCAATGTCGTGCTTTATTAAAAAATCAGGAAGTAAGTTGATGATTGTCAGAATAAGTGTATTACTTGAATTTGTTGATACCTGTGCATTTTGTCCCGAAAAATAAAAAATTACCAACATAATAAACAACGTTGATGCACAAGGCAGGTATTTTAAAAATCTATTCATAAAACTTTTCCTTAAATTAAATTACTATATAATATTATTATACAAACTTTAGTACAAAAAGTCAATAAATATAAGAAATAATTTTATATTATTCAGGCTTGTATGAAAGTGAGTGCATAAAACCGTCTAAGGGAAGTGTCATAATATCACCACCAACGCAGGTATTGTCTATAACTATCACGTTTGCATATACAATATCATTAACATCTGTTGGGTAGTTAGTTACCTGATATGTATATCGTATTCCGCTTTTACCGTAGTACTTGCGTAAATCAAGTCCTGCCTCGAGCTGAAGTTTATTATAATTTTCATATACCATATCAAAAGGCTCAGGTATTATTATATTGCTTTTGTCGGTGTAATTTTCATTAACCTCCCAACCGTATTTTTCCAAAAAGGCAATATTCATATCGTTATGTATTTGTGCGCCGAAAACACTAAAGGATACAAAACAAATAAAAAGCATAATTGCACTTATAAAATACAAAGTTTTATTTTTCAAATAAAATACCTCCTCAAATATATTCCAATATTAATTTATAATAATTATATGTAAATTATTACCACGTTTAAAGAATGAATACAAGCATAAAATATTAGTGAAAAATTTTTATAAAGGAGATAATGCAAAATGGATAAAACAGCATTGGTACTTGTTATAATAGGTGCGCTGAATTGGTTGCTTGTAGGCCTGTTCGGATTTGACCTTGTGGGCTCAATATTCGGAGGACAACTTGCTCTTGTACCGAGAATAATATTTACATTAGTAGGAATTGCAGGTTTGTGGTCTATAAAGTTTCTGTTTAATTCAAAAAATAATCATGCGTAAGATGATTCCCGTTGTTAATTTATTTTCAACGGGAATTGTTAATTTTTAATTACATTAGTGCTAATTTTGTATTACATTGTTGAAAAATGTTTTTTAGTATGTTATAATATAACAAATAATATATGAGTTTTTTAACAACATATAGTATTTAGTGCACTAATATATTGCCTTATTTTGTGCATAACCATATTTTTGGCAAGGAAGGAACGGTACTTGATTATGAAAAAAATAACTAAAATAATAGCATCGTGTGCGATTTGTACTGCAATGTGTACAGTAAATGTATTTGCTGCATCATTTTCAGATATATTTGCAGAACAATACTCGTGGGCTAAAACTTATATAGAGGATATGGCGGATAAAGGGTACATAAACGGTTTCGAAGACGGAACATTCAGACCCGACAATCAGGTTACAAAGCTTGAATGTATTGCACTTTTTGCAAGAGCAATGGGAGCTTTAGACGAAGCTAATGCGTCTGTTTTGCAAAAAGCTCACGAACAATATGACGTTATACTACAGACATATGACTTAGGCTGGGGCCACGACGAATTGGCATATATGCTTTATAAAGGTGCTTTAACAGAGTCAGACCTTAATACATATATAAGATACGTAAAAGATGAGCCGGTGTTAAGACACGAAGCGGCTGTTATTATAACAAAGGCTATGAATGGCGACGCACAGGCAAAGGAACAGACAAAAGTCAGCCTTGACTATACTGATGCTAAGGATATTCCTTCAAACGCATTGGGTTATGTAAGCTTCGTTACTGATAACGGAATTATGAACGGTATGGACGATGGCGGTTTTGCACCTAACCAATCAGTGCTAAGAAGCCAGATGGCAGTAATGCTTGCCCGTGTGGTAGATAAAACAGGCTACGAATACTTAGAAGCTAAGTTAACAAAAATAGATACAGAAAATATGACTGCCACACTAACAGACAGATATGGAGCAGAAACAGAGTATACATATGATGAAAATACTCAGTTTAAAATATTAGGCTCAAGCGTTAAGCCTGAGTATATGCTAAGCAACGTTACAGTTTCGTGCACAGTACAAAACGGAAAACTGATAAGTGCTGATTCACTTACAGATACTGCAGATTTAACAGTAACAGGTAAATATCAAGGCTCAGCAACATCAGGCGGAGTGGTTACAATAAGACTTACAAAATTTGGTGAAAGCTCATCAAGTACATATATCTGTGCTGACGATATAACAGTAAGCTACGATGGCGAGCCTGCAACATTAAGGTCATTCAAGAGCGGCGACGTTATTACATTAGAACTTTCAAATGGTAAGGTTTACGCAGTTAAGGGTGAACAACAAGAATATAAAATAGAAAATGCAGTAATAGTTTCAGTTGATATAGAAGATTATCTTTCAGTTACAATATCACACTCAAACAGCCAATATGACGGAATGTCATTGCCTGTAAGTAATAGCGCAACCGTTATGAAGAATGGTGTTTCAACAAACTTCTCGGATATTTACCCTGGCGATAGAGTTGCACTAACTGTTAAGTACGGTGAAATTGTATCGGTAGTTGCAACATCAACACTACAAACATTTGAGGGTACAATTCAATCAATAAATATCGCTAACCAATCAACAATGACAGTAAAAATCAATTCTGTTGAAAAAACATACATTATTGCAAATGACACACCAATAACAAAGAACGGTGAAGATATAACAGTATATGATTTAAGAGTTGGCGATAGCGTTAAAATTACAACAGATTCAGATGCAATAACTAAGATTGTATGTCTTGGAAGTGTAATTTCAAATGACGGAAAAGTATCAGGTACAATAACAGATGTAAACACATCTCTTGGATTTGTAAAGATTGCAATATCAGAAAGCACTACCGAAACAATATTCTGTAATGATACAAAAACAACAGTTATGTCATCGTTAGGTGGTTCAAAGAAGAATATGAGCTATGTAAAAGTAGGTTCAAAAGTTACACTTTTCGGAAAAGTTACAAACGGTGCATTTATTTCTACATTGATTGTAATAGAAGAATAAAATTAAAGAATACAGGCAGACCAGCAAGGGCGGTTTGCCTGTATTTTTAAAAGAGAGGATATAGCGTGAAAAATTACGTTATATCCTCGATTAAGAGCAGAAAGGCTATGGAAATTAAAATGATTGTTGCAATAATTGGCGGCGGTGCATCGGGACTTGTTGCGGCTTTGGCAGCGGCAAAAAACGGTGCAGAAGTTACTATTTATGAAAGATGCGACAGAGTAGGAAAAAAGATTCTGTCAACAGGTAACGGACGTTGTAATATGACAAATACAAATGCTGATTTTGAAAATTATCATGGTAAAAATGTTAATTTTATAAGCAATGTAAAATCACACTTTTGGGTAGATGAAACACTTTCCTTTTTTGAAGAACTTGGATTGTTATACAAGTTCGAAGAAAAGGGGAGAGTATACCCGTTTTCCGATACTGCAACCTCAGTTCTTGATGTATTGAGAATAGGTATAAAGCAAATGGGAATATCCGTAAGAGAAAACTTTGAGGTTAAAGAAATTAAAAAGTGTAAAAACGGATTTGAACTTATTTCATACAACGGTGAGCGCGGCTTTTGCGAAAAAGCAGTTATTGCAACAGGCGGAAAAGCCGCACCGTCTTTAGGCTCAAACGGAAGCGGATATGAAATTGCAAAAGCTATGGGACATACCATAACTGAGCTTTCGCCATCGCTTGTTCAACTAAAAACAGAGGGAGATACTGCAAAAAAGCTAAAAGGCTTAAAACTTCAGTGCAGCGCATCTGTAAACGATATAAAAACAGACGGTGAGGTTTTGTTTACCGATTACGGTTTATCGGGAATTGCGATTTTTGAGTTATCTGCTTATTCAAAAGACGGAGATATTATTAAATTAGATATCATGCCTCAGTTCTCTTATGATGATGTATATAATATGGTTTATAAAAGAGTAAAAACTATGCCACAATGCGAAATGGAAAACTTTTTTGTGGGTATGCTGAATAAACGAGTAGGACAGGTATTCTTAAAGAGTATCAGTATTGAGCCTTTATCAAAAAAAGCGTCAGAGCTTTCTGAAAAAGATATAAGAAATATAGCATCTTCG
>JAZSFX010000045.1:0-57794 GCA_045532455.1 Clostridia bacterium
GTAGTTAAGTGGATATAAGAACCGCACGTCGTTACCAAAATCATAGATTTTGACGACTGAGCAAACCTTGTTATTCGCTTCGCCTAATAATAAGAACCGCACGTCGTTACCAAAATCATAGATTTTGACGACTGAGCGAACCTTGTTATTCGCTTCGCTCATAATAATACAAGCCCCTTATCTTAGGAGGGACTTGTTTAAAAAATCACTTCTTAAATTTTATTAATATTGTCATTTTGCCCTCGTAGTTAAGTGGATATAACAAGTCCCTCCTAAGGATTAGTCATCGGTTCGACTCCGGTCGGGGGTGTAAAAAAATCCTCATTCGCAAGAATGGGGATTTTTTACTTATTACCTATTCACTTTTCACTTTTACCCAATCTATTTTAAAACTCATTTGATTTTTTTATAAATTCATCTGCTTTTAATGTGATTTTAAAGCTTTCAAACACTTCGTCAATACTTGGCACTGCCTCTGTATTATTTTCTATCATATCAATCAATGAATCAAACTGCACGTCGGTTGGTTTTCTTTCACTTTCGACATTTATCATCTCGTAGGTTTTTTCGGGATACTTATAGTACTCTATAAGGTCTCCCTCCTCCTGATGAGTTTGTCTGTCCTTTTGATATACAATTCTTATGCTTCCTTTTGGTCCGACAAATTCCTTTAAGTTATCGGAGGACATAGTGTTTGACCAGCCCGCTTCGTAGTAGCCCACAGACCCACCAGAAAGTCTTACGGTAACAAGTCCATAATTATACATCCCCTGCGGTACATCCATTTCTGTTCTTGCACCAATTCCTGATACATCTACAATCTTTTCACCTGTAAACCACTGCATTACGTCCATATAATGAACACCGCAGTCAATGATTGGCGGTGCTTCCTTTAAGAGAATTAAATATCTGTCCCAATTCATTGTGTGGTGGTTTTGCGCCATTCGCATAACAACGGGTTTGCCTATTGCACCCTCTTGTATCATTTTTGCAACCATATTATATGTACGGTTATGACGCAATATATGACCAATAAGCACCTTTGTTTGCGGATTTTCTTTAACAGAGCGAACAAACTCCTCGCCATCTTTTAAATTATTGGCAATCGGTTTTTCGCAAATTGTATGTTTATTGTACTTTAAGCAAAGCTTTAAATATTCCAAATGGGTTGATGGATACGTTGCAATTATTACAATATCAACATCGGGTGATGCAATACACTTTTTTACATCCGTTTCTACATTTTCAGCACCGAATTTACGTTTAAACTCCTCTGCACGCTCTATGTTTGTATCACATACATACTTAATACATACATTCTCTTTGTAGTATATATGTTCAAGATGCACTTCTCCCATTTGTCCGCACCCTATAAGCGCGACATTGTATATCTTCATCTTACTTATGCCCCTCCTGCGAGTCTATTTTCACATAAACAGTATATCTGTTTTTTGCAAAAATGTCAATATTTTTTCGCAATAATTGTTATTTTATGTTGACTTTAAATCTTTTTTTACACAACCTGCCAAATACAAAGAACCACATACGCATACAACACTATTATCGTCCGCAATATCAAGCGCCTTTTTTGTTGCATCAATAGGATTATTTATAACCTCTCCTTTTGTGTCTGAATATTCTATTAACTTCTCTGCTTTAAGACACCTGTCCATATCTAATTGTGTGGCAATAAAATAATCTGCAATACCGGATATGTTGTTTACACACTCATAAACACTTTTATCCTCCATCATAGCCATAACAAGTATAATTTTCTTGCCCAACCCAAGCAATGATTTTTTTAATGCCTCTATTCCGTCTGGATTGTGTGCCCCGTCTATTACAAGATTTTCCCTTATAAATTCAAATCTTACGGGCCATCTAACACTTGAGAGCCCCTCACATATTGCAGTATCACCAACTCTTACTCCCCTGTTTTTTAACGCATTCACTGCCTCTATTGCAACTGCCGCGTTATACGGTTGGTATGCTCCCTTAAGGGATAGCTTATACTCTTTATCTTCATACACAAAACCGTCATTTGTAACTTTGGGTGTTTTGGCATACACTACATTTGCGCCCATTTCATTGGCTTGGTTATCTATTATTTTTCTTAATTTTTCATTAGGATACGAAACAACCGCTGCACCCTGCTTTATTATTCCACATTTTTCGAGTGTAATTTCTTCTATTGTTTCACCTAAAAACTGAGTATGGTCAAGACTGATTGAGGTCAGTACACACACCTCGCATTTTTCTATAATATTTGTTGCATCAAGTCTGCCGCCCATACCCGTTTCCAACACAACATAATCACAGTTTTTCTCGCTAAAATATAAAAATGCAACTGCACATATAAATGCAAATTCCGAAACGGAGAGTTTTTCCCTTTCCATTGTATCTTTAACAATTTCTGTGTAGTGGCATAAATCATTATCGGAAATATTTAAACTGTTAATCTGAATTCTTTCGTTAAACACTTCTATAAACGGAGACGAAAACAAACCCACCTTGTAACCATCACACTTTAAAATCTCGCAAATCATAGCCGCGGTTGAGCCTTTTCCGTTTGTGCCCGCAATATGAATGTATTTTAAATTATTGTTAGGATTACCGAGTTTTTTTAATAATTCCCCTAAATTTGCATTACCAAGGGGACGTATAAATTTAGGTATTTTGTGTATATATTCTATTACCTCATCATATTTCATTTTACTGTCCCCTACTCTTATATTTTTACAGTCTTTCCGTATTTATTATCAAATAATATTACGTTGTATTCCTTTTTACAATCGCCTGTGATATCATAGTCAAAACTCTCAAAATGAACAGTTTTGATTATATCACGCGCATCAGTGCCAATGTACTCGGGTAAATTTTTTTCTACAAATTCCTCACTTAATATTTCAAGACGTTTCTTTTGTAAATCCTTATCGTAACCCCTTAGATTCCACCTCATAATACGCGGCTTGTTATTTAAAAGAAAATCGTACTTTAAAATATCACAGAATAATTGGTCTTCTTTATTAAAGAAATATAAAATATCGTAAAGAGTTTGCTTGGAAACTCCTACCTTTTCGTAGCCCTCTGCCTTGTAGAACTCATACAAACTAACAAAAAACTCAAACGGTGAGTTGTAGTCCCTCATAAGATATTTTAGTGAATTTTCAAAATCACCGCTATTGTAGAATTTATCAACAACAAGGTCTATGCCTTTTAATAGCTTTATATCATCAAAGGACAAAAATTTATTTGATAATATTTCGTATGGCGGCTTTGAAGTGAATTTGTAATCAAATTCATCTTTTTGTCCGCGTATTTTTGTTCCGTGCAATAGCTTTAAAAAACCAAGCTGAAGCATATGCGGCGAAAGCATAAAAACGTCGTCAAAAGACTTTTTAAATGAGTTTATATCCTCATATGGCAAACCTGCTATCAAGTCAAGATGGATATGAATATTACCCATTGACTTTATTTTTTTTACAACCTTTGTAAGTTTATTAAAGTCTGTTTTACGGTCTATTGATGAAATTGTACATTCATTTGTTGATTGCACGCCTATCTCAAACTGAAACAGTCCCTTTGGTGCACGCTCTAAAACGGATAAAATTTCGTCATCAATAATATCCGCCGCCACCTCAAAATGAAAAGTCGTATCTTGAGCATTTTCTATCAGAAATTCCAACAATTCGACAGTCCTTTTTTTATCTGCATTAAATGTCCTGTCTACAAACTTCACAATTTTTACGTTATGATGAATAAACTGAAATAACTCATTTTTAACAATTTCTATATCCTTTAAACGCAGTTTATGACTTATAGACGACAAACAATAACTGCACCTGAAAGGACAGCCTCTGCTGCTTTCGTAATATATCAGCTTGTTTTTGTTTTCTTCTAAATCAGCATCGGAATACGGAAATGGCAATACAGATATATCCTCTATAACTTCCCTGTCGTCATTTTCTACAATGCATTCGTTTTTTCTTAATGTTACGCCATCAATATCAATTCCTGATACAAGGTATTCTTTAAATGTTTCCTCGCTCTCTCCACGCATTATTGCATCTACAAAATCATACTTCTTAAGAACCTCGACACTGTTATAGCTTACCTCAGGGCCACCGAGTATAATCTGCGTATGAGGCGAAACGCTTTTAAGCAGCTCGGCAACCTCTAAAACACATTCGATATTCCATATATAGCACGAAAATAAAACCGCATCACATCCAAGCTCATATATTGAGCTCATTATATCATACGGTTTTTCGTTTATTGTAAATTCTTTAAATTGTACTCTTTTGTCGTTTACGTAGTGATACAACTCTCTTACAGACAAAGAGGTGTGTATATACTTCGAATTTATTGCACAGAGCAAAAATTGTTTACTCATAATCAGTTATAAATCTCCGATTTTAAAACTCCTATGTATGGTAGATTTCTGTACCTTTCTGCATAGTCAAGTCCGTATCCTACAACAAACTCATCGGGAATTTCGCAGCCTATATAATCGCCCTCAACGTTTGCACTGCGTCTTGACGGTTTAGAAAGAAGTGTACAGATTTTTACAGACGCACAACCTCTGTCTATCATAAGCTGCTTTAATTTAGCGAGGGTATTTCCGCTATCTATTATATCTTCTATCAAAAGTACGTCTCTGTTTATGCAATCTACAGAAAGGTCTTTCTTTATTTCGATATTACCTGAGGATACTGTTCCGCTACCATAGCTTGATACCTGAATGCAATCAAGCGTGAGATGTGTTGTAATATGCTTCATAAGGTCTGCCGCAAAAGGAATAGAGCCTTTTAGAACAACAACAAACAAAATGTCCTTGCCCGCATAATCTTCGTTGATTTGCCCCGCTAAGTCCTTTACAATTTTCTGAACTTCTTCTTCGTCAATCAAAACTTTTTTAATGTCATCTTTTAGCATATGTTTGTACTCCCAATTTTAAAAAATTCTTTGTCTTTTAATTGTTGTTTTTTTAGATACCATACATTATATCACAAAAATATGAAAAAATAAATATATAATCTTAACAAAATTTAAAAAGAAAGAAGTGAATATGATATAAAAAGAACAATTTTTTTACTATTTTTATTATTTTTTGCTTTTTCGCATAAGACTTATGCACAGGACTATGAGGATATATTACAAGACTGCATAAAAAAATACGGAGTATTTAATGGAAGAGCAGGAATGACCTATGCCTCATTTGAATTTTTTGAGGGCGAAAACACATTACTTATTGTATATTTTGAAGATAATGCGATATGTGCTTCGGTATATTCTGCGGATGACGGCGGAGAGTGTATTGACACACTGCGCTTTGTATACGGAGAAAATAACCAATATATGCTCTCATCTGCAAAAACGGGTACAGGTGAAAGTTGCATTGTATTCAAAACAAATGATGTAACTGAGGTTTTTATACTGCGTGATGATACATTCACAAAAGTTTATGACGGAGGTGCATATAACATCAAGGAAATTGCAGGCTATACAATAACGGGTATAGTTTCTAAAGTAAGTCCCAACCAGATATATGAAACATTGAATTCATTAAAGCTAAAGAAAATCAACTCATCACAGTTTACAAATCTCAAAAATAATATCGATGATAAAATGTATCAAAAGTTTTTTAGTCTTATTGCTTCGTGTGCAGATATTGTAAAATTTGACCGCACAAATTACGACTTAACCAAAATGCTGAAAAACATTTTATACACCTACCAGAATTATGAAAATCAGACCTCTATATCGCCCGATTATTACGAAAATACAATAGAAACGGGGTATGAAAATATTCATTCATTAAACGGTGAGTATGTCGACTTTATTCTCACAAGCATATACGGTGTGGTGCCACAGCATATGAGTGTGAATAACTTAATAAATACGGGAGTGTGCTACACAAACGGAAAGTATTTTTATACGGGTAAGTATACAAAGGACTTTAAAACTGAAATAATTGATATAAGTGCAATGTATGACCTTGGTTGGAATAAATACTATATTGTGTTTAACGACGAATATACTCAGGATAATAACACCATTTCCGAATATGGTTTTGCAGTGATTGACACCTCCTCCGACGTTTACTCTATTGAACGTTTGGAAATAGGCACTCGTCTTTTGAATGACAACGAAATAGCTTCATATTCACCTTTGAAAAGCAAAGGGAATATTTTTTTGCGCAAGGGCGATAAATTCCTGTATCAAAAAGACAAAATCAATGCGGCAAATACACTTATAGTCGTAGCTCTAATAGCCATTATTTGTGCATTTATTGTTCTTGTAATATTCCTCATAGATACATTGCGAAAAAAACATAGTAAAAGATAAAATAATGTCATAAATTCTAAAACACCCCTTGAATAATTAAAGAATATATGATATAATTAGATGATATAATTATCATATGCAGTCTAAGGGACTGCTACATACATAAAGAAAGGATTTTCGGATACAAATGCTCAGATACTTAACTTCAGGCGAAACACACGGTAAATGTCTTACCGTAATATTAGAGGGAATGCCCTCAGGTGTTAAGATTGATGTTTCGCTTATTAATAAAGCACTTGCCAACAGACAGTCAGGCTATGGCAGAGGCGGAAGAATGCAGATTGAAAAAGACAGTGTCGAGATACTTTCGGGTGTTCGCGGTGGCTATACATTAGGCTCTCCTATTGCTATGAAAATTGAAAATAAGGATTGGAAAAACTGGTCTGATATAATGGGCGCTGAGTTTTCTAACGGCGAAAGATACGTTGACTGTCCACGTCCCGGTCATGCGGATTTAACAGGCGGATTAAAATATGACCATCAGGATTTAAGAAATGTATTGGAGCGCGCAAGTGCAAGAGAAACTGCTGCAAGAGTTGCAGTAGGTGCATTGGTGAAACAGCTCCTTGCACAGTTTAATATCGAATTCAACCGACGTATTGTGAGCATTGGCGAAATTGCAGACACATCTGAGGTTTTTGACTCTGATTTTTATAATCGCGTGGCTTCTTCACCCGTTGGTTTTGGTGACAAAGACTGCGAAATGGCGGCTATGGAATACATAGACAAAATAAAAGCCGAGGGTGAAAGCATAGGCGGTATTGTTGAGGTTAATGTTAAGGGTGTACTTCCCGGACTTGGCTCATACGTACACTACGACCGCAAATTAGACGCAAATATTGCTTTTTCGGTTATGAGTGTGCAGGCAATAAAGGGTGTTGAATTTGGAATAGGCTTTGATTGTGCAGTAAATAAAGGCTCATCGGTGCACGATGAGATTGTATACAATAATGCTTTTGCGCGTGCTACTAATAATTGCGGAGGAATTGAGGGTGGAATGTCAAACGGCGAGGATATAGTAGTCCGTGCCGCAATGAAGCCTATACCAACTCTGTATAATCCGCTTCGCACCGTTAACCTTAAGGATAAAACCGAAGTCAAAGCCTCTGTAGAGCGCAGTGATATATGTGCTGTGCCTGCGTGCAGTGTAGTTATTGAGGCAGTTGTTGCTTTTGAAATTGCAAAAGCATTTTTAGAAAAATTTGGCGCTGATTGTATGAGTGATATAAAATCGGCCGTTGAGAGTTATAAAAAGAGGATATTAAACTATTAAAATAAAATTTAGTAAATCAAAAGTGAGGTGAGGACTTTTTGACAGATCAGGACTTGATAAAGCTTTGTAAACAAGGCGACAGACAGGCTTTTAATCAGCTTGTTGAAAAATATCAGGAGCGTGTTGTAAACATTGCATACGGACTTCTTTCCAACAAAGAAGACGCATATGATGCAGCACAGGAAACTTTTATAAAAGTATACCGTTCCTTAAATTCTTTTGCCGAAAAATCCTCATTCAGCACATGGATTTACCGCATACTTTCCAATGTATGCAAGGACATGCTCCGAAAACGCCAGAGAAGTGTAAAGGTTATAAGCATACACGGAGATGAAAACGAAGAAAAACCGCACGATATACCTGACCTCAATCCTACTCCCGAAGAAACTGTAGAAAAAAATGAGTTACATCGTCAGGTATGGGATGCACTGCATCAGTTAAAGTCGGAATATCGCGAGATTATAGTGTATTTTGATATGCAGGAACTTTCGTACGAGGAGGTAAGCTCCGCTTTGGGCATTCCCATCGGCACAGTAAAATCTCGTCTTAATCGTGCAAGAGCAGCACTTAAAAAAATTTTATATCAAAACAGGGAACATTTTTAAAATACAAACGTCTAATATAATGAAATAGTTAAGAAAGGGGGATTTACGATATGAATTGTAAGCAGTTTGGTATTTATCTTGATGAATACGAAAATCTTTGTGCAATGCAAAAAGCAGAGCTTATTGAGCACACTCAAAACTGCGAGAATTGCCGCAAAGAATACGAGCTTTTCATATCAATGCTAAGTGCAACAAAATCCATTCCCCCGCTAAAGGTTGACGACAGCTTTTTGCAAAATCTTAATGCAAGAATTGACAAAGAGGTTGTCAATGCTCCTGTACGCAAAAATGTGTGGGAGCATATGAAGCTTAACGCACACCGATACAGCGTGGCAGCCGCTTGTGTGGCACTACTTGCTGTTATTGGTGTAAACAATGCGGATTTATTAAATAGTATGATGAATCCGTATCAGGACCAGGACATAGTTCCGATTGTGTCGACCACGCCCGAATCAAAGCAGAACGATGATACTGCAGGGCTTATAATTACTTCTACAATAGCGCCGACCCAATCACCCGCACCGTCTCTTGCTCCGACAGTAACACCGGTTGCAGTGCCAAACACTACAACACCTGTTTCTGCACAGGTAAGAGGCAATGCCACAGTAGCACCCACCCCTACCGCAGAGCCGGTAAGAGAACAGATACCTGTTGCACCTGCACAACCAACCGCTACTGAAACTATTACACCCTCACCTGCTGCTACTGATGAACAAAATTATGTAATGCCCGTAAGCGGCTATGAACTTCCGCAAAACAATCCGAGAAGTTCAGAAAATAATAATTTCTCATCAGCTTATGATTTAGAAAATACTTCAAACTATCTGAAGCTTTCTCAAGCAGATATTGAGCGCGTAAAAGGTCTTATAATTGAGTATTCAAAGGAGAATAAAGGCGACGTCTACCTTATGACAGAAGAAGATGCCAAAGAGTTCTTCGCAATTTTGTCGAATGAAGGAATTAAGTTTGATAGTTCCTTAGGCGGTATTGTTAATGGAAATATTGCATTTAAATTGATTATTTCGTAATTCTGATGTATTAACTAATATTAAATTAAACAGTGTATGCACTCTTTAAAAAGAGTGCATATTTTTTTAGTCGAAAATCAATATGTTTTTGCAATACTATTGACTTTTTTGCTATATTTTGATAAAATTATAATAATATACAACGAAAGGAAGAATTTCTATGAAAAAGCTTATGCTCGGAAACGAAGCTGTTGCTAGAGGCGCATTTGAAGCAGGTGTAACAGTAGTTTCATCATATCCGGGTACACCAAGTACCGAAATAACAGAGAATATAGTAAAATACGATGATATTTATGTTGAGTGGGCACCAAACGAAAAAGTTGCCGCTGAAGTTGCAATAGGTGCTTCTATTGCAGGCGCAAGAGCAATGTCGTGTATGAAGCACGTTGGTCTTAACGTAATGGCTGACCCCGTTTTCACCGTCAGTTACACAGGCGTAAACGGAGGTCTTGTTTTGTGTGTCGCCGACGACCCGGGAATGCACTCATCTCAAAACGAACAAGATTCAAGACATTATGCAAAGGCTTCTAAAATTGCAATGCTTGAGCCTTGCGACAGTGGCGAATGCAAGGATTACACGAAGAGAGCATACGAGCTTTCTGAAAAGTATGACACTCCTGTATTTATAAGACTATCTACAAGAGTTTCACACTCACAAAGTCTTGTTGAGGAAAATGAAAAGGTAGATTATAAAATTAAAGATTACGATAAAAACCCTCAAAAATATGTAATGATGCCGGGTAATGCACGTGGCAGACACGTAGTTGTTGAGGATAGAATTACTGCACTTAAAGAGCTCGCTGAAACAGACGAATTTAACACAGTAGAAAATAACGGTGCTAAAATTGGTGTTATTTCGGCAGGTATTTCGTACATATATGCAAAGGAGGCATTAGGAGACAGCGTTGACTACTTAAAGCTTGGTATGGTATATCCCCTACCAGAGAAAAAGATTATTGACTTTGCAAAAAATTACGATACAGTATATGTTGTAGAGGAGCTTGACCCTGTAATTGAAGACCACTGCAAAGCACTTGGTGTAAATGTTATCGGCAAGGATGAATTCACACTTCTTGGCGAATATACACCTTCGATGATTGCAAAAGTAGTTTTAAACAAGGATACTGCAGAATTTGCTTCTCCCGAGGAAACCATTCCCGTACGTCCGCCTGTAATGTGTGCAGGTTGTCCACACAGAGGTACATTCTATGTACTTAAAAAGCTTGGTGTAGTCGTATCAGGTGATATTGGTTGTTATACTTTAGGTGCAACACCGCCTTTGCAAAGTGTTGATACAACAATTTGTATGGGTGCTTCTGTAAGTGCGGCACACGGTATGGTAAAAGCAAGAGGTAACGACTTTTCTAAAAAGGTTGTTTCTGTAATAGGCGATTCAACATTTATGCACAGTGGTATAACAGGTCTTGTGGATATTGTGTACAACAAAGGAAACAACACTATTCTTATACTCGACAACTCAATAACAGGTATGACAGGTCATCAGGATAATCCAACCACAGGATATACAATAAGAGGCGAAGAAACAAAACAGGTTAACCTTATAACACTATGCAAGGCAGTAGGTGTTGAGCGTGTTGTTGTTGCTGACCCGTTTGATGTTAAGAACTTTGAAGAAGTTGTTAAAACAGAGCTTGAGGCTGATGAGGTTTCGGTGATTATAGCGCAAAGACCTTGTGCACTTTTAAAGAGCGTAAAATACAGCGGACATTGCACCATAACTGACGCTTGTAAGAAGTGTAAGCTATGTATGAAGCTTGGATGTCCGGCAATATCATTTGACGGTGAAAATATAAAAATAGATACAACTCAATGTAACGGATGCGGATTATGTACAAATGTATGTCCGTTCGGTGCAATCAAAAAGGAGGACTGATAGCATGAATATTATGATAGTAGGCGTAGGCGGTCAGGGCACTCTCCTTGCAAGCAGAATTTTAGGTAATGTTGCAATAAAAGAAGGTTTTGACGTTAAGGTAAGTGAAGTTCACGGAATGAGCCAGAGAGGCGGAAGTGTTGTTACATATGTTAAGTACGGAGAAAAAGTATACTCACCTATTATTGACAAGGGCGAGGCTGATTTGATACTTGCATTTGAGGAGCTTGAGGCTTACAGAGCAATGCCATTTTTGAAAAAAGACGGTAAAATGATTGCAAACACTCAACAAATGAATCCAATGCCTGTTATTACAGGCGCAATGGAATATCCGCAAAATATTGTAGAAAAGCTTAATGATAAAATCAACCTTATTGCAGTTGATGCGCTATCACTTGCAAAAGAAGCAGGTAATATAAAAGCAGTTAATGTAGTGCTTATAGGGCTATTGGCAAAGAGTATGTCAATCGCCAAGGAAACATGGATAGACGTACTTAAGAACACCGTTCCTGAAAAGTTTTTGGATGTTAATATTAAAGCATTTGAATTGGGTTATAATTGCAAAATCTGATTATCCCATTAATGCGGAAAGGTTATGAATCTTAAAATGAAAATTATTGTTGCAACAAAAAATCGAGGCAAGGTAAAGGAAATTGGTAAAATTTTTGCCGACCTTGGTTTAGAAGTGGTTACTCAGGAAGAGGCGCAGATAGATATTGATGTCGAAGAAACAGGCGATACTTTTGAGAAAAATGCACTGATAAAGGCAAGGGCGGTATCTATGTTATGTGATGATATTGTAATTGCTGACGACAGCGGCTTATGTGTCGAAGCACTTAACGGAAGACCCGGTGTTTACAGTGCAAGATATGCAGGTCCAGACGCAAGTGATTCAGAAAAAATAGATAAACTTTTATCGGAGATGGAAAATGCCCAAAATCGCGTAGCAAAGTTTATGTGTTGTGTGGCGCTTGTTACTCCCGATGGCAGAGAATTTGTATCACACGGCGAAGTTATGGGAAAAATTCTGCATGCACCTGAGGGCGAAAACGGTTTTGGTTATGACCCCGTATTCTTCTCCGATGAATTACAAAAAAGCTTTGCGCTCGCAA
Organism: Clostridia bacterium; assembly: GCA_045532455.1. Classification (GTDB taxonomy): domain Bacteria; phylum Bacillota; class Clostridia; order UBA1381; family UBA1381; genus Ornithomonoglobus_A. Next base: position 12,261 of record JAZSFX010000045.1, read on the forward strand.
CTCCCGACGAAAAGAACTCAATAAGTCATCGTGGTAGAGCACTAAGAGCAATGTACGAACAAGTAAAGGAGCTTGAAATATTATGATGTCTGATGTCTTTATAGAATATTTAATCAAAAGAAAAAAGGACAAAAAAGATTTTCTGATTATTGCAGGTCTTGTTATTTTAGCATTTATTTTATCATTCGGTTTCTTTTTTGTTGGATGTATGATTATTCCCGATTTTACAGGAGTATGGCTTTTACTCTTTGCGTTTATATGGTATTTTGCATATATATTCATATCACAAAGAAATATTGAGTTTGAATACGCTCTTACAAACAGTGAATTTGATATTGATAAAATTGCTGCAAAGAAAAAGAGAACACGTCTTGCAAACTTTGATTTTAAAAGAGCAGAAATTGTTGCTAACATAAATGATACAGAACACAGCAATATCTTAAAGGACACATCACTCAAAACACTTGATTATACTTCAAACACTGCTGATAAATCAAACGTGTATTTTGTTGTTGTGGTAATAGAGGGTGAAAAACAGATTATATTATTTGAGCCAACACAAAGAATGCTCGAAAATATATGCAAATTTAATCCAAGAAATGTGTTTATATAAACAGAAAGGCTATATAAATGAAAGCATGTTTCACACGCCAAATGCGACAAATAGATGAAAATGCAATGAGTATATGCGGCATTCCGGGCATTGTCCTTATGGAAAATGCCGCATTGGCATGTTTTAGAGAAATTAAAAGCACACTCACCACCATCAAGAATAAAAAAATCTCCGTCTTTTGCGGGAAAGGTAATAACGGCGGCGACGGGTTTGCGATTGCAAGACATTTAATTAACAATGGTGCTTTAGTCGAGGTATATACCATAGGTGGTAACGACTATAAAGGAGACGCACTCACTAATTTTAAAATATTACAGAATATGAATGCGCATATTATTAATATTAGTGGTGATTGTGATTTTTCCGCCACTCTCCCCCTTTGCGATATGGTTATTGACGCAATATTGGGGACAGGAATAAAAGGTGAATTAAAAGCTGAATATGCAAAGATTATAGATGAAATAAATTCATATTCAAAATACACTCTGTCTGTTGATATTCCAAGCGGCATTAATGCTGATACGGGAGAAATTACCACAACTTGCATAAAAGCTGATAAAACCGTTACATTTGCACATTATAAATTAGGCTTACTTATGTATCCGGGCGCGGATTTTGCTGGTGAGATAAAATGCGTTGATATTTCAATACCAGAATACATTTCAAACTCCGTTGGTGCTACAATACAAATAATTGATAAAGAATTATTTGCACAGAATATACCAAAAAGAAAGCGGAACTCACAAAAGGGCGACTATGGAAAGCTGCTTATTGTAGGTGCTTCCCGCGGGTTAACAGGTGCGGCGTATCTTTCATCGCAATCCGCTATGCTTTGCGGCAGTGGACTTGTTACTTTAGCAGTACCCGATTGTGTAAATGATATATTGGAGGTTAAAACAACCGAAAGTATGACATTACCGTTAAAATCAACCGACGGTCATATTGCATACGACGCAGCAGATAATATTTTAGAAAAAGCAAAAAAATGCGACGCAATTCTTATTGGTCCTGGTATAGGCGTCAGCGATGATACACAAAAATTAGTCGAAAAGCTGATTTTAACTTCAACTATACCGCTAATCTTAGATGCGGATGCCATAAATTGCGTTGCAAAAAATACAGATATATTAAATAATTCCAGATGTGATATTACTCTAACTCCCCACTCTGTTGAGTTTTCAAGGCTTTCGGGATTGTCATTGGAGGAAATTGAAGCAAACAGAGTCAGGGTCTCATATGAGTTTGCAACAAAATACGGCGTAACATTAATTCTTAAAGGAAGCCGCACCGTTGTAACCTCAAAAGACGGAATGCAATATATTAATATTACAGGCAATCCGGGCTTAGCCACAGGAGGAAGCGGCGACGTACTTGCAGGGATGGTTTCGTCATATATATCGCGTGGAGTTGATGCTCCCCTATCTTGCGCTATGGCTGTGTATCTTCACGGTGTATGCGGAGATATAGCAAGTAAAATATACGGCGAAGAAAGTGTTATTGCAAGTTCACTGTTAAAGAGCATTCCTGAGGCATATAACCAAATATTACAGCTAGAAAAATGAAAGAAAGTGTGTTATTATAAGTATAGTAAATAAAAAATACCGCGCGTGGGCAGAAATTGACTTGGATGCAGCGGCTAAAAATATGCAAAACATACGTGCCATAACAAACAAAAATGCCCAGATTATGGCAACTGTAAAAGCAGACGCATACGGTCATGGCTTTTACGAAATGTCCAAAGTCTTTTTAGAAAACGGTGCAGACCGATTATCTGTTGCAACTATCGACGAGGCAATACAATTGCGTAAATCGGGAATTACTGTACCCGTTATGATTCTTGGAATTTGCACCACTGATGACATTGAGGATATAATAAACTACAACATAATAAGTGCTGTGGCGGACTATGATTTTGCAAAGCAGTTATCCGAAACTGCGCAAAAGCTTAATAAAAAAGCCACAATTCATATTAAACTTGATACAGGAATGACACGTATTGGTTTTGTTGTCAGTGAAAATAACGATAAAATAATTGATGAAATTGTAAAAATTTCCTCTTTACCCAATCTGTATATGGAGGGAATGTTTTCTCATTTTTCAACCTCCGATGAGGCTGATTCGAGCTATACAGAGCTTCAGTTTAAGCGTTTTATGTCGGTTGCTGATGCTCTTGGCACAAGAGGAATTAATATTCCAATCAAACACATATGTAACAGCGCTGCAATAATGCAATATCCACAAATGCATCTTGATATGGTAAGACCGGGAATTATACTGTACGGTCTTTATCCATCTGATGAAGTTGATAAGTCGATATTGCCGCTAAAAAGAGTTATGACACTAAAATCGCGTGTTACAATGGTTAAAGAAGTTGAAGCTGACAGAGGTGTAAGCTACGGAAAAGAGTACATAACCGATGCAGCTACAAAAATTGCAACTGTTTCTATCGGTTATGCCGACGGATATATAAGAAGATATGCAAATAATGGTATAGTTATGCTCGAGAGCGGAGAATTTGCGCCCATCATCGGAAGAATTTGTATGGACCAATGTATGATTGACGTAACAAATGTCCATAATATTCATAAAGGTGATGAAGTAATCCTTTTTGGAAACGATGGTATAACAACCGACGATTCGGCAAAAAGGCTTGGTACAATTAACTACGAAATTGTTTGTATGGTTTCTAAACGTATTCCGCGACTTTTTATAAAAAACGAAAGGACGGTGAAGACACTAAACTATCTTGTATAGTTGAGGGAAAACAAGAAAGGAGCCTGATTGCTTTGTCATCACAAAACAAAAAAGCCGAAAAAGAGCTACAAGATGCGCTCAAAAACGGTTATAAGGAAATGGCGGATATAAATCTTGAATTAGCACAAACTTGTTTGGATGCTGACAATGATTGCTTGAAGCATTGTGAAGAAAAACTGACGGAGTGTGAGTAAATTGTGATAGTAAAACGAGGAGATATTTATTACGCTGATTTAAGTCCCGTAGTAGGCAGTGAACAAGGCGGCATACGACCGGTGCTCATAATTCAGAATGACATCGGTAATAAATACAGTCCAACTGTTATTGCGGCAGCTATTACAAGCCGCATAAACAAAGCAAAAATGCCTACACATATTGAGCTATGCGCCAAAGAATACGGACTTAACAAGGATTCTGTGATATTATTGGAGCAAATCAGGACAATAGATAAAAAACGTTTAAGAGAAAAAATCGGCTGCCTGGACGATGAGCTTATGACAAATGTCAACGAGGCACTTTCCATAAGCTTTGGTCTGGGTAGCTGTTAATATTAGATTTTGAGTACATCATAAATTAAGAGGGACTATTGCTTATTGCAATAGTCCTTTTTTTTGAAAATATCGAGAAAAATATGTAAATTATATATTGAAAAAAATTATCCTATGTGATATAATTTATGTATATAGACTTTTATATAACAAACAAAGGAGGGATATGCTTGATACTCAGAATAATTGCCATAGTTTTAGCTTTTATGGCTATTGCGCTGAATTTCAGAGGTGAATGGATTATAAAAAAAGTTTTTAAAACAGACTCCCCCTCCCCTAATTCAATTTTAAAGGCAAAATTTATTGCACTTATAATAGCAATTATAGCTTTCTTGCTTGTATTTTTGTCTTAGATTTTTAAATGTATAAAACACTGAAAGGAAGAATATATAAATGGAAGATGCAAACAACATTGCAAAAACTTATGATCCCGCGTCATTCGAGGAAAGAATATATAATACGTGGGTAGAAAAGAAGTATTTTCATGCAAAGGTAAATAAGGATAAAAAACCGTTTACGATAGTTATCCCACCCCCAAATGTAACAGGTCAGCTTCATATGGGACATGCCCTTGACGAAACTCTGCAGGATATTCTTATCCGTTATAAGAGAATGAAAGGCTTTGAGGCCCTGTGGGTGCCAGGTACAGACCATGCGGGAATTGCAACTCAAATTAAGGTTGAGGAAAGTCTTAGAGTAAATGAGGGGCTTACCCGTTACGATTTAGGCCGTGAGAAGTTTTTAGAGCGCGTTTGGGACTGGAAAAACCAATATGGTGGCAGAATAATTAATCAACTTAAAAAGATTGGTTCTTCGTGCGATTGGGACAGAGAACGCTTTACAATGGACGAGGGTTGTTCCAAGGCAGTTAAAGAGGTATTTGTAAACTTATACAACAAAGGTCTTATATATCAGGGCTCAAGAATAATAAACTGGTGTCCGCATTGTATAACTGCACTTTCTGATGCAGAAGTTGAGCACAAGGAGCAAGCAGGTCATTTCTGGCACATTAAATATCCTATAAAGGATAGTGATGGCTTTGTAGTTGTTGCTACAACACGTCCCGAAACACTTTTGGGCGATGTGGCAGTTGCGGTAAATCCCGAAGATGAACGTTACCAGGACTTAGTGGGCAAGAGCCTTATACTTCCTCTTGTTGGCAGAGAAATTCCTGTTATTGCAGACTCATATGTAGACAAAGAGTTCGGAACAGGTTGTGTTAAAATAACACCCGCTCACGACCCTAACGACTTTGAGGTTGGCCAAAGACACAATCTTGAGCAAATAAAAGTATTAAATGACGATGCTACAATAAACCACTTCGGCGGCAAATACGAGGGTATGGACCGTTATGATGCACGTAAAGCAATGGTTAAAGACCTCGAAGAAGCAGGTCTGCTATTAAAGGTTGAGGACCACACTCACAACGTTGGAGAATGTTACCGTTGTTCAACTACCGTTGAGCCGATTGTTTCTAAGCAATGGTTTGTTAAGATGAAACCACTTGCCAAGCCTGCTATTGATGCAGTTAAAAATGGCGAAACAAAGTTTGTTCCCGAGCATTTTGAAAAGGTTTATTTCCACTGGTTAGAAAATATAAAGGATTGGTGTATCTCACGTCAGTTATGGTGGGGACACAGAATTCCTGCATTCTATTGCGATGAGTGTAACGAGATTGTTGTAACAAAAGATGAGAGCGCACTATGTCCTAAATGCGGCAAAGAGATGCGTCAGGACCCTGATACACTCGATACCTGGTTCTCCTCTGCCCTATGGCCATTCTCAACTCTTGGTTGGCCCGAAAAGACAAAAGAACTTGATTATTTCTATCCAACAAGTGTGCTTGTTACAGGCTATGATATAATTCCGTTCTGGGTAATGAGAATGATGTTCTCTGCCATTGAACACACAGGCGAAGTTCCTTTCGACCACGTATTTATACACGGTCTTGTACGTGATTCTCAAGGCAGAAAGATGTCTAAATCACTTGGTAACGGTATTGACCCGTTGGAGATTGTAGAAAAATACGGTGCTGATGCTTTGAGATTTACTCTTGCAACAGGTAATGCACCTGGAAATGATATGCGTTTCTATATCGAGAGAGTTGAGTCGAGCAGAAACTTTGCAAACAAGATATGGAATGCTTCGAGATTTACACTTATGAATCTTGATATTACCGAAAATAAATTACCTGATGTATCAGAGCTTCAGTTGGAAGACAAATGGATACTTTCAAAATACAACAAGGTTGTTAAATCTGTTACAGAGAACATTGATAACTTTGAGCTTGGTGTTGCAGTATCAAATCTATATGACTTCATATGGGATAATTTCTGCGACTGGTACATCGAGCTTGTTAAACCAAGATTATTTGATAAGGAAAATCCAACCGCAAAGAGCGCACAGTATGTTCTCACATATGTTTTATCTAACACTATGAAGCTTCTACATCCGTTTATGCCATTTATTACTGAGGAAATATGGCAACATCTTCCACACGAGGGCGAAAGCATTATGATAAGCAATTACCCTGAGTATAGCAATGAACTTGTATTTGACGAAGATGAGAAATCGATGGAGCTTATTATGTCTGCAATTACTGCTATAAGAAACAGACGTGCAGAAATGAATGTACCGCCATCAAAGAAGGCTAAAGCTATAATTGTAACAGATAAGACAGCTATATTCCAGAATGGTGCTATATTCTTCGAAAAACTTGCATCTGCAAGCGAAACTGTTGTTCAATCCGATAAATCGGGAGTTGATGCAAGCGCGGTAAATATAGTTGTACCGAGTGCAGAAATATTCCTGCCTCTTGACGATTTGGTTGACAGAGAAAAGGAAATTGAAAGACTAAATGCCGAAAAGAAAAAGTTAGAGGGCGAAATTAAGAGAGTTGAAGGAAAACTGGGTAACCCCGGATTTACTGCAAAAGCGCCTCAAAAGGTTGTTGAAGAGGAACGTGCAAAGGGCGAAAAGTATAAAGAAATGCTCGAAAAAGTGCTCGAAAGCCTAAGTCAATGGTAAATTAAACTAAAAACCCACTACCAACGGTAGTGGGTTTTTCATATATGATTTACAGAAAAGAAAATATAACGGGAATAGTTATACACGATAAAATATGCGACACAAGCGCCATTCCCGAGGCAATCTTTGTATCCTTACCATACGCGCTCGGAATAACAATAGTATTAAGTCCCAAGGGCATTGCAAGCGAGCAAAGTGTGCATATTATAAACGTATTACCCATATTGAATATTTTTGTAAAACCAACAAAAATCAGCGGATACACAAGCAGGCGTATAAGTGTAATTGCATATATACTTTTATGCTTTAGTATCTCGGGCAGCTTATACCTTGCTACAGTCATTCCCGTAAGCAACATAGCAAGTGGCGACATACAATTTCCAAGCGAGGTTACAAGGTTATTTGCAAAGCTTGGTACCGGAATATTCGCAATACCTATAACCATTCCAATAGCCATAGCAATAAACATAGGATTTACGAGAGCCTTAAGTCTTTTAAGTATCGACATTCTTTCCGAACTGTCCCCCATCAGAAGAAACGGCACGCCCCACATATATATTACAATCCAGAGCACGAGAGTAAAGAGTAAATATTCCAAAAATACATCTGGGAAAATTGCACTTACTATGGCATTACCCATAAAGCCAAAATTAGAAAAACATAACCCGTACAGGTATATATTTCTTATGTACTTATCCTTTGCACACAGACGTGCACATAAAATTGAAACAGGAATAACTATCAATTCTATAATAATAGAGCCAATCAAAATTTCTTTTGCTCCAATAAGTTTTTCAATCGTAAAATTATTTATGAATGTACCCATTACAAGTGCAGGTACAAATATGTAGTTTTCGAGTTTTGAAAGTATACCTTCTGTATTCTCGGGTACAAACTTAAATTTTGCCAATATATATCCTATTATAATCAGCAAAAATAAAAATGCCATTTGATTTAAAGTTGTGTTAAATATCATTTTACAAATGCCTGTTACATTACAAGCCTACCCTCCCATTTAGAATATATCCTTTTTGTTTTTAATACCTCTGCGTATAAGAATACCTATAGACAGTGCAACACACGAGAGCATAAATAACGGAACAATCCACGGATTTACGTTATTTTCTTCGCTTGATTTCATTTCTGTCCATTTTTGTTGCATAAGATTATTTGCCTCATCTGACAGATTTGTGTAGACTTCAGTATGCTCATCTAAATACTTGTCGTCTAAATATGATATTCCGTCGTTTTTTACTTCATCATCAAGCATATCAAAAGCTTTTTTATTTGGTGTGGAATATCCAATGTATGATGTGGTCGAATATGCCACGTCAGGTTCACACATAAAGTTTATATACATTTCTGCCGCCTTTTTTTCTTTGGCAGATACAGGAATACACATTGCATCTACAAACAGATTTGTACCGCTTTTTGGAATAACAAAGCCAAGATGCTCATATTCATCCATAAGAGTAAGTGCATCACCGGCATAATACGGTGCTAAAACTGCTTCACCTGCACCCATCTTATCAAATATTTCGTCCATTACATATGCCTGAACCAATGTTTTTTGCTCTTTAAGCTTTTCCGATGCAGCAGCAATTTCTGACGAATTCTCGGTGTTCAATGAATAGCCAAGCAAAAGCTCTGCAACTGCAAATGCGTCGCGCGGATTATCGAACATAAGAATCTGGTCCTTATATTTTTCTTCCCAAAGTATTTCCCAACCAAAATCCTGTTCATCAATAGCGGTTTTATCGTATATAATTCCAACAGTTCCCCACGTGTACGGAACTGAATATCCGTTTTGAGGGTCATATTCGGGATACATAAAAGTATCAGTGATGTTTGATAAATTCGGGATATTGGTTAAATCAAGCTTTTGAAGCATATTTTCCTTTATCATTCGGGAAATCATATAATCAGAGGGAATAATAACATCGTACGATGCTCCGCCGCCCTTTAGCTTTGCATATAGCTCCTCATTGGTTGCATAAGTACTGTAATTTACATCTATTCCGGTAAGCTTTGTAAATTCCGCATTAACATCGAGCATTCCATCGCTACCATCGGAAATGTACTCGCCCCAATTATACACATTTATTGATATATCCTGTCCCTGAAGCTGTGTGTAATACTCAGTATCCGACACAGACAGGGACATAATCTCAGTTTCTTCATCTTCCGACACTTCGCAGGAAACACTAAGCAAGAGAATGAAACAAATAAGAAGTAAATTTAATGTCTTGCGCATTTTCCATTCTCCTTTCCTGCGGCTTTTAATTCAATCATATTCTTGGTTATAAGTACAATAACCACAACAATAAAGATTATTGTTGAAAGTGCATTTATTTCGGGACTTACTTTACGCCTAGTCATAGAATAAATTGTAACCGGTAATGTCTGGCTTGTTGCTCCGCTTGTAAAATAACTTATTATAAAGTCATCAAGCGAGAATGTGAAGCTCATTAAAAATCCCGACAGTACACCCGGCATAATTTCGGGCAGAACAACCTTAAAAAATGCACTTACAGGTCCGCACCCTAAATCCTGAGCCGCCTCGTAAAGATGCGGATTCATTTGCCTGAATTTTGGCATAACATTTAATATAACATATGGAACATTAAATGTTATATGTGCAATAAGAAGTGTTCCAAAACCAAATTCAAAATTCATTCGCGCCGCAAAAAATACAAATAAAAGCATTAACGATACACCCGTTACAATTTCGGGATTAATAATCGGAATATTTGTAATCTGCAGAACTGCATTTCTTAAAGGCTTGCGCATTGCAAAAATGCCTATTGCTGCAATGGTACCCAAAAGGGTTGCAATTACAGCTGCTGATATTGATACAATAATGGTATTTCTCAAAGATGTTAAAATAAGTTCGTTCTGGAACAATTTAATATACCAATCAAATGTAAATCCTGAAAATACCGAACGGCTCTTTGTTTCGTTAAATGAGAATGCAATAAGGACAAAAATCGGCAAATAAAGAAATAACAGTATTAATCCTAAGTAAATTTTAGATATTTTTTTCATTTACCAATCCCCCTTACATCAAAACTTTGTCATCATCTGCGTCGAACTGATTCATAATTGCCATTATCAGCAAAAGAATTACCATAAGAACAAGCGATATTGCAGCGCCAAGATTCGGATTATACGATGTGCCTAAAAACTGCATTTCAATAAGGTCGCCAATAAGCAGATTTCCGCCGCCGCCAAGCATTCGTGAAATTATAAATGTACTTATTGCAGGAACAAATACCATTGTAATTCCCGACATCATACCCGGAATACTAAGCGGTAGTACAACTTTAGCTGTTGTCATAACTCCGTTGCAGCCTAAATCTGCCGCCGCCTCGTAAAGAGAATTATCTATCTTTACCATAACTGAATACAGTGGAAGTATCATATACGGAAGATAGTTATATACCATTCCGAGAACAACTGCCCCCTGGGTATTGAGGAGCTTGTACGGACCAAGACCGATAAGACCAAGAAGGTTATTGATTATACCGTTATTTCCAAGCAAAGTCATCCATGCGTATGTTCTTAAAAGGAAGTTCATCCACATAGGGAGCATAACTATCATAAGCATAGTAGAGCGTATGTTCTTACTCATTCTTGCAAGAATATATGATACAGGATATGCAATCGCAAGGCATATCACAGTAGCTATTGCAGCAAGCCATACAGAACGTACAAATATGTTTGAATACTCTGCTACATTTGCAACATACTCAAGTGTAAAGTTGCCATCACTGTCGGTAAATGCAAAATATGCAACCATTATAAGCGGAACAACCATAAACACAATCATCCAGAGAATATAGGGACTTGCAAGCAATTTTCTTTTCATAGACTTACCTCCCCATACTCCTGCATTCTGTGCATTATATGGATGTCATCAGGTGTAAAACCAAGTCCAACAGTCATACCCTCCTCTGCCGCACGCGTAGAGTGTACAAGCCAGTTATAATCGTATGCTTCTACAACCATTTCGTAGTGTACACCTTTAAAGGTTACTGTTTTTACAACACCTGTAATGGACGCTTCATCCTCAGGTATTATTGTAATATCCTCGGGTCTTATAACAATATCAACAGGTGTGTTTGTTCCAAAGCCGGCATCAACACACTTAAATTTACGACCGCTCATTTCTACAAGATAGTCTTCTATCATTATTCCTTTTAAAATATTACTCTCACCTATAAAATCAGCAACAAAGGCATTTTTAGGCTCATTATATATGTCAACCGGTGTTCCCACCTGAAGAATGTCTCCGTCTTTCATAACGACAACGGTATCACTCATTGTAAGAGCTTCCTCCTGGTCGTGAGTTACATATACAAATGTGATTTCAAGACTTTGCTGAATACGTTTGAGCTCTGTCTGCATTTCTTTTCTGAGTTTTAAATCAAGCGCACCCAAAGGCTCGTCCAAAAGCAAAACCTTTGGTCTGTTTACAAGCGCGCGCGCTATTGCAACACGTTGCTGCTGACCACCTGACAAGCGGTTTACAGATCGTTTTTCGTAGCCTGTGAGGTTAACAAGCTTTAGCATTTCCGAAACTCTTTGTCTGATTTCCTTTTCGGGTAATTTAGCTATTTTAAGTCCAAAAGCAATGTTGTCGTAAACGTTCAGGTGTGGGAAAAGCGCATACCTCTGGAATACTGTATTAACATTTCTTTTGTAGGGCGGAACGTTGTTTATTTTTTTTCCGTCAAAAAATACATTACCAATGGTGGGTTGCAAAAAACCACCTATAATACGAAGTGTTGTTGTCTTTCCACAGCCGGAAGGACCAAGTAGTGTTACAAATTCTTTATCTTTAATATCGAGATTAATTCCGTTAAGTATCATTTCGTCATCAAATATAACACTAACGTTTTGCAAACTGATAATATTTTCCAATTCTCTACCCCCAATTATTTAATAATACATACACGATAATTATAGCATATGGAAATATCATTGTCAACAAGATTTTTAGCAGGTTTTTCTATCTTTTATTCGTGCTCATATTCAGCTTTTTCACAACAAAAAACGGAGCAAGTACAACTTACTCCGTTATAGAAGAGCCGATGATTTAGATGCTACATTCTAATTGAGTGTCATAATTAAAACCTACTTGTTAAATTTCTTTAATAAAAACATCATTTCTTCATAAGATATAGCATCTCTAATGTATTTATTTGACGTTAAATAGCCGACTACTTTTCCGTTCTTATCTAAAATTTTAGGTGGATGTGTAGCATATTCATTAAACACGCTATATTGACTGTATTTACTACCATAATTGCCATATTGATTGAAAATACTCTTTGTTTGATATTTACTACCATAATTGCCATATTCATTAGCAATACTATCTGTATCATACTTATTTGAACTTATTTCACCCAAAAATGTTCCAGTTCCGTCATCAGCATATAAATATAGCGGAAATGATGAAAGCGTTATCTTTGTATTGGTTGAATAACCACCGTCACCTTGATAATTATTTGTTGGCGCATTATTCCCTGATGGATAATTATTTACAGTACCATTTATGGAATTGTTAGAATTTTCAACTGCAAAGCCAAAATCTGACATTGAACATCCTGTATTAGATAGTTTTGTTGCAAAAACATAATCAGCAAAATTTATCATTTCTAAATTCATTAGTTTTGCTAATTCACTATACAAGTCTTGGTTTTGTGTGCTTCCCGTTGTTTTTTCAAATTTAATAGTAGAGTTTTCACCAAAAGTTGTTGAATTAATATGATAAGTGCCTGTAAAATCATAACTATTTGAATTGCTTGTTGGACTTGTGTATCCAAACATACAGAAATAAGAACCTCGTTCAGGCCTTAGGCCAATGCTCGCATAAACGGTTGCACCATTAAATCCTCTTTGACTTGTCAATGTTATATAACCTTTGCCATCATCGCAAGTTATAGAATAATAATTTCTTCCATTCTCGCCTTGTGTGACTTCCTGATATGTAGGACTATTGTTGATTTTATGATTGTAGTTTCTTAGTAAAAATTCATTTAATTTATTATAAGAATATAAAGGTCCATCGTTTTCATTCTGCTTAAAAACAAAAGTTAATATTTCGCTATCGTTTGATTCAACCCCATTCTTAACAGATGTTACTATAACATTATATATCTTGCCGTTCTCTAATCCATTATAGGAAACTGTGTAATCATTACAATATTCAAATTTTAATTTATTTCCATTATCATCTTCATCAAACCAGAAAGTATCCTCGCCAGCTTCTTGATAATAAAAATGATAATATTCTGCTCCTTCTACTTCATCCCACTGAATATGTGCTGAACTATTTTGCTGTCTTACAACTCTAATGTTTTTAGGAGGTTCAATTTTATCATAGGCTCCATTAATGGTAGCAAATTGCTCCATAGTAAGCATATTATATTTGTTTTCTATATTAAGGACTTCATTTCTATTTACTACATCATTAATTGGAACAGCAAAGTTAAGATTTTGACCAGAGGTAAGTGTAGCGGTTGTTATACCTATAACTTCACCACGAGAATTCAATAATGCACCTCCACTACTTCCAGGAGAAATTGGTGCAGTAATTTGTATCATTCTATTAAAGTCATCTCTGCATGGATTGGATACTATTCCGTTAGAAATTGTATTTGTTAATCCCTGTGGATTACCAATGGTATAAATTTCATCGCCGCTATACACATCTAAAGAATCACCTATATTCAAATAAGGAACATTTGTTGCATTAGTTTTTATTACTGCGAAATCAAGGTTTTTGTCAAAATATAAAACCCCTAAAACAGAATATCCTGTTTTGTTTGGCAGCCAAACGCTCGCAGCATCCGCATTTTCAAGAACGTGATAATTAGTTACAGCAACACCATCTGGTGTTATAAAAAAACCACCACCAACTATATTTAGAGACTTACTGCTTTCATCCCATATATCTATGTAAAAAACTGCTGGAGAACAAGCATTAAATATTTCTTGGGGAGACAGTTCTTTAGCAGTGCTTGTTAATTCAGACTCTTTTCTGCCTATTGCATTCTTGTCATAATTGTCTATAAAAGAAGCAGAATCAAAAACTCCTAATTCTTCTAAAAACATTTCTAATGGTATTTCTGAATTTTTGAGATTGGCTCGTAATGCTGCATAAGAAACTGTTACTGCATCAGCACGCAAAAAATCTGATGTATTCACAAATGTTGGAAGAATTCCAATTTTTTTAGCCAATATATATGGATTATCCCAGGTGAAATCTTCACCAGCAACATCTGAATAACCCAATGCTCTCAATACAAAGGTTATATACATTGCAGAATTTGCATTTTCCGTTCCAAATGTTGTGGCAGAGGTTCCTTTCGTCAAGCCGTTTCCGTATGCATATCCAACATATTTATCAGCCCAAGTAGGTACATCAGTAAAAGGGTGACTGTTGTTGCTATTCAAAGCCTCAGCCTCTTTACCTAATACCCTAATAAGCATAACAAGTGCTTCAACCCTTGTAGGTTCACGATTAAGGTCAAAGTTTGTATCTGACACCCCTTTGAATAATCCAAGAGCTTTCAAATCTGTAGCTAATTCTTCCTCAAATGAAGTATCTCTTGATGATTGAGCATAAGTACTTTGAGGAATTATGCAGATTATCAAAGTAAAACTTAAAAATAGCGATAAAATTGTTTTTTTCATAAGAATAACCATTCCTTTCCCGATGTTAATAAATACAAAAAAGTGCATAGTCCCTATTCCAGAACTATGCACCGAAAAACACACAAATCTGGTATAAGGTTGCTAGACTCTTATATTACTCGCATCTTATACAGAGAAGTTTTACCAGACAGTATGCTTTTGCCATTAGCATACTTCTTCTGTATAAAAATAATGCGAAAGTTATAAAAAATCACAAAAAACCTATTATAATTTAGAGTCTAGCATATTTATTATATCATAGGTTTGTCAATATTTCAAGGCTTTTAAAAATATACTTTTTAAATAAAAAACAGAACAATCTAGATTGTCATCTAAATCGTTCTGTTTTGCTGGCTTTCACGTTCATAATAGATGCGATATATTTTTAGTGAAATATCTCACTCCGTTTGATGTGAAATAATTTCTATCGAAATTGTGAAATAGAAAGCTGACGCTTTCTGTGAAATGAAATACGCCTTTCACATTTGCGAAGCAAATATTTCACAGCGAAGCTATTTCACTTGGCGTAGCCAAATTTCACACGCCGATTGGCGTATTTCGTTGAAAAAAGCACTTGCTGTTGCAAGTGCTTTTTTCGAGTTGCGGGAGAAGGACTTGAACCAACGACCTTCGGGTTATGAGGATTAACCGCTATATATTAACATTTATTACTTATTATTAAACCGCCTTATTCTCTAAGATTTCTAAGAACTAAGTTGTTGTTTTATATTGTTTCTTATTAGTTCTTGTTATCATCATTATAAGGATAATTATAAGGATTGATTATTTCAATCCTTATCAGATATAATATTTTTTTCTGTAAGGTCGCTTACATTTGATTTGATTGTATCTATTCTGAAAATAACCATATATACAGCAAACAGCGTAGCTCTAAAAGCAAATCTAAGTTCTCCCCCTGTTAAATATTTTCTGCCATGTACGCATTCATTTCGTATATTATATGAGTTACTATTATACATGATATTATATATGTATAAAAAATCAGGAACATTTTCAAAACTATGTTGGTTTTCATAAATCACCTCAAGCACTTCTCTTAATAGTGAACTTGGGTCATTAGCCTGCATAAATTCGGTTTTGTTTTTCTTAAATGGAAAAAAACCAAGCATTGTTACCAATTCCCTAATTTTTATTTCTAGAATGGGAAATAACTGAGTAAGCAATCCCAAAGTCAATTCTTCTGAATATGGTAACAATTCTATTTCAACATGTTCTTTTATAATTTCATAAAGTTCTTTTTCTTGATAAAACAAAGATAAATATAGGTGAGTGCTAAATTTGTAATGTTCATGAATGCCCCTTACGTATTTTTCAGGTTCTAAATTATTTAAAAATTTATATCCCTTCTTTGTCTGCAAATCATTAATATATTCTAATAGTTTTTGGTCTATGTCGTGTCTATTTAAATTTATTGAATCTACTTCTTTAGGAAATATCGGATTCAGTTCTATATTCCGTATTGAATTCAATAAGATGTTATTTGAAATGTCTTCCATAACTTTCAATATTTTATCCTCTGTACACGGAATACAATAATTTGCGAAAATAACAGGATTTAGTAACACTAAATCGTTATAACGTTCAACTTCTTCTGATGCAAACTTTTGCTTATGGGAAAACGCTTTTAGATTACCCGATTGCTTTTTAAAATATTTATCTTCCCATAGTTTTTGTATCCTTATCATTTCAGAATGTATTAATCTAACATCAACATTATGTCTATGAGCATTTACACTAATTAGAAATATCATATATTGATAGAATAAGCTAGACACTAAAAGGTTACGTTTACTATCAATATATGTGTTGAACTTCTTACTAACTTTTATAAGATATTCTGTGTCAATCATTTTTGCAGAATCTTCATCTCTTAAATACTCCAATAATTTATGTTCTGAATCAACGTTATCAATCTGTTTGTATTTATTATCATAATATTTTAGCATCAAATCTTTTTGACTTTTATTAATTGGTATTGCGTCTTGTTTAAGACGCATAATCAAACGTGGGTCATCCCATTTTTGGAATTGATTTATTAAATTAATAAAATCATTATCTTTATCGCAGTTAGTTACCTGTTTATCTTTAAACAGATATGAAATGATTTTATAAGATGAACTTGAGAATATTTTATAAGGAGTATATTCATTATGTAATGCTTTTAATAAAAGTTTACAGTGCGATATTTTTGTTGCCATACTTGGTTCAATATTGTGCTTAACATACATAACAGTATCCAATATAAAATCTGCATATTGATGCTTAAAAAAATTTTTTATATTTTGTAAAACATCTAAACTCCATAGTCCGGTATCAGGAATAGTAGCACTGCTTCCCTCAAATAAATATTGTAAACATCTATCTTTAATAGAAATATATAACATATCAAGGAGATATGCTTCTTGCCATGTCATATAATCAGAAGTATCTATTGTTTGAAAAGAAAAGGCATTATAATTTAAAAGATTATCTTTGTATTTGTCAAAAAAATCTTCACTATATGAGTAGTCTATCCCCTTAATGTTATCACTTAAACATTTGATTGGTTTTTCGATTCCTTCTAACTGAATATTACTAGCATAAGCTATTATTTGTAATTCTTGCTCAACAATAGATTCTATATTAATCAATGTGTGATAGTTTTTCAGTCTAAGTATATCAATATCAAATACATTATCATGACCATTATCTATATTTTTCAACTTAGTAATCCATATGCATAAAAGCATAGTTTTACCATGTAAAGTATAAATGTTGTTTATACATCTTTGTATCGTAATTGTACCAATGTAGTATCGTGCTATTAACCACATTTCATGAAATTCTTTTTTTAAGAAAATCCAATCTTTATCACAAATTTCTAATATTTTTATAAAATAAGAAAGTACATTTCTTGAAGATGAATTGTTTTTACGAAAATCATCCCATGAATTAATCTTTTTAATTTCAAAGGTTTCTTCTATTTGTGTAATTAGCCACTGCCATTCTTGAGAACATGCTAACAACCCATCTACATATTTGACTTCTATTTCATGTTCTAAATAATTCAAAATCTAACACTCTCCTCAATTTAAAATAATACTGTTTGTTTTGAATATCAATCTAACAATTTCATAAATGTAATAACTTGTCTCCTGTTTATTGATGTCATAAAAGCATTAATCTTTACTTCAAAATCAGCATAACTTTGTATGAAATAAATAAAATTTTCTATTATTTCATTTAAAACTAATTTTTCATCTATTATTTCATCAGGGGTTTTGGCATTTACTGAATCCTTATACACTATAAAAGTTGTCTCTAACTCCTCAAAAATATTTTTTATTTCTTCTGCATCATCAAAACTGTTGCGAAAATATCTATATGACGAAACCTTATCATTCAATTCATTAACAGACGAACGAAAACTTCTTATATATCCACTAAATTCAGTTGTATTTGCTTGTATGTATTGTAAGAGCTGATTTGACAAGGATGGACTGATTTCTTCGCTATTTATATTTTTAATAATATTATAAAAACGTTCAACGTCATCCGTGTCATGCATACGTTTATATTTTGAACATCGAATAATCTCAAATTCATCAAATCTTTCTAACAAGCCCATCATAAAATACATCGTAATTAATAGACTTCTACGCATAATAATATATTTTTCCATATTCTTCTTTTTATTTAAAAACTCTGCACAGTAGTAAAAAATAATTGCCGCTGCAACGGATGCAGCTAATTGAGTAACAATAGACAGCATATTTGCAATAATATGATATACTGTATCAGCACCATTAAAAAGCTCTGGTAATGTACCAAACATTAAATATATTTTTTCAAACATCATTATGCAGACACAAACAATAAATGGTACTGCAAATTGAATATTGTACTTCTGTGTAGTAGAAACACACTCTACTTTAGGGTTAAACATAAAAATACCTCCTTAATAATATAAATTTTATGAGTTCATATAATTTGCTATCTTATTCATAGCTTCATTTTGCAATTCAGGTAAAACGTGTTGGTATGTGTCCATAGTAATTTGTACGCTTGCATGACCTAATATTTTACTTACAACTTTAACAGGTATTCCTGCTTCTAATGCTCTTGTGGCAAACGTATGACGAAGTGCGTGGAAAGTATAGGACTTTAAACCTGCAACAGAAAGCAGTTTGACATATTTATCTCTAAATGTTGTTGGGTCTATATAATGTCCGTCCTCACGAGCAAATACTAAATCCAAATTGTTATAAGCTTTACCCCATTTTTTGATATGCTGTGCCTGTTCTTCTTTGTAGTTAAGCAAACGATTTAACAAATCATCACTTATGCTTATAATTCTATTTGATGTTTTTGTCTTGGTATCATCTTGAATACCTAATCTTGTTTTTGCTTTTGCATTCGGTGAATAATCATGTAAACGATTTACTTGCTTTGATATACTTATCGTCTTTCTGTCAAAGTCAATATCATTCCACATAATACCTAATAATTCGCCTAATCTTACACCTGTATATAAGGCTGTAATAATTCCCATACCATACGGTGAATTGTCGCATATAGCCATTAAATCTTTTTGTTCCTGTTTAGATAATATTTCAATCTCTTTCTTTTGACTGTTTACGCTTTTTAAAGTCGGCACTTGGGCAATAGTGGCAGGATTTTTCACAATATATTCATTCTCAAATGCTGTCTGTAATGCCTTATGCAAGCATACAGCAATATTATTTATAGTCTTAATACTTAACCCACCTTTTCCGTCTGCTCTACCACTTTCAAGTAAGGTATTGTACATATCTTCAATATTTGATTTTTTCAGCTTTGTTAATTTAATATGTCCGATATTAGGTATGAGTTGATTTTTTACTATTCCCTCATATGATACCCTTGTAGATGTTTTAACATTTTGTGCTACATAACTGTTTAACCATTTATTCAGCCATTGAGCAACAGTATCTTGACTAACCACTTCCGCAGTTAAGGATTTTTTGCCTGCTATGTAATCAGATAGTTTTTTAGATACTTCGCTACGAGTTTTAGAGCTAAATACTTTATATTTAGGTTTGCCTTTTTCACTATAACCTATCATAATACGAGCTTCCCAATATCCCTCTTTGGTCTGACGAATACTGCCCTCGCCATTTCCGCGTTTTTTTGCCATAATTGTTATACTCCTTGTAAATCAAAGTTGTGCGTTTCTTTCACTTGCCACAAATTTATAAAACGTATTCGGCTTTAGATTTAAAAGCTCCATAGCTTTTACTGCTGTAATTTCTTCCTTTTCCCACATTGCATATATCTCATTCCAATTATCAGGCTTGACCGCACACGGTCGCCCTGTTGGTCTGCCTGTTTTGAGTGATACCCTTTTACCGTCAACAATCGGCATAACATCTATACCTTGTCTTTGGCGTTTGCGTGTATAATCTCTTTCTTTCTCGGCTGTATAGCTAAGTATCTGTAAAACTAAATCAGCTATAAATCGTTTCTCTAAATTATCTGTTGCTGTGCTTGTGTCAAGTAATGGCATTTCTATAATTTTAATATCTGCTTTAATGTGCTTCGTGATATAGCTCCATTGCTCATGAATTTCAACATAATTTCTTCCTAATCGGTCTAATGAAGAAACAACAACCAAGTCTCCTTCTCTTAATCTTCCAAGCATAGCTTGATAGTTTTCACGTTCAAAATCTTTACCGCTTTTCTTATCAATATAAATATTTCTTTCTTCCACACCTGCGTTTCTTAATTCTTCAAGCTGTCTTTCTTCGTTTTGGTCTGTGCTTGATACTCTTACATATCCAAATACTAAATTTTTCATAATATATTCACTTCCTTATTTTTCCTTACGCATATATTATAAGATAACTCTTTGTAAAAGTCAACCTGTTTTATAAATATTGCTAAACTTCTTTTTGTACTTTTATAAATACTAAAATCAAAGCAAATCATATCACTTTTAACCATTGTTTAAAGTACACTTAAACAAACATAAAAACAGCCACCTAAAAAGGCGGCTGCTCTGTTGGGGGTGCTACTTACGCATTCATAAATGCAATGCTGTCTATTAACTCGTCCATCATATTTCTGCAATTAATCAGATTTAATGCACAGGTACTTGCTCCATATTGCATATGCTGTTCTTTCATATCAGATAATATTGTCATAATCTTTTCTATCATACCGTTTAACTGTTCATCATATGACATTATGATATTATCATCACACCTGTTTTCTTTAACTAATACCTTCACCATAACTGCACCTCCTTATATCTAAATTAAAAAGTGCCTTTATTTATAAGACACTTTCTAATTATATTGTATTTAATTCATAATGTCTGATATATAATTCCCTGGCATTATAGTAAAGAAAATTGTTCCGCCACCATTAGAAAAGGCATATTCATATCCATTTCCTGTTTGCACATTTGTTGTTGATGCAACATAGTTATCATAGTTATTATCTTTTGTTATAGCAATGTATGCCGCCCGACAAACTGTATCAATTTGAAATGATAGCGCTGCGTTGCTAATGTTGTCAGAACATGCTACTGTTACTGCTACACAATTTTCATTTTTATCAGTGTATATTTTTAATTCTTTAGGTATCCTTCCTGATGTTTGGTTATATTTGTACATTTTGGTTGCGTTAGGAATTCTCGTATCATCAGGGGTTTGTACACTGCATCTATCAGCTTTTAATAATTCTGAATAAGCATTTTCTATCATATCATTATCGTTTAATTTCTTAAATTCCATATTATATTGCTCAATAAATTCATCTTTTGTAATCGCAAAATGGGTTACCTTGTTACTGCTGTCAGCTACATTATTCTTATATCCCTCTTCAAATATTTCAGGAGTTTCATCAAGAGCCAATCGCTGTATAACATGATAACCATAATCAGATTTACAAGTTGTAAACTCTCCAATATCAATACTTTTAACCGCATTTTCAAATTCTATTACCATTTGACCGTCAGTAAAAAAATATCCGTCAGGATTTTTAGCACAACCCGGGTCTTCTGAATATTCTTGAATTAACAAATCAAAATCTTTACCATTTTGTACTTGTTTATATAAATCAGTACATAATTCTTCAGCTTCAAGATTTGTTCTGTTTTCATTCCTGATAAGTATATGTTTTGCCCTATAATAATTATCAAGATAATATTGCTCTTGTTCGCTATAGGTTGTACTTGTTGCAATAGGCTCACTTGTTGTCTCCGAATATGTATCTGATGTATTATCGCCACAACCTACCAATGTACATATACTAAAAATAATGCTCACTGCTAATAAAACTATTCTTTTCATTTGCTTTCACCTCATCATATATTCTCTGTTTTAATAAATCACTTAACCGCTCTTTTTATACATTCTTCGCAAAACATTCCATTAATATTTGGATTATCGCACCCTGTGTTTACACATCCATGTCCTGAACAATAATTGGTTTTACCCCATGCTTCTGATGGACAACCTGGTACATTACAATACTTAGTGCTATTACCACATGATGACAAGACCAATAACATACCAATAATTACAAACAAAATTAACTTTTTCATTTCTAAAATCATACTCCTTTACACTCTACTAATATTACTAACTTCAATAAACAATTCAGGGCTAACATTTAATGCAAAGCATATCGCCCTTAAATCTTCTGCATACATAGTACGTCTGCCAGTCATAATATCACTAAAGGTATTTGCCGATATATTACACTTCTTTGCTAATACACTTTGCTTTATTCCTTGCTCGGTTATGTACTCTCTTACTTTTTCATATACCTGCAACTCTGTTTCACCTCTCAATCTGTAACAGTATATCTGCACCTAAATTCATTATACAACAGTATATCTGTAATGTCAAGACAAATTTCTACAAATTCTGTAATTATCTATTGACTTTTCCACGAAATCTGCTATACTATTAGGGTGAGGTGAAGTCAATGAGCTATCAAATAGGCTTGCGTATCCGCAAATTTCGTGAAGCTAACAATATGACACAAAAACAGCTTGCCGATAAAATCGGCGTTACAGGTAGTCGTGTATCTAACTGGGAACAAGGCGTACACCGCCCTGATGTAGATATACTTGCCAATATTTGTACCGCCTTAAATGTATCTCCAAGTGAATTGCTTGACATTCACCTTTCTACTCAAGAGCTTTCAGCTCACGAACAAAAGCTATTAAATGCATATCGCAAGCACACCGATTTACAGCGTGCTGTAAATATATTACTCGGTATCGAATGTCGCTAATTGTTTAACAGGTTTAATCGTTAGTTTAACAAGGTTTATTATTCATCACCTAAAATCATACTACTAATACTTAAAATTGCATACAACCTAAAATAACGGTTAATTTCATATTAGCAAAAAGCAAGCCGACCTAATTAAAAATCTGCTTGCTTTTTTTAATTTTGGTCTCGTGTTATACAAGTTAAAAATGCGTTTTAGGAGTTATTGCAATAACAATAAATATCCAATGTCTTTAAATTCTATATAAATTTGCATTATTGATGAGATTTAAATATTATTGTACTAACTTACTATACTATAAATACCTATCGTAAAGCATATACTATCAATACCCATAGAATAATCACCTATATTTCTCACATATTAAAAACTGTCGAGATACCATTTTAATCTTAAAGTAATATCGCAACACCTCAATGTTATAAAACTTTTAGCAAACCACAAATAAACGTCTATAACAAGGTGTATATATTACAAACTTATTTATATAGTTATAAATTATCATACTAAAGAATGTGTACAACAAAATATATTAGAGCATCATTTTGTAAGTTATTGCTATTTAATATAAATTGCACGCATTCTTTTTTTAGTTTGACCTTTAAAAATCAATCTTCTTTTTTGTAGGTTTCATAGTTTACTGCATTTAAAATATATTCCCCCTTTGCACTTTTCTTCTTTACCAGCGTATGATTCTCATTTATTTTTTTGCAATCCGCTACAGCTTTATATGCTTCGGTCTGACTCATAATGGTTTCGGTAGGTACTTTTAAATTTTGCGATTTACTATATAGTCGCATACCGTTCTTATAAAAAGCTCTTCGACTGTACGTACATTTCTTATTACCTAACATTGAAATACTAAAATTATCATTATCAGTATATGTACATGTTCCACTACCTAAATATGAAGCTAATCCTTCGCCGTCAGTAATTCGACTGACCTTAACGCTATTTTGCTGCCACATTGAACTGATAAGCTCTTGTGTCATATTCAAAGGTTTTCCGTTATCTGATTTAATTAATATATGAAAATGCCAGCTTCCGCTTTCCTTTGGCTCTATAATCTTTAAGAAGCATAAAGTTAAATCATGACGTTTTTTATAATAATATTTTAACTTATCCATAAATTTGCCAAAATCTTTTTGAGCCTTATCACTGTCAGGCATATAAGAATCGTATGCCAATGTTATGAAAAATCCATCAACATCAACAAAGTTAGTATATATTAGTAAACGTACTTCATTAATTGATTTATTAAGGTTTGAAATAGTTTCAATTCTTTTTTCTTTTCTCTTTCTCTTTTTTATTTCTCCTGTTTCTAAATTTAAATATCTGTTGTTACTAAGTGTTCTTATTTTCTGCAATCCATTTCCTGTAGAATTATTACTGGAAACAATTATTTTGCGATATTTTCCTGCCTCAATAAGTTTTGCCCTACAGTACGAAGGCATTTCACATAAACCATTTCCGTGTGTAATGCTTGTTTCTTCTAATATGCTGTCAAAATCAAGTGGGTCAAATTCGGGAACATTTATTTTTGTTCCCAAATTTTGCAATGTTTCAATTTCCTCCACATCTTCTGTGATGTTAAAATTTTTTATTTCTGAATATTTTATTTTCATTTTCTCTCCTCCAAATTTTTATCTTTCTTTTTGCTATTTAATATTCCCATCGCACCAACGTCCAAAAAATTCTTTATAAAATGGAGTTGTATAATACTCTCCATTTAATTTTCTTTGGATTGGAGACATTGGATTATTTGTTGCTCTTTCTATAAAGTCATAACAATCGTTAAGCTTTTTGTTATAGCGTTCGCAACATAATTCCAACCCGTCATTTTCATCACAGGGGAATAATTCTCCTCTTTTATTTCTGTAAAATAGCCTTTTTCTGTTTGACATTTAAATCGTTCCTTTCTGCTTAGTTTCTTTTTTTACCCAATCTTCTAATGAGTCAATTGGAATAATAATTCGTTTTCCTAATTTTAATGCTGGAAAACCTTGCATTTTAACTAATTGATAGGCAGTATTCATTCCTATGCCTAAATAATCAGCTAATTGTTTTACATTTAATGTTTTACATATGTTATTCATAAAATTTCACCTCCTCGCTATTGACTTTATACTCATTTTATCATATAATGAGTTTATTCCAATTTGTAAAATATAACTAAAAGCATAAACCATTTAAAAGGAGATAAAATTTTATGAAAGAAGATACCTCACCGTCTAAAATAAGAGATTATTTTTCAGATGAAACTCAATATATTAAATTTCCGTTTTCTTTTATTTACGAAGGGCTCTGTTTTAGAGAATATACTTTAAAACAATCAGATATTTGCTTTCCAGCTAATACATCTAATTTAATTTATGGTGCTACAACAATTAGTACCCAAATACCTATTGAATTAAAGAACAAAAAAATTATTGCAGAATATAAATATAAAATAAATAAAATAGATGATACAAATCTTTTAGTGAGTTTGTTGAATTTAAGAAGAAATCTTTCTCAAGACCTATTTTTAGACCTTGGTACAATAGAGGATTTTATTTCTATATATGAAAATAAATCAAATAATACAGCAAAGTTTATATTTAAAAGTAATTTTTATAAAGAGCATATTGAACCTAAGAAAGTAAACGATTCAGATATACAAAAAATAATAACATGGTGTAAAAAATATGGATATCCGTTTACTGTACAAAGCAATTTCGTATATAGCCATATGGATGTGGATTTAAACGATGAATACAAAACTATTAAATATACACTACGCCACTCTTTAGCTAAACCAAATCTGCGTGAAAACTTTTGGGTATGGGAATTTTTATTGAGACTGCAAATGCTCTATATGACATTTGTGCTGTATGTTAAACTTAGAGATAAAGATAATCTTTTAGACAGCGATAAACTTTATTTCATCGATTATACAAATGAGCAACGTGAAGAATTAATGAAGAAAATTTATTCTGCTATCAATATAAAATGTATACCTAATTTTATGAGCGAGAGCGAATTTAAACCAAATAAAAACAATAATTTCCCTATACACTTTTATGCCGACAACATTTTCGATTTAGCTATGTACACCTTGTTCATGTTTATGTCTTCAAGAAAAAATACTTTAAAACAATGTCCATTATGTCTACAACTATTTGTTCCCTATAGAAATAATCAAAAGTACTGCAATGAAAGTACCTGTTATCCACAGTTGGCATATAAACGGAGAAAGTCCTTAAAAAATAAAAGATAATTTATTATTTCTTATTATGATAAATTATCTCTCATTATCGTCATTATAAGGAAAATTATAAGGAAACGCAAAAACAGTAGGTCTCAAAACTCTTGAAACCTACTGTTTTACTTAGTTGCGGGAGAAGGACTTGAACCAACGACCTTCGGGTTATGAGAGTGAATAATATTGTTTTGTATTATTTTGTGCAATTAAATAAATGGCGGTTTTATGCGGTTTTGAGGATAATTACAGTTTATAATTTTTTGTAATTCTTGGTGTTTACTCCCTGCAATAAACACCAAATAAACACCAAATTTTATAGAGAATAATTGCCATATTATCTTTTAAAAGCAAGCAAAAAAGAGAAGTTAATTTCAGCTTCTCTTTTTCTGTTATAATTTGGTAGCACCACTATAATATTATACTCTGTTGGTAGCAGAGTTATTATGCTGCAGGCATATTTTTTTAGACATCAACTATCTGTACAGGCTCAATGTTTCTCGATTTTAATGTTTCAATATGCTTATATCCTGCACTGTCAAGTACCGCCTTTATTACTTTTGCCGCCGCCACATCATTCGTGCTTTGTGTTAATATTCTGTCGGCTCTCTTGACTGCCTTTGTTATGCTGCGGCTCAATCTTGCATTTAATGTAGACGTTTGTATCCGTTGGCGGCGGTTGTATTCTTCCTTAAATTCTTCATTGTTTAACCATTTATACAAACAATTTCTTGATACCTTTACACATAACGCAATCTCACTTATTGACATATCTCCTTTAAACATAAGCTCCAAAGCAGTTTTTTGACGTTCTGTAAGTGCCATCATATAATCTCCTTTTTGTGTAATTCTGTAAACCTTATAAGCGGTACACACTCCCCCACTTTTACATATTTCTCTTGCTTCCCTCGTGCTTCGTTTGTTTTTTTCGCCTGTTCCTCGCCTGTTCGCAGGTTTGTTATTCCTTGCTTAATTTCTCGACAGTTCCTCGACAGTTAAATTGTCATTTTCTCTTTGTTCATTCTTTGTTCATTCTCTGTTAGTGTGCTTTTAGCATATAAAACATATTTTCTTTTTTTGTTCGCATAATTTCGCAAACTCAACCAAAAAATAATTTGTTTTTGTTTACTCTATCCCACTTTTATTTAATTCTTTATTTTTACGTTCCATTGCCTTTTTAAGCCAATATTTGCGGTTATGTTCTTTTATTTTATCCTTGTTTTCTTCTCTCCATTTTTTGTGATATTGTGCAAGGTGTTCCTTGTTTTTTTCTCTCCATTCCTTGATATATTTTGCTTGTTCCTCTTTTGCAAGTTTCTCGAGTTCTGTCATAATTCTATCGCTCCTTTTTAATAACATTCCTTATACATTTTCAATGCAGTTACTACGCAGGCAAACATATCTGCCATAAATTCGCCTATTTGCATTTCTCCTACTGTTTGCTTCATTCTTTTTACACTGTCCTTACTGTCCCAATGCTCTAATGCGAAAATTGATTGGTTAAAAGTAAAAAATGAATATATAAGCACTAATATGTCATATAGGGACTTGGCAGATAAGTATAAAGTATCACAGCAAAGTATTTCCAAGCACGAAAAAGAAGAAGGATGGGTAAATTTAAAAAAGGAGAGGTTGGCTGAAATTAGTGCAAGGGTTGAGCAAATAACTACGGAAAAAACAGTTAATAAGTGTCCTAATTCGTGCAATGCGGTTAATTCTTGACTCGTATCATTCATAGTGTCATCATATGCAATTAGGCAAAGGTCATTGTAACGATATATAAACCCATTATACTTTTCAGATAATCCAATTAACTCATTTACGAACATATCAGCCTTGACATTTAATTTTCTTTTGTCTGCTTGTCTGTATATACTGCTATATGTAGTCATCTTACAACCCTTGCTTTGAGCATACTCTTTTAATCTTTGCAACTATATCACCTCACATTTTACTTATAAGCTCATAGGCAAAAGCGTCTGCCTCTATATCCATTAAAATAGGATTGCGTAAACTCATTTTGTCATCGCCAATATGTTTTAAACGGATATGTCCTAACTCGTGTAAAAGCAAATATAATTTATCTTGTATGTGCTTATTATTATCTATAAAGACAATTCGCGTTGTTGCAGCATATGTAAAGGCAGTTAGCTTTTCAGCTTCTTCTTCAAGCGAATAACGTACTATTTCCTCATTGCCATCAGATGTATTAAAAAATACAGTTGAATAACCATATAACTTTAAATATTCGATTATTCTTTCAATACTAATATCTTTTTTTAAATACTTTGTAACAGACTTTGCGGTCCGTTTGATTTTATTTTCCATTAAAAAATTCCTCCTGAAAATTATCTTGATTTTCCCCAGAGGATATGATATAATAGATTTATCAATCCTTTGGGGTTGGTGTTATAAAGCAGGTTTGTAACTTTGGTCGGTCGCAACCTGCTTTTTTTACTTTGTGAGTAACTCAATAGCCATTTCTAAAAATTTTGGATTGCTTAAATTGTTTGTTGTTTTATATTTTTCAATCCTTTCATATAACTCTGGCTTTACACTGGCTCTAAAAACCTTATAATGTTTTTGATTATAACGATTTTTTACCGCAGCACTTGTGCGAGGTTTGCTCTTTTCTTCCATTACTGTCTCCTTTTCTTTATAAGCATTTCAATAATTTTAGCTATGCCAATGCAGAAAAAACAGATAGCACTAACTTTTAAAATATCCATTTTTAATATTGACAATGGTCTAAATTTATTATATAATCGAGCTGAGGGGATTACTCCCCTCGCTATCACTCAATCAGTTTGTCAATGATTAGTAGCGATAGCCCGATTAAGAAGTCTACTAAAATGTCTATCCAAAAGTCTTTTTTAGTAGATTTCTTTTTTCGTTTAGCCACTGTCTTACCTCCTTTCCTTAGCTTATGTATATATTATATCATACTTTGCTAAGTATGTCAAGGTTTTTTGCAAATTCTTTGCCCTTTTTTTTATGTGCAAATTTTTGCAAAATGTTTATTCAATTATCAGCATAAATTTATGAAAAAACCACCTTTATAGCATAAAAAACCACCAAAAGACCACATAAAACCCACCCAAAAACCGCATAGGCAAGCCAAAGACCACCAAGACCACCATTTTTGAGGGTATATGTCTATTTATATAATAACACAATAAAATACGTTTTTTTATTTTTCCTATGTATATACTATATAAAATTAGGTAAGAATGGTGGGACGTCGCATAGGTATGCCATTTTGTGGTGGTCTTTTGGTGGTCTTTTGGTGGTCTTTTGGTGGTCTTTTGGTGGTCTTTTGGTGGTCTTGGTGGTCTCTCAAGAAGTAAATGGACAATTATTGTCCTCAATTTCTTCAAAATCATCTGTCAGTAGTTTGACATATCTTGCCCTTTGTCCATATATATTTCTGCTATGTGTAAATTTTCCCTGACCATCTTTTTCAATATATCCCTTTTTAGCAAATCGTGGCATAATAGCACCATAATCAAACCCAGCTTGTTTCATATGTTCTGTAAGCACATTCTTATTTATCATTATATGGTCAGCTTCTATCTTGCCCCATATCTCGCCATTATTAAATGAGCTATTTTCAAATCTATTCTGATAAGCCGCCGCCCAATTTAAAACCCATTCGTAACATCTTTCGGCAATATCAACTTGTTTTTTTGTAGCAAGAAACATTTTTACATCATCAATTTTTAATGGTGTTTCGCCTGTAAATATACACTCGGTTGCAAGTTCATCGGCAAGTAACAACATAGCCATTGCCATGCACTGCTTATCTGTTGAGCTTGTTTCCTGTGTAAGACGTTTAAATATACTGTTATAACGTTCTTGTATATCAGGTGTGTTTTGTATCTTGTCTATAAACATCTTCCCTGCAAAGCCATAATTCTGCCTAATAAGTCCCATTGTATAATTGCCATCATCTATTATTTTGTTTTGTACTTCAAGGCTTATAACCCTGTTTACAGTTCCGCCGCCGCTATTCTCTTTGATTATATCCTCTTCGCCTGTACAAATAAAACAGTTTTTCCATTGCTTTGCTTGTCTTATACCGCCCTGTGCCGCACCTTGAGTTCTGCTCATTCCTTCAGTCATACACATTATAAATGAGTTTAGCTTTGTTTTGTCCTCTATTGTTTGAAGCTCGTCCAAAAAGCAAGGAAAAGAATATAAAAAGGCGGCGGTTTCATTTATGCCATATACTGTGCCATTTAAAGACTTTACAAACCCACTATCTGACTTACCCCATATTGAAGCAGCAACACATAAGGCTACTGATTTTCCTGTTCCTGTATCTCCCCACAAATGCACCACAAAAGGCAAGCCACCAACTTTATAAATTAGCTGACTTGCAAAACTTGCAGCCATTGTAAGACGTACATAAATATTTTTGCGTAGTTCCAAACAGTGTGCCAACCACTTATTATAATCTCCATCTGCTTTGATTGACTTATATATGTCTACAAACTCATTTACAGTATCGCATTTAAAGGTATCAGAATAAGGTATAAATGAATTATCGTTCCAGCCTATATGCTCTACTGTGTTGCTTATAGGTATTGTATTGATATTCTTTTGCATAATACACCTAAAATAACTTATAAGCTGCTTTGCGTTTTCTGTTGTAACATCTATGCCATAGTTTGCAATGCGTATGAGCTTTGTATTATTTGCTATCATCTCACGTTCCACTGTAACAGTTTGCCATTGTCCGCTTATTGTGAAGCCTACAACCACCTTTTCTGTGTCATCTTTAACATTCCGCATGCGTTCTAATATAACGATTGGTTGCGAGCTTAAAGGTATAATTAAAAAATCTCCATTCTTGTCTGTGTCTGTAACAAATATTCCTCTATCGTTTACAATATAATTTCCTACATTGTAGTTTTCTTTTATATATTCATAGCCTTTTGGTGCAGTTGTAAGCTCTGCAAAGCCTTTTACATTAGCTTGTATTTGTTCTTGTATGTATTCTTCCTGGAATAGCTTTAAATGCTCTTTAAAACGTTTAAATAGCTTGTACTTCTTTGCAGTTTTACTCATTTGCTCTATAAGTTGCGTTCTTGCCTCTCTTATGTAATCCCTATAAAACTCTGTCAAAAGTTCTTCCACCGCCGCCTCGTCATATCCATCAACAAACGCAGATGTTATAAGCTCATTCAGTTCTTGGTTGTCTATAATCTCGTTCAATAGTTTTCACCCTTTCGTTTTGTATTAGTTCTTCTTTTTGCTCGTCTGTACCATATGCCATTATATCGCAATAATAATCAAAAAGAGCAAGTTCATTAGTTGCCTGTATATACTCACCTGAGAAGTCTGTAATCTCAGGCGGCGGATTGTAGCTCCTTATTTTTAACCACAATCGGCGGCGGTAATCTATCAATGCTATTTCGTGTCGTTTTTGTTTTTTGCGTTTTAAACGCTCTGTCGTTCGATTTAAGCCACTTTTTTGATTTAAGTATAAATTCACACCCTTAGAGGAAATAAAGCTATAATCGCTCTCTAATCGTTTTATAGCAGCATTAAAGTCAATATTATAATAAGCTTGTACAAAGCTAATAACATCACCGCCAATTCCGCAGCCAAAGCATTTGAAAATCTGTTTTCGTGGATTGATATAAAATGACGGTGTTTTCTCAGTGTGAAAAGGGCAGCAAGCTGAATTCTTTTTATTCAGCTTAATACCTGCCCTCTGCACCACATCAACAATATTTACATTTGCTTTTATTGCCTCTATGTCATACATTTAAGATTAAACCCTTTCCCTTGACAAAATGCTCCTAATCTGGTATAATAAAAGAGAATTGAATAACATATATTTTGTGTTATTTCGTATTTTTATTATTTTTTATTTTTTGTTGCTGTACCTCGCAGGGTGTGTTCTATATGCGAGGTACTTTTTTGTTTACAATGCCTTTTATTTGCCCTATTATGCCCTCTAAAACAAATGGAATAGCAAAGAATAAGAAAACATACACACATTCCATTAAAGCTTCTATAAGCACAAACTCACTCCTCTACACGTTTACCGCTCTTATTGTTCCATAGTCTTGAGAAACTGAATTATCCATTATAGGCTCATTGCCCTTCTGCAGATACTCATAGAGCTTGTCCATATTTATCAATATCTTTTTCCCTGCCTTGACGTGAGGAAGTTTATTACTATTAACCAAGTCCCTTATAAAATATTCCCTTATAGCAGTATCAGGGTCGGTCCTCTTTATTTCTTCCGCCGCCTCTTTAATCGTTCTCATTCTTGGTAGTGTCATTCGTTTCACCTGCTTTCTGCTTTAATACTCTTCTCGCCCAATATGACTTATTATACTGCTTTACTTTGTCTTTGTTTTTGTTTCGCCACTCCTTGTTGTATTTATTGCGTTCAGCTCTAATTTCTTTTTCCAAATTAGTCATAATTATACACTCCTTTAAATTTTATTTTACTTTTACTTGACAAATTAAATTAAATTTGCTATACTCGTATTATAAACAAGTAAAACAAGAATGTCAAGTAAAAACTTAACATTGCAAAAAAGTGCAAGTTTTATTTTAAAAAGGAGACGAAGAAATGAATAAGTTAAATTTTAAATGCTATGACAGTCCATTTGCCGATAGGTTAAGAACGTTAATGGAAGAAAATAATACAAAGCAAAATATAATTGCCGAATTATTAGGAGTAACTCGCCAATCAGTGAGCCAATACTGCGATGGCACATCACTTCCGCCTATCGATAAAATCATAACATTGGCTAATTATTACAATGTGTCTACAGATTATATTTTAGGTTTGAGCGAGCATCCTACAACAGATACAGATTTAAAATCAGTTTGCGAATATATGGGTTTAAATGAGAAAACAATACAGAAACTCTGTAGTATGAAAAAAACCAAAAACAATGATTGCAACCCCTCTCTATTCTTCGACCTTTTAATAGACGAATGTTCGATTTTAGCGGCTGATATGGCAAATATTTGGTTGTATTGCAAAACATTTGCGACGGAAAAAAAATATGAATATGATTTGACAAAAAAAATAGTTAATGACTTATCACTTAACATAAATGATACTGAAATTCTGCAATATGGTTATGAAGTTCTACCTAAAGACGTTTTTATCAATCACGTTTTATTGAACGATAACGACGAAACAGAAAAAGACAAAGAGTATATGTTGTATAGAATGGAAAAAGACTTTGGAAATAGAATAAAAAGAATAGCAAAAAAATTAACAAAGGAGATGTAACAATGGCAACAATACAAAAAAGAGGTAACAGTTACAAAATAACAGTTTCTTGCGGATATGATACCAATAATAAGCAAATAAGAAAAACTATGACTTGGTGTCCGCCGCCAGATATGACAAATAAACAGATAGAAAAGGAAATAAGACGACAGACAGTATTATTTGAGGAACAATGTGCAAAGGGATTATACATTGATAGCAAAATTAAATTTGCAGACTTCTCTGAACAATGGCTAAAAGACTATGCCGAAAAGCAGTTAAAGGCAAGGACAGTAGCAAGATATAAAGATTTGTTAAAAAGAATAAACGCAGCAATAGGACATATAAGGCTTGACAGACTTCAACCTATACACCTATTACAATTTTATGATAATCTTGCTGAGGAAGGTGTTAGAGCCGATGCAAAATATATCTTAAATGCAGACATAGACAGTATACTTAAAAAGCAGAATATAAGCAAAGTAAAATTATCAAAGGTCTCAGGAATATCAGAAACGACTACCCGTCAAGCCTGTAAAGGAAAAGCAATCAGCAATAAAACCGCCCTATCAATATCAAACGCATTAGGATTGGCACAAAATGCCCTCTTTGAGCCTTTAAATAATTCTACGACTACTTTATCAGATAAAACTATTTTGCACCATCACAGGCTTATTTCTTCAATACTAACAACCGCAGTACAATGGCAGATTATATTATTAAACCCTTGCGACAGAGTAAAACCGCCAAAGGTAGAAAAGAAAGAAGCTCGATATTTAGATGATGAGCAGGCGGCGGAATTATTTGAACATCTACAATCAGAGCCTATTCAATACAAAACAATGATAACTACACTTATATATACAGGAATGAGAAGAGGCGAATTGTGTGGGTTAAAATGGACTGATATTGACTTTGATAATAAAATAATAAGCATACAACGTGCAAACTTATATTTAGCAGGCAAAGGAATATATGAGGACACAACAAAGACATATAGCTCTCAAAGAGTAATAAAAGTACCTGATATAGTAATTTCTGCCCTTAAAGCATATATGACATATCAAAACACTAACAGACTAAAAGTCGGTGATAAATGGACCGATACAGGCTTTATATTTACTACCTGGAATGGCAAACCAATACACCCCGATACTCTTTCAGGGTGGTTTCGTAACTTCATAATTAGAAATAATCTGCCTGATGTATGTTTACACTCATTAAGACACACAAACGCAACACTGCTAATTGCAAATGGTGTAAACCTAACCACTGTTGCAAAACGTTTAGGACACGCAAATACAAATACAACTACAAAGATATATGCTCACGCAATAAAGACGGCCGATGAAATGGCTGCAGAAACATTGCAAGATATATTAAGCAAGAACGTTAAAAGAGCATAAAAAACTCTTAACAAACACCAAATAAACACCAAAACACACTATTTGCAAAAAGACACAAAAAAAGAAATGACCTAAAACCACAGTTTTAAGCCATTTTTCATAGTTGCGGGAGAAGGACTTGAACCAACGACCTTCGGGTTATGAGCCCGACGAGCTACCAACTGCTCTATCCCGCGATATATAAGAAATTGAGGTTTGCCTCAACCACTAATATATAATATCATATTACAGTATTTTTGTCAATACATTTTGGTAATTTTGTTAAATTAGCTATAAATCAATTACTTTTATATTTTTATTTATTCAATTTTTCGCTAATATAATTAAATGCCTCAACAATCTTTAATTTAACAATGATTTTTTGATCACTCTTTGTTATTATATCATAAACATCGCTATTTAATTCCTCTTTTAGTAAATTTTTGCTCTTTTTATCCATTTCAATACTATCCTGACTTACACACACAGGCGGATATAGCACACACCACCAATTTTCCCCTTTCCCCTCGCCTAAAATAATTTTTACACCTTTATACTCACCGCAAGGCAGTGTTATATTCTTATATTCCTTATGCGGAAAATAAAATTCACCCCACTCAGCTCTTGCACCGTAATTCATATTTATTAATTCGTTATTTGCTATTTTCTCTGCCTTTTGAAGAAAGTGTTCATCGTCAAGAGATACGTTTCTTAAAATTTCATCTCTTATTTTTAATTTTATTCTCTGGTCATCTTCGCTGTTACTGTTTGCAACTATATGTAATCTTACAAGGTTGTTCTTGAGTTCACTGTCCACATCATTAGCAAAACATTGTACCGACACTGCCATAACAAAAGCTAAAACCACTGCATTTATAATATTTTTCATTTCAATTTCCATAGCCTTTCTGCCCGCAAAATTATTATAAAACCAATACGCACTATATTGCGGGCTGATAAGGCGTAAATGGAAATTATGCACAACGCCGTTTCGCACCATATATGGTGCGAAAATATCGGCGGTGCAATTAAATTTGTCGAAGAATATAACGTGAAAATCACGTTATATTCCTTTCATATCTTAATTTCTATATAAATAATTGACACTTATTATGCTTTTTTATACATAAAAACACAAATTATTAGAAATGATAGAAATAATGAACAGGAGGTCAATTATGAAAAAATTTACATCAATAATGTTATCAATAGTAACTCTCTCATTATTTTTGACTCGGTACAGTACAGTCGAGGCACAGATGTCCTCAAGCGACACACAATTACTTGCAAGAGCAGTAAACGGAGAGGCGCGTGGCGAGCCTTACGAGGGACAGGTCGCAGTAGCCGCAGTTATACTAAACCGAGTTAAGCACTCATCATTTCCAAATACAATATCGGGCGTTATATATCAACCAGGTGCATTTACCGCAGTATCTGACGGGCAGATTAACGTACCTATAAGCGAAAATTCAACCGTATACAAGGCGTGCAAGGACGCAATGAACGGTTGGGACCCTACGTCAGGTGCAATTTATTATTTTAATCCCGACACTGCAACAAATTCGTGGATATGGTCAAGACCGCTTATTGTTCAAATTGGTAAGCATCGGTTTTGCAGATAACAGGAGGTGGAGTAAATGGAAAAAACAAGAAGAATACACTATTGGCTATATTCTATTCTTATAGCAGCACTTATAGCATGCTTTTTATGGGCACTTAACACAAGAAAGACAGCATCGGCACTTGAAACAAACGTCGAAAACAGTTATAACAGAGCCTTTTATGAGCTTGCAGATTATATAGAAAACATTGACGTTCAACTAACCAAGGCGCAGCTTGCAAAGACACCGTCTCAGCTCGCTTCTATAGCAAATGATATTTTCAGCGAGGCTGCAGAGGCAAAATCGTGTTTGGGACAGTTACCAACATCACAGGTATCTTTGGAGAACACATCCAAGTTTCTTTCTCAGGTTGGTGATTATACGTATGTATTATCACAGTCTATGATAAAGGGCGAGGAAATATCCGAGGAGGAATACAAAACACTTTCTGAATTAAATACATTCTCCACTTCTCTAAAGGACAATCTAAGGCAGATACAGGATAAAATTTATTCAGGCGAGGTTAAGATTTCGGACTTAAACAACAAAAATTCAGATTCTAAAAATGTTGTACACGCAGACGATAACGGAATTCTTGCAGGTCTTGAAAATGTCGAAAAAGCATTTGACGAGTATCCATCACTTATCTACGACGGTCCATTTTCGGAGCATATTGTAAATCAAAAGCCGAAAATGCTAGAAAATGCTGAGGAAATATCAAAAGAAGACGCTCTCACAAAAGCAAAGGAATTCTTAGGCGACCGCGGTCGTAACTTGAAATTTGCGAATGAGTCGAACAATAATGACATACCCGCATACACGTTTAATGTTTCTACAAAGGCGGAACATATTTCGGTAAGCGTAACAAAAAAAGGCGGATATATACTATATTTTCTTGACAATGTAGTGGTTGAAAATGAAGTAATTGACGTTGCAACTGCAACTGAAAAAGCAATACAGTTCCTTGAAGGCAGAGGAATTTACGATATGGTTTCTAACTATTACGAAAAATCCAATAACATTGCCACAATTAACTTTGCATATTCGCAAGATGGTGTTATATGCTACAGCGACCTTATAAAAGTTAAGGTGGCGCTTGATAATGGCGAAATTGTAGGGTTTGAGTCAAAGGGGTATCTTACAAATCATAGAGAACGTCAGCTTGGAGAGGTTAAACTAACACAAGATGAGGCTAAAAATCACGTATCGACCTCTCTGGCAGTTAGTGGAACACGTCTTGCACTTATACCAAAAGACAATTTAGACGAGGTTTTATGCTACGAATTTAAAGGCAATTTTCATGACAAGAATTTTATAATTTATATAAATGCTCAAAATGGCTATGAAGAAAAAATTCTTCTCCTGATAGAAAGTGATGAGGGAATTTTGACAGTATAAAATACAGTAAATAATTGCCAAGGATATAACTTGGCAATTATTTGATTTTTTATGGAGGTATAGTATGAGATTTTTTGAATATGAAATTAAAGACGAGTTAGGCATTCACGCAAGACCTGCAGGGCTTTTGGTAAATCTTGTAAAACAGTTTGAAAGTAAAATCACCATTGAGAAAAATAATACGTCTATAAGTGCAACCAAGCTGATTGCACTTATGGGGTTGGGTGTAAAAAAGGGCGACACAATAAAAATCACTATTGATGGAACAGACGAGGACGCAGCAGAAGAAAAAATTAAAAACTTCTTGAATGAAAATCTATAACAATCGCGGAGGAAGACTACAATGCTTACAATTTCGGGCAAAGGTGTATATGATGGAATTGCCATAGGCAAAATATCTGTGTTTGAACGCAAACAAATTTCTGTAAAACGCCAGCGCACAGATGATGTGGAAAAGGAAAAAGAGCGCTTTGAAAAAGCCAAGAAATCAGCCACAGACGAGCTTGATGAGATTTATAAAAAGGCGTTAGACGAGGTTGGCAGTGCCAACGCACAGATTTTTGAAATTCACAAGATGATGATTGAAGACGAGGATTTTAATGAATCTGTTATAAATATTATGGAAACCCAGAATGTAACCTCAGAGTATGCAGTTGCAATTACTTCCGATAATCTGTCTTCGATGTTTTCGTTAATGGACGACTCATATATGCAAGCGCGTGCGGCGGATATAAAGGACATATCTGACAGAATTATAAAAAAACTCACAGATGCCGAGAGCGATATAAGCACAACCAACGAAAACATAATAGTTTGTGCTGATGATTTAGCACCAAGCGAAACCGTGGCCTTAGACAAGGACAAGGTAATAGCTTTTGTTACTGCGTATGGTTCTTTAAATTCACATACTGCCATTTTAGCAAGGACAATGAACATTCCTGCAATAATAGGTGCAGGGAGTGAATTTCTAGATAAAATTAAAGACGGTGAAATGGCGATTGTAGACGGATATAGCGGTAAAATGTATCTTTCCCCCGACGATAATATTTTAAATGAAATGAAAAAACGACAAGAAGATGACAAAAAACAAAAAGAGCTTTTGCTTGATTTAAAAGGCAAGGATAATATTACTCTTGACGGTACAAAAATCAATATATTTGCAAATATCGGAAGTCTGGCAAATATAGGTGCTGCCATTGCAAACGATGCTTCGGGGATTGGTCTGTTTAGGAGTGAGTTTTTATATCTTGAAAGTGATGATTTTCCGAGTGAGGAATTTCAGTTCCAGACCTATAAAAAGGTATTGGAAAGTATGGCAGGTAAAAAGGTGATAATACGTACCTTGGACATTGGCGCTGATAAGCAAGCCGATTACTTTAACATTCCCAAAGAAGAAAACCCGGCACTTGGTTTCAGGGCAATACGTATTTGCTTAAAGCGTACGGAAGTTTTTAAAACTCAGCTAAGAGCACTTTTAAGAGCCTCCATCTACGGAAATTTAGGAATAATGTTCCCAATGATAACCTCTGCAAGTGAGGTAGAGAAAATAAAAAGTATAATTGAAGAAGTTAAATATGAACTGAGAAAACAGGAAATAAGCTATAGTGAGAGTGTAGAAATCGGTATAATGATAGAAACTCCCGCCGCGGCAATTATAAGCGACATACTTGCGCCTATGGTTGATTTTTTCAGTATAGGAACGAATGATTTAACTCAATACACACTCGCTATAGACAGACAAAATCCAAATATAGAGGATTTATGTGAGCCTCATCACGAAGCTATTATGCGCCTTATTGAGTTTTCGGCAAATAATGCACACAAGCACGGTATATGGATAGGTATATGCGGTGAGTTGGCGGCTGATACTTCACTTACCCAAAGGTTTTTAAAAATGGGAATTGATGAGCTTTCCGTTTCACCATCATTTGTATTAAAGGTACGTGATAAGGTACGGAAAATTAGGTTGTGAAAAGGGCTGTTGCTTTTGCAACAGGCCCTTTAATCTTTATTTTGTTGTTGAGCCAAATCCGCCATTTCTTTCTTCGCAAACATCGTCATCGAATGTAATACCGTATTCAACAAAAATTCCCTGACAAAAGCCATCGCCCGCTTTTACTGATACAGTTTTTTCTTCGTTTGAATCGTTTGTGATTTTGCAGAAGATATGTCCCTCATTATCGCTATTGTAATAATCACTGTCGATAATACCTACAGTGTTATTCAGCTGTAATCTGAACTTGAAACCCAAACCGCTTCTTGGGTATATTTTTAAAACCCATCCGTCATTTATCTTAACTCTTATGCCCGTTGGTATTTTTATTGTTTCACCAGGCTTTAAAGTGATATCTGTGGGTGCAAAAAAGTCGTATCCTGCAGAGCCTTTTGTGGCGCGTTTGGGAAGCTTTATTTTATCGTACACCGATTTATAATCATCGGATAAGTCCCAATCCTTTTTGAATTGTTCTTCACTTACTTTTTCAAAGCTTGCAACCTTTTTCATAGCCAACATCCTACCCTTTCAATCTTTATTTACAATGCAAAACCTTTTTACCACAGATTATGCTTAGTTTAACATCTATTACACTTTGATTTGCACTGCCGCGCCATGGGAGATTAACGTCTCTTAATTCCTCAACGTACACATCGTCAACAAGAACATCAACTTTATTAATAAAATCAAGTGTGCAGATTTCTTCCCATTTATAACCTGTATACAACCATATTGACTTGTTGGGATATTTATCTGAAATCTCATTCACAAGCTTACCTATATCAAATCTGTTTTTGCAGTGCAGAGGGTCGCCGCCACTTAGTGTAACACCTGAAACATAGTCTTTATCAAGCTCATCAAATATTTCTTTTTTGGCTTTTTCATCAAATTCAAGTCCACCATTTACATCCCATGTAACAGGGTTTTGACAGCCTTTACAACCATGCTCGCAACCTGCAACCCACAAGACAACTCTTAGTCCGTCGCCATTGAGCATATCGTCCTTTGTAATATTATGATAACGCATTATTACATACTAACCCTTTCTTTGATTTCTGCCATTTTGGCTTCGTTCAATCTTGTGTCGCCTTTAACTCTTGAATATGAAAGATATCCGTTCATTCGGTCAATCTTTGTAAGGTTTCTTGAACCGCACTTTGGACATACGTCCATTTCGAGTTCTTCGTGTCCACAATCATCGCAATATGCAAGCGATAGGTTTACTCCCTCGTAGTATCCAAGCTGCATAGCTCTTCTTATAAGTGTCTTTATTGCTTCTTTATTGTAGTTTATAGGATATTTTACATATTGGATTTTACCGCCATTTGATAAGTTCCAGAAACGTCCTTCAAGATTTTGCTTCTGGATTGGTGTAATCTGCTCGCTAACGTGGCAGTGGAAGCTGTTTGATACATATTCTCTGTCGGAAACGTTTTCTATAACACCATACTTTGCTCTGAATTGTTTTACCTGAAGTCCGCAAAGTGATTCTGCAGGTGTTCCATAGATTGCATACAGATTTCCGTCTTCAACCTTGAATTCATTGACCTTTTTGTTTATATAATCTAGAACTTCCAATGCAAACTCGCCATCTTCAGCTATAGACTTCTTGTTGTAAAGCTGTTGTAATTCGTTTAGTGCAGTTATACCAAACGATGCAGTTGCGGTATGCATTATAGGCTTGATTTTATCATGCAGACCAAGTTTTCCGCCATAGAAACCACCCTCACAATACGCAAGCGGGTTTGTTGATGCACGCATTTCGCCAAGGTAGTCGTATGTTCTTATATGAAGATTACGTATAAGATTTAAATAATAATCCAGAACTTCGTAGAAGTCCTTTGATTCTTGTCTTGCCTTTGCAAGAATCATCGGCAAGTGCAGTGATACTGCACCGATGTTCCATCTGCCTACAAATACAGGCTTATCGTCATCGTCTGCAGGGTTCATTCCACCTCTTTCGTACCAAGGTGATAGGAATGCTCGACAACCCATAGGAGATATAATTCTTCCGTATTTTTTGTACATAGACGGAACATATCCCTCGCCTGTAAGGCTTAGCCAGTCAGGATACATTGTCTTTGAAGAACATTCTATACCTGCCTCAAATACATCTTCAAGTGCTTTACCTTCACCGTGAAGATTTTCATCATACAAGAACACAATTTTAGGGAACAATACAGGCTTTTTGTGACCTTTTTTGCCTTGTCCGTTCATTCTTACCTTAAGCATTGCCTTAGACGCCATTTTTGCAAATCTACCTGTACCTGTACCTATTGTAACTGTTATGAACGGATAGTCGCCTCTTGATGACGATACAGAGTTGAACTTATATTCCCAACCCTGAAAGCCCTGTTCAAATTCTGTCTGAACATCCTGAAGAGCAACTTTTGCCGACTTCTTTTCGTCTAAACCAAGCTTACGATATTTTTCTATGTTTCTCTTATATGATTTTTCTGCATATGGCTCGAGTATCAAATCAGCAGACGGAACTGTGAAGCCACCATATTGCTGACTTGCTGCTGAAAGAACGATGTCGCCAATAACGTCGAAGGCAACGTCAAGTGATTTTGGCTCGTTATACCAGAGGTTACCCATTTCGAAGCCACCCTTAAGTACATTCTCCACGTCGAACAGACAACAGTTCATAGTATCACGTCTTGCAGACATATCGTGAATATAGATATATCCGTCGCGACAAGCCTGAAGCTCCTCTGTTGTTAAGAAAAACTTCTTATATAGCTCTTTATTTAGCTGATTGAATATAAGGCTTCTCTTTGTAGAAACAAGTGCACTGTCTGTATTTGAGTTTTCTTTATCGCCTATATACATTATAGACTGACTCTTTTTATAAACCTCATCAAGCATTTGCACAAAATCCTGCTTGTAGTTTCTGTAATCACGATAGCTTTTTGCAACTTTAGGATTAACTCTCTCCAATGCACCCTCAACAATGTTGTGCATTTCTGCAATTCGGATATACTCCTTATCCATCTTTTCCGCTTCTTCTGTAACGAAGCGACATATGAATTCTGTTTCTTCTTCTGTAAATTTAACTAATGCACGAAACGCTGACTTGTTAACTGCGGCAACTACCTTTTGAACGTTAAAAGCTTCAATGGTGTTGTGTTTTTTTATTATCATCATAACCTATCACTCCTTTTCAAGCGTTTTTTGATTTATTTTGACACCACAATATATTGTGGTTTATATTCCTGTATTTTGTATTTTAGCACAATATATACGAAAAATCAATTACACAACCATTTATTATCAGTTACATATTTCTTTCATTTTTTACAGATATATTACAGCGAAAAATATGGTATATTTTTATAATTTTTTTGTAAAACATTGCCTTGTATCTTTATAAGTCTTTATGATAACTATATTTATAACGCATATTTTTTACTTTTTACTTAACAAATATATTACATCTGAAAGGATACAAAATGAATAAAATACAAAAATTTTCTCAGCTTTTTATGGCAGCAATCATTATAGATATTAAAAGATTTTTCTTAAATACCGCAACAGACCTACTTATTTTAGGCAACAGAAACCTTTGTAACGGTTTTGTTACAAAACTTTCGGTGAGTTTATATAACGATGCCATAAAATTCGAAAAAATTTCAACTGCAAATAACCCAAGATAAAAAACAAGCCTCACCCACAATGGCGAGGCTTGTAATAATTAAACTGTCTTTACACCAAGTTCATTCACATACGCAGTTGCACTTACTGCTGCAACTGCACCGTCTGCTGCCGCAGTTACTATCTGTCTTAGCGGTGTTGTTCTTACATCACCTGCTGCAAAAATACCTTTTATGTTGGTTTTTAAATACATATCTGTTTTTATAAAGCCATAATCGCAGACCTCAACTCCGCAATCAATTGCAAGTTTTGAGTCGGGTGTTACGCCTATTGCAACAATAACACCATCAACATTTAAAACACCTTTTTCCTGTGTTATTGTATTTTTGATATCTATGCTTTGCAGCTTCTGTTCTCCGTTGAACTTTTCGC
Source organism: Clostridia bacterium (assembly GCA_045532455.1). Taxonomy (GTDB): domain Bacteria; phylum Bacillota; class Clostridia; order UBA1381; family UBA1381; genus Ornithomonoglobus_A. The sequence continues at coordinate 56,080 of JAZSFX010000045.1, forward strand.
ACACTGCATCGGTAATGATTGTGATATTACTTTGTCTTTTTGCATTCTCAAAAATCGAAGCAGTTGCTCTGAATTTCTTTGAACGGTTTATAATGTATACACGCTTACACAGTTTAGATAAATACACTGCATCCTCGCAGGCAGTGTTTCCTCCGCCAATTACCGCTACTTCCTTACCCTTAAAGAAAGCTCCGTCGCAATACGCACAATACGATACTCCGCTCCCGCTAAGTTCTGCCTCGCCATCAACACCAAGTTTTTTAGGACTTGCACCCATTGCAAATATAATTGATTTTGTCATATAGGTGTGTCGTTTTGTATGCACTACTTTGACGTCAAACGGTGCATTCTCTATTGATTTTACATTTTCGTATACAATATTTGCTCCAAGATTTGTGGCGTGCTTTAAAAATGCCTCACCAAGCTCTATACCTGTGGGAACATCGTAAAAACCGGGATAATTATCCACCTCGTTGGTTTTTACAATTTGCCCGCCGCTTGACAGTTTTTCTATAACAAGTGTTTTCATATTTGCACGTTGTGCATATATTGCAGCGCTCAGTCCCGCAGGACCGCCACCGATTATGATTATATCATACATAATTTAAACAAGCCTTTCTGTACCCCGATTATTTCTTTTTATATTCTTCTATTATATACCTTGGTCGTCTTTTAACCTCTTTATAAATTTTACCTATATATTCTCCTACCAAGCCTACCGACACAAGCTGAACTCCGCCTATAAACCATATAGAAACCATCAATGATGCCCAACCATCGCTCGTATGGCCTGATATTTTCTGAACAAAGGCATATACCGCCATAATAAATGCAAATATGCACACAATAAAACCAAGTGAGCTTATAAGTCTTATAGGACTTATGCTGAACGAGGTTATACCGTCAAGTGCAAATGAGAGCATTTTCTTTAAGGGATATTTCGAATTACCTGCAAAACGCTCTTTTCGCTCGTAATATACGTTTTCGCATTTATAGCCAACTAAGGGTACAATACCTCTTAAAAACAGATTTCTTTCTTCAAATTCGGAGAGTGCCTTTAGAGCACGTTTACTCATTAATCTGTAATCTGCGTGGTTAAATACAATATTAACGCCCATAAGCTTCATAAGCTTGTAGAACATAACCGCAGTTGTACGTTTAAAAAACGTATCAGTTTTACGTTCTTTGCGCACACCGTAAACAACATCGCAACCGTCATTAAAATGGCGGACCATATCGGGTATTACGTGTATATCGTCCTGCAGGTCGGCATCAACGGAAATTGCACAATCACAATCCTCCATAACACTCATAAGACCACCTAAGAGAGCATTCTGGTGTCCGACATTATGAGCAAGTTTTATACCTGTAATTTCTTCGTAATCATTCGAAAGTCTTTCTATAATTTCCCACGTTTTATCCCCTGAGCCATCATCTACAAAGACAACTCTGCTGTTTTCTCCCACAAGCCCGTCTTTTTTCATTATCTTTAGAAGTTGTATCATTTGTCTTGAAGCTTCGTGAAGAACCGCTTCCTCGTTATAGCACGGAACAACAATGTATAAAGTTTTACTCACGTCTACACCTCCCCTATTATATTCCATATATTTATTATACTATATTTTTTTTATAATTACAAGTATTTTTACATTATTTTATAAGCATAAGTTTTTTTGCTTACATAAACATATATTGACATTAATTTTATTATTGAT
>JAZSFX010000042.1:0-10640 GCA_045532455.1 Clostridia bacterium
AAATGAAAGCAGTTGTATCGGTAACTTTTGACGATGCGTTTGTTGTTCACGATATAAAAGTAATTGAGGGACAAGACAAGCTATTTACTGCAATGCCAAGTCGTAAGACACCGGAGGGCGATTACAAAGACATTGCCCACCCTATCAATAGCGAAATGAGAGCAAATCTTGAAAAAGAAATATTGGCTAAATACGAAGCTATGCAAGACGAAGCTATTGAAGAATAAGAATTAAAACAGATATCCATCTCTTTAGAGAGCGGATATCTGTTTTTTTGTTGCACTTGACAAAAAAACGTTTTTTTAGTATAATTAATACAAGCAGTTATGGAAGAAAATTATTTTGCGGCTTTATATATGGTCGGTTTTCTCTCTGCAGAGGCCCGTAGTCAGAGAGAGTATACATATAATTTTACTGTTGTATTCGGGCAGAAAGGCTATATAGATTATGATTAAAAAGAAACTTTTACTATTATTCACTGTTGTGGCCATGCTTCTGGCAACTCTTCCACAAGCTTACGCACTTGATGAGGGTTGGCGCGACGCGTTTGTTACAAGAGCAATGAAGCTTATGTCTACAAACCCCGAATATAACGAAATGGCACTTACAGACCTTGACGAAAACGGTGTGCCTGAGGTTTTCTTATACAAAAACAGCAATGACGGTGGCATAGGATTTGCTTTTACAATGAATGATAATCAGATTGTGAGTATATCAGTACCGGGCAATATAATCGGTGCATGTATGAGCGATATTGAAGTATACCAAAAAGAAGACAGACGTATATTTGTAGGCAAGGAAATTCCAAGATACTCCGCCGTTATACGTTATTACAAGCTATCACTCCACGATAATTCCTTAAGTGCCGAAAAAATCTTAAAGACAGACGTAAGTGCACATCAGTCTATACAGTATGTTGATATGCACGGTTCGAACTTTTTGACAAACGGATATCCAAACAGAAACAAGATACGCGAGTTTATTGACAGTTACGAGAGTGTAAACACACTGAGTGCTACAAAATCAACTGCTAATCTTTCGGTAAATGGCAGACCTTACGATATATTAGGCTACACCGTAGAAAATTCAAATTACTACAAAATACGTGATATTGCAATGCTTCTGGCAACAACCTCAGCACGCTTTAATGTTACGTGGGACTCAAATATCAATGCAATAAGAATACTGCCCGGTGTTAAGTACATTCCCGTAGGCGGCGAGCTTACCGACGACACTTCAACAACGCTTAATATTTCGGAGACCGTTACACCTATATATGTAAATAAGGTCGAATCCGACGTTACAACCTATACAATAAACGACAGCACATATATCCAGATAAGAGACCTTGCAGCAATCGCAGGCTTTAGTGTAAACTGGAACGGTAGCACACAAACAGTAGAAATTACAACCAACTAATTAAAAAAGTGAGCAAATTGCTCACTTTTTTTACTTTAAGAATTTAAGTTCCTCGGGCTTTAATCTTACATACTTGTAATTTTCAAGATAATCCAAAAGCTCATCTGCATCATCAAAAAACTCTGCAAGCTTTAACGATTCATCAGGCATAAATCCTTCATCTACAAGTCTTTGCATTATATTCTTTAAGTTGTCGTAATAACCGTCTACATTAAAAATTGCAATTGCCTTGGAATGTTGTTCGAGTTGCTTTAGTGTTATTATTTCGAAAAACTCATCGTATGTGCCAATACCGCCCGGTGCAACAATGAACGCATCGGATTTTTCTTCTAAGAGTTGTTTTCTTTCTCTCATTGTTTTTGTGTGTATCATTTCGGTACAATCTTCGAACAACACACCATCAACATTAAAAAATGACGGTGCAATACCTATTATTTTTCCGCCGCCCTTTTGCGCTCCTCTTGCCGCAGCGCCCATACATCCGCCGCTGCCTGCACCAAACACAAGTCCATGACCGCGCTTTGCCATCTTTTCACCAAGTTCTTCAACCTTTTTTATATATATATCCTTTATTCTGTCGCTTGACGCTCCGTATACACAATAATTCATAATCATTCCTCCTCTATTTATTGGTTTAAAACTTCTTCTTTTACATTCTCATTTGAACATATTTCCATTACTTCTTCGTATAATTGTTTTGTGGCATTTGGTTTTCCTATATGTACTATTGCTTGTTTCATAAGATTAATACGCCATTTTTCATAAAAGAACAGATACAGTGCCTCCGATATGCTAAAGTCATCGTTTACATATACCGCAACACCGTTGTTGGTTAAAAATGATGCATTCTTATCCTCCTGACCAGGCAGTGGATTCATCATTATAAGCGGCAATCCCTTAGCAAAGCATTCCGAGGTTGTAAGTCCTCCCGGCTTTGATATTACAACGTCTGAGGCGTCCATCATTACGTCTACATTATTGGCAAACCCATAGCAATACAGTGGTTTATCCCATCTCGTTTTATCTATTGCTTTTTTTGCCTTTTCGTTTGTACCGCACACAACAATTATCTGAAAATCAGCATCAAACGAATCTATTTCCATAAGATTTTCCAGCAGGTTTCCGTATCCCATCGAGCCCATCATAACAAGTATGGTTTCTTTATCGGGTAATATACCAAGTTGTTCCCGCGCCTCTTGCTGAGGTATCTTTTGCGAAAATTCCTTTTTTACGGGTATTCCTATCGGCAATAGCTTATGAGTTGGTATTCCCTTTTTGTTCATTTGATATGTCAGTAGCAGGTCGGGAATAATGTAGTAATCAAGGTCTGTACTCTCCCAGAACGGATGAATAGTAAAATCTGTTACTACACCAAGCATAGGACAATGAATGTATCCCTTTTCGCGCATTATTGTCATAACCACACCCGCATAGCTATGTGTACCGATTATAATATCAGGGTTAAACTCCTGAACAAAGTCTTTAACTTTACGAGTTATGAGTGTAGAAAAAAATGACGTTAAGGATATTTTATCGTATGGCTCATCTTCCTTGCTCATTTTGTTATATACCTTACCATATGGTTTTGAAAGATATTTTGTTAACAGGAGATAACCGTCCTGAACAGTATTTCCCAAATGCTCATTTACAGTATTAAAAACGTCGAGCATTTCGCATTGGTGTCCGAACTGCGAAAAATATTCCATAATAGCTTTTGCAGTGGAGTGGTGTCCGTAACCTGCTCTTACCGACATAAGTAATATTCTCATATGTCTTCTCCTTTATTTATCATTCAATGTTAAATAATTTTTTTCCATTCTCATACGTCGCTCTTGCCACTTCATCATAAGTAATTCCTTTTATATCGGCTATCATTTGAGCTACAAAGTGCATATATCTCGAATCGTTTCGCCTTCCGCGTTGCGGAGACGGTGTAAGATATGGGGAGTCGGTTTCCAAAACAATTCTGTCGAGAGGAACGTATTTTGCTACTTCCTTTGGTCTTATGGAATTCTTGAACGTTAAAGAACCGCCGAATGCTATATACATTCCCCAATCGAGAATTTCTTTTGCCATTTCCACACTGCCTGCATAGCAGTGAAAAACTCCGCCAACCTCGCGTACACCTCCTGCACGTAAAATATCCATACTGTCTGCGTGCGCATCTCTGTCGTGAATTACAACAGGAAGCTTTACCTCCTTTGCAAGTTCGAGTTGCGTGCCAAACCATTTTTTCTGTATTTCTCTTGGTGCATTATCGTAGTAATAATCAAGACCAATCTCCCCCACTGCTTTGATTTTGGGATGATGGCAGTATTCCTTTAGCTTTTGCATATCATCATCTAAAAGACTTCCAACCTCGTGAGGATGTACCCCCGCGCATCCGTACACAAACGGATATTTTTCGCAAAGATTTAGAATATCGCTCATTTCATCCAAAGACGAGCAGGCATTCACCACAAGACCTATATCATTTTCGGGGAGTGAACTTAAAACGTCGTCAATATCCTCTTTAAAACGCTCGTCGTTGTAATGGGCGTGTGTATCAAATAACATATACTTCTTCCTCATTTATAATATAATCCATAGGTATATCATATTCATCAGTGTCTATATTATATTCACACTGAAATTTATAGCCTATACCTATCTTTGTTCCTTTAAAATCCGATAAAAACCTGTCGTAATAACCTTCGCCAAAGCCCATACGGTTTCCGTTTTTATCAAACGCGATACCTGGAATTATTGCAACGTCAATTTCTGATATATCCGCAATATGTGTTTTTGGTGGCTCTAAAATACCATATACACCCTTTGCAAAAGTGTCTGTATTATCAAAATAATACGCTCTGATTGTTTTTGTGCTTTCGTCCGTTACGGGCGCACACACGTTTTTACCGTCATCGAGCAGTTTTTTTATGATTTTATCTGTCCTGACTTCGTTAAATGAACCGATATATACCATAACTGTTTTTGCACTGTTGATTTCCTCAAGTTCAAACAACCTGTTATATATTATATCGCTTTTTTTTGAGATTTGTTGCTTTGTAAGGCTTTTTCGCAAAGCTTTTATCTTATTCCTTAATTCCTGTTTTTTCATATATACTGCATTGTTGCGCTCAGCTTATCCGCTACATCTTTACCCTTTAAAATTTCGCATATTGCAAAGCCGAATTCCGCCGCCGCACCTGCACCCTTTGCAGTTACAAATTTACCATCTACCACTACTTTATCGCTTTGCAGTTTAGCACCTCTAAGATACTTTTCAAAGCCTGGGAAGCATACTGCTCTTTTTCCCTCTAAAAGCTTCTTCTTTCCTAAAATTGACGGTGCGGCACATATTGCACCGATATATATACCGTTTGAATGTGCAATGTCTATAAGCCTGTGAACATCTTGTGATTTATCCAAAAGCTCGTGTCCTGCACCGCCAGGCAAAATAAGAAATTCCATATCATTTGTGTTATCAATTTCTGAAATTACCTTATCTGCCTTAACTGTGATATTGTGTGCACCCACAACGTATCTCTCTTTTATTGAAACTGTTACAACCTCAACGTCTGCACGTCTTAAAATATCAATGGGTGTTATTGTTTCCACTTCTTCAAATCCGTCCGCTAAAAGTACGTATACCATATTGCTTCTCCCTTATTTATAAATCCACTCTGCTTCTTTTTTCGCCATTTTTAAATGCACCAATATTTTTTGCAATTTCATCTATGCATCTTTTTCGCGATTCGTATGCACCCCATGCCATATGTGGTGTTAAGCATACATTTTCCATATCCTTAACCTCGTAAAATGGATGCTCCTCACCAAATGGCTCTACACTGTAAACATCTGTGCCAAAAGCACCTATTTCTTTGTTTTTCAGTGCTTCACAGATTGCTTTTTCGTCTGTTACTGCTCCTCTTGCAACGTTAACTAAAATAACATCTTTTTTCATCAGGGACAGTGTTTTTTTGTTTATCATCTCACGTGTTTCGTCGGTAAGCGGTGTATGGATTGTTATAATATCCGACATTTTGCAGAGTGTTTCCAAATCCACACACTCCAACCCATCACACGCGTTTCTTTTATTAACAATTACTCTGCAACCCAGAGCCTCGGCTACTTTTCCGACTTGCTTGCCGATATTGCCATAGCCGATAATTCCCCACGTTTTACCCGCCAATTCGTGATAAACGGGTACTAGTTTGTTTGCTATGCCGCTTTTTGTATAACTACCGTTTTTTACGTAGTCTGTGTAGCTTGATAAATTCACCGATAGAGACAACACCATAGCCACTGTAACCTGTGCAACACTGTTTGCGCTATAACCAACTACGTTACAAACTGCAACATTCTTTTCGCGGCACGCATCTAAGTCTATGTTATCGTAGCCCGTTGCACTTACACAAACGAGTTTTAGATTTTTAGCCTCCTTTAACACGTCTTTTGTAATTTTAATTTTGTTTAAGACAATAACATCGGCGTCTTTTATTCTTTCTTTTGTTTCTTCCTGAGTAGAGGTGGGATATGTTATTACCTCACCGAATTTTTCTATTTCCTCAAAGGAAATATCTTTACCCAGGGTTTCAACATCAAGCATTACAATTTTCATTTTTATAACTGTCCCTTTCCGTGTTAATGTACAAAACCAAGTCTGCAAGAAAATTGTTCAGATTGCCGTTTGAAAAAGCGACGGCGTATGTTTATACTCCGAGCTTTTGAAAATGGTAAGATGGGCAATTTTATTCAGACTTTATTCATTCCCTATTGTATTCATACCAATCCTTTATGTGTTAATTATAAAACATATTAGATAAAAAGTCAACAAACTTTGGTATTTTTATTCCGTTTACGCGTACATTTTGTCGTAGCGTTATATTTTATCAATAATGCTTGACTAATCATAGTTTTTATGCTAAAATATGTTAATAGGTGGTTCGAAAAAACTTATGCATACGCGGTAAAAATATCAGTGCGGAAAGGCTGTGGTTTTTTTATGAACATTTCAACAAATTTAAAGGCGATTGATACGCTAAAAAGCTCTGTGCTTTGCGAAATTGCAAGGCTTTACGGCGCAATGGCAAATCACGATACGGAGCTCGACGAGCACGTGATTGAAGAAGGAATTGCATCGGTTATTGCTATGTGTTATATGCTTTCGAAGCGTTTGGGGTTTGATTATAGCGATATAGACCTTGCAATGTGTGAGATTTTATCTTACAACACCGAAGAAAATTCCAATGACGAGACTTTTACGGATATGGAATCTCTTAATAGTTACATCTCAAAAAACCGTAAAATAAAATTAAGCGCGAGTCGTTAATAGCTACTGTTAAACGGAGGAAAATATGAAAAAACGCAATGGAGAAACAATAGATATACTGATTAGCTCAGTATTAATATTGTCATTTTTGCTTATTGTATCGGGCATATATAACCTGATTTGCGGAGATTTACCGTCAGGTATTGCCATGCTTATAGTAGGCTTGGTTTCTGTTGGATATTTTGTATATTTTAGACACCAAAGAAAAAAGAAGATTGATTTTCTTTTAAGTTCATTACCCGAGGGTATAGGTGCGGCAGATTCAAACACTATGGAGAGTCTGCCTATTCCTGTTGTAATCTTGAATATGGACGGAACTTTAAGAGGCTACAACGAAAACTTTGTTGCTATGTTTGATGAACAGGCACTGTTTGGAATATTTATCGAGAAGATACTTCCGCAGATAAAGTGGACCGAGCTTTTAAAGCATGCATCTGATATACGTCTTGACATCGAACACGAGGGCAAGAAATTCAGGGTAATCGGTAAGCTTATGAACGATAACGTCAAATCCTCTGCGTTAATGGAGGATAAACTTTCAGTATATCTGTATTTTATAGACTATACCTCTGAGGCAAATCTGCTTTCTCTTTACGATATGACAAAAACAGATATTGCAGTTATTAACATAGATAACTACGACGACTTACTTGAACGAATAAACGATGACGAAAAACAAAAAATAACCTCAGGCATTGCAAAGGCGATGAATCAATGGGCGCTTGATTGCTCAGCTATACTAAAAAAACTCGACCGCGACAGATACCTTATGCTTTTTGAGCATAAATATCTTAAGGATCATATAAACAATAAATTCAAAATACTCGACAGTGTCCACGAAATTGCTGAGGAAACCAAGATACCCGTATCATTAAGTATAGGTATTGGCACAGGCGGAAGTATTCAGGAAAATGAAGCTTATGCGAGAAATGCCATGGACATGGCTTTAGGCCGTGGCGGCGACCAGGTTTGTATAAAGGACGAAACACAGTTTAAGTTCTACGGTGGCAAAACAAAGGAATACGAAAAGAGTACACGTGTAAAGACCAGAGCAGTTGCTCTTGCTTTACGTGATTTTATAACTCAGTCGGAAAATGTTGTGTTTGTAGGGCACACAGGTGCGGATTACGACTGCTTTGGTGCGGCAATAGGCTTACAAAGAGCAGTACGGACACTTGGCAAAACACCGTATATTATATACGATTCAAACTCACCTGCAATAGCAAAAATGTATAACGAAACTGTAAAAATCCCCGAATACAAGGATTTATTTATAGACACAGACGAGGCACTCGAAATTTTAGAGAACAACTCACTTTTAGTAGTGCTTGATACACACAGACCATCACTACTTCCAAGTGAGGAGCTTATTAATGTAGCTCAGAAAATCGTACTTATTGACCATCACAGACGTTCTACTGAGTTTATTACACCGTGCTCTCTTGTTTATCACGAGGCGTACGCGTCATCAACGTGCGAAATGGCAACAGAGCTTATTGAGTATATGAATGTAGGCACTTCGCTAACCAAGTACGAGGCACAGTGCTTGTATACAGGTATATTGATGGATACAAAGAACTTTATGCTAAAAACCGGTGTAAGAACTTTTGACGCGGCTTCGTATCTTAAGCGCAGAGGTCTTAATACTGTTGATGTTAAGCAGCTATTCAACATTGGCAAGGAGGATTACGACCACAAGGTAGATACCGTAAAAACCGCTACAGAGGTTGCACCGAATATTGCAGTTGCAAGAATGCCACAAAAATACCACAACGGTAAAGTTATAGCCTCGCAGGCGGCAGATGAAATGCTTAATATAAATAATATAAAGGCATCGTTTGTAATATTCCCCACTGACGACGGTATAGGTGTAAGTGCGAGGTCGCTGGGTGATGTGAATGTTCATCTTATTATGGAAAAGCTTGGTGGCGGCGGTCATATGACAGTTGCAGGTGCGCAGCTTTCGTCACCAACCATTGAGGAAGCGGAGGCTTTGCTCATACAGGCTATAAACGAATATATATCTGATGAGGAGGAGTAATCCATTATGCAAGTAATTTTAACACAGGATGTAAAAGGTCAAGGCAAAAAAGGACAAATGGTAAAGGTTTCTGACGGATATGCAAGAAACTATCTTTTGCCCAAGGGTCTTGCAACAGAGGCAACAAAAGAAAATATAAATGTGATGAAGGGCAAAGCCGAATCACTTGAATATAAGCTTAGGACAGAAAGAGAAGAAGCACAAAGAATAGTTGATAAAATGAAAGAAATTGAGGTTGTTTTAAGTGCAAAATCAGGCGCAAACGGGAAACTGTTCGGCTCAATAACCTCAAAAGACATTGCAGAGGAATTAACTAAGCAACACCACATAAAAATAGATAAAAAGAAGTTTGTATTGCCCGACGGAATAAAAACAATCGGCACAACTGAGGTTGAGGTAAAGGTTTACCCACAAATCAGCGGAAAACTTAAGGTTGTTGTTAAAGAGGCATAAAAAACGAATTAATCAGTGAAAAAGAGGTGAAAATATGGCGGAGGAATTACAGAATATAATAGACGCAGCTCCGAGAGAGTTGCCATATAATCGTGAGGCAGAGCAGGCAGTTATAGGCAGTGTTTTGTCTACTTCGGGTGAAAATGCAGGCGCGGCAATCGAGATAATTAATCCCGCCGATTTTTACTTTGCAGCAAACAAGCTTGTATTTGCCGCTATTGTTGAGTTGTTTAACGAGAACAGTGCAATAGACTTTGTAACAGTTGCAAACAGACTCGGTCAGAATGACACTCTTGACGCGATAGGCGGAATTGAATATTTAAGAGAGCTTGCCACAAGTGTACCTACAACAAGACATATTACGTATTATTCTAATATCATACGTGATATGTCTATTATGCGTAATCTTATAAAATGCTCCGAGCAAATCTCAAAAATCGCGTACGAAGCATCCGAAGCACCCGAAAAGGTGCTTGAGAGAGCAGAACAGCTTGTCTTTAATGTTTCTTCGTCAAAAGATGGTGGCGATATATCTAAAATAAGCGATATATTATACGACAGTTATCTCGAATTAGTTGAAAATTCGCAGAATTCGGGCGGACTTACAGGACTTGACACAGGCTTTGTTGAACTTAACAAAAGAACAGGTGGTTTCCACGGTGGTGAGCTTATTCTTATTGCGGGACGTCCAGGTATGGGTAAGTCGAGCTTTGCAGTAAATATTGCGGAGTTTGCAAGTATATCCTCGGGCAAAACCGTTGCATTATTTAACCTCGAAATGCCACGCGAACAAATAGTAAACAGAATTTTGTGTTCTCAGGCAAGAGTGGACTCAAACAAAATCCGTACGGGTACAGTTGAGGCTGATGACTGGATAAAAATAAGCGAGGTACTGCACCGTGTTGAAGTTGCACCAATGTATATAGATGATACTGCAAGCATAACAGTATCGCAGATAAGGGCAAAGTGCAGACGTCTTATGGCTGAACGAGGACTTGACCTTATTATAATTGACCATATTCAGCTTATGCAGGGGTCAAGAAGAACGGACAACAGACAACAGGAAATTTCTGAAATTTCACGTTCTTTAAAAATGCTTGCAAAAGATTTTGACATTCCTGTTCTTGCGTTGTCACAGTTAAGCCGTGCAAGTAAAGACCGTGCTGACAAGCGTCCGTTACTTACTGACCTTCGTGAATCCGGTGCAATTGAGCAGGATGCCGACGTTGTACTTATGCTTTACCGTGACGAATATTATAACGAAAACACCGAAACACCAGGACAGGCTGAAGTTATTATTGCAAAACACAGAAGCGGTGAAACGGGAAAGGTGTTCTTAAACTGGCAAAGCGAATACACAAAATTTGCAGATTTTGATTATACACATACGGAAAGTTAATTATGGATAAACTA
>JAZSFX010000044.1:0-32760 GCA_045532455.1 Clostridia bacterium
TTATTTTTTTATATTGACAATTTAAGTTTTAAATGATATAATTCAAATGTGTTATACATATTGTGCTCATTTTTACCACATAATTTTCATTATGTAGAATCAAACTATTTTAGTAAAAACACGAAAAAGTTAGATAATGTAATATAGCAAATAAATTTTGATTTTCCCTTCATTCAAAACATGGGTGCAGTTTAACTCACTACAACAAACAAGACGTTTGTGAGGAAGTTGAGCAATCTCAGTGAAGCGTTCGACCGCTTACAGAAAAACTCAAAGCACAAGCCGGTACGGGGCATAGATATCAAGAAAGACTGCTAAAAGAAAATGCCCCGTAAAAACGGGGCATTTTTGTTGCATAGTTTTCATGTCCATAAACAACAAATAATATACCTTTTGCAATATCAATCCATTCAATTCTAATATCCAAGATTTTTGATTTTTTCTTTTATATCCGTTGTTGAAACTCCTTGAGTATATGGCAAATACTCTATTGAGACGCCGATTTTTTTGAATTCCTTTTCCGTCTTCAAATATCGTTCAGAACCTTTCCAATCGTCACCAGAAAACAAAACATCAAATCCCAATTCCTCCCACAAAAGCATTTTGTCATCAGTTCTTTTATAATCAACCAATACAGCCCTGTCAACACATTTTAATGCTTCGACAAGTCTTACCCTGTCGCTTTGTACAATAACTGGCTCTTTATGTTTTATGTTACGAACATAATCATCGTCGCAGATTGCGACAATCAATTCATCGCATTGAGCTTTGCATCTTTCTAATAAATTCAAGTGGCCTACATGAAACATATCAAAAACACCAACGGTTATACCTGTTTTATATTTTTTCACAATAATATACTCCTTTTAATCCTTTAAAAAAACCTTATTTTTATGGTGAGGAGTCTGCTGCTCTTTAGGCGGTAGTCTCATATAATCACCATACATTTTAGTTAAAACGTTATGATAAGAGGTAGGTGCCTTAAATTCACAATCTTCAAACTTTAACATAACTGTATCTTGGTACCACTCTTTTGGGAATCTATTGTTTTGGCTGTTATATAAAGAAGCAGTGCTTCCAATATAATTGCTATTTTCGTATGGATACTCCATATCTATTTTATTAATCATATCCAATAAATGCTTTTTTTCTATTAACTTTGCAATAATAAAAGGTATAAAGTATGCAATTTTCGCTTTGAATGAAAACTGTTTAAAGTCACTTATTGTAAAATAGAAGAGCTTGTATATTTTTCGTTTTTTTGCAAAGTATTTCAAAAATATTTTATCATCATCAGGTTGTCCATCAAGCGGAAAAATATCTATGTCTATTCCCAGTTCTTCGCCTTCGTTGTATTTTACTGCTTTTTCTGCTTTAACAGTTCTTGTATCGATTACCTTTGCCATAGAATGTTTGGCCTGTTTGCTATATGGATTAATAACTTTGAAGTGTTCACTTTTGTATGTTTCTAAAAATTTATTATAATCAGGTCTTGGCATCTGCAAGTCTATATCATCATCCCACGGAATAAAGCCTTTGTGTCTTACAGCGCCTATTAGTGTTCCATACGCGAGAAAATAAGTCAAATTATTCTTATCACAAAAATCTGCTATATCCTTTAGGATTTCTACCTGATATTTTTTATGTTCTTCAAAAGTAAGTTCACGCATAATTTTGCTTTCCTTTTACATTTATATTGTATCAAATAATTTTGTGTACTGCTCTAATGCATCATTAATATCACAGTTTTGGCTATATTTTTGTACATTGTTTATTATTTCTTTTGTTGCTTCCTTTTCTTTTAATACATACTCTAATCCTTTTTTTATACCAACAGCGCTATTTTCTACTATATAACCATATTCGTCAGTTTTAAGAATTTCTTTCATCCCATTACAATCTGTTGTAATAACGGGAACACCTAAGCTTAAAGCCTCAATAGCTACTGTACTATAACCTTCCGAAAAAGAAGAACACACTAAATAATCTGCTTGCTTTATATATGCATATGGGTTATCATGATACCCCAAAAGATGTACATTATCTAATTTATTGTGTACAACATAGTTGTTTAATTTTTCATAAAGATGTCCTTTTCCCAAAATCCATAGCTCAAAGTCATACAAATTTTTTAATTCTTTTACTGTCTCTAATAATCGCTCAAAGCCTTTGACTTCAACTAATCTTCCTACTGCAATAAATTTAACACCTTTTGTTGTATAAGAAATATCGGTTGGTTCTTCAGCCATTTCTTTTATTTGGGAAAAATTAATTATGTTATATAACACCATAGAATTATCTAACGAACCAACTTGCGTTTCCAATAAATCCTTTATAGCTTTTGATACAAAGCATACTTTTGAGAATTTATGATATTCATCCAAAAACTCGTTGATATCTTTATATCCCAACATGACCATGGAGTTTTTTTCTATTTTGCCATGTACAAAGGCTATTTTTTTTGTATTGGGGTTTGATTTTTTAGAAGCTAACACTCTTGTGGGGAATCCTGGTAAATATGCAATTTCTATATCAAAATTACCTTTCAAAAAAAGTGATGCAAGCCAGCATTTTGGAATATGATACAACACTTTAACAAAAAATGATGACAATTTATTTTTTGATTTAATAATCTGACGAACTTTCACGTTAGCGGGAACTTCCTTTAAATTTTCTCCACCAAGCACAGTTATAACAGTAACATCATATTTTTGATAATCTAGAACTTTAAGTAAATTTACCAACACCCTTTCTGCGCCCCCTCCAGCTAATGTGTTGATAAAAAACATTATTTTTTTCTTCATAATTTATCTCTCCAAAAGAAATAATTAGATATATTAGACAGACATTTTAAACTTATTTTTCTTAAATAAACGATTTAAAAGTTTTTTTATATCTCCTTTTTGAGCAAAAACTATTCTTCTTATAATACCTTCCATTTTTCTCGTTATTTTATGAATGGGTGTTAATCCTAAAATTCTATACACCTCTTTTGCATAAAGATTATCTTCAATAACATATTTAGGATGTTTTAAGGGAAATGACATGTCATAGCGTTGTGCAAAAAATACTTTTTGCAAACCCTTAGGTATTTTTTTAAGTGAATTTGCTGCATGAGAACTATCGGAAGTTAATCCAATATTAGATACTAAATTTTTTTGCGGTACAATAGAAAGACCTGAATTAAAATAGCCTGCCATCTTAAATTGGAATGTCCATGCAGATAGGCGTCTTCCAGAATCTAAGATTTCTTTTCTTTGTTTTGCGTCCCTTATTATTTGTTTTCTCTCAGATTTTGTTTTGTATACTGAATTCAAAAAACAATTTACTGCATATGTATCATCAAGAAAATTGAGTTCATACTGCATCAGATCCCACGATCTTTTCCATGTAGCCCACCCCCAGCAAGAGCCTATTTCAGAATAAAAATAGCTGTACGGGCATCTTTTTGTTTCGCCGCAATGATTCATCCCTGCAATATCGATAATTCTTTTGTCATCTTTATACATTTCAAGCATTTGGGAACAAAATGTAAAAAAGTCCTTTGACGCCACAATATCATCTTCTAAAATAACTAATCTGTCAACATATTCAAACGCTTCTTTAATACCTGAGTATATTCTCATACCACAACCAAGATTAACTTCTGAATATATACATCTCACTTCACATTCCCAGTCAATATCACTAACTATATCTCTACATTTTTGAATGTTTTCTAAATCATTAGGGTTGTTTTCTCTCGCCCCGTCTTGTATCAAAAACAGCTTAGTAGGTTTTGCTTCTTTTACGGCTGCAAAACACTCTTTTAGAGGCTCAGGTCTGTTAAAAAAGACCATTGCTACAGGAACATCAATCAATGCCTTGTCCATAATTTCCCCTCTCATCTTATAATAAAATCAAACTTGTTATAAGCAAATTATATCATAAATATTTTCAAAAGTCAAGTTAATAAGCGTTACAGCAAATGACAAAATCAGAACTTTTTAAACGTACTTTTAATATATGCTAATATTATTAATTTTATGATACAAGGTTTCCGCCAAGAATGACTTTTTTAATATTAACATTATCATCAAAAACAACAATATCTGCATCAAAGCCTGCTTTTATCTGTCCCTTATTAAGTTTCAGAATCTCAGCAGGTATTTTTGTCATCATTTTAACTGCTTCTGCAAGAGGGATATCCGCTTCCTTTGTACAAACACGAACACATCTGTCGGCAGTAGCTATAGAGCCGGCAAATGCACTCCTATCATATAACTTACATACATCATCTTCAATAATATATCTTGTTCCGCTCATAACTCCTGTGCTGTTTTCTGTTCCCGCTACAGCAAGAGAATCAGTAACAAGGCAAATCTTATCGCTACCTTTTATTTTATAAATCAGCTTTATTAATTCAGGCGGAAGATGTTTACCGTCTGCAATTATTTCTGCATAAAGCTCATCATGCAGAAATGCAGTTTCTATAACACCTAATTTTCTGAATCCACCCTCTCTTGTGATAGTTGATGTACAAGAATACAAGTGAGTAATACCTTTGCAACCGTTTTCCATAGCAAGAAGCATATCGTCATACTTTGCAGCGGTATGTCCTGCTATTGCTATTATTCCCTTAGAACTTATATATTTACAAAATTCAGCGTTGATATCATTTTCAGGAGCATAACTCCATATTTTAACATACTCACCGTACTTTTGGGTAATATTTTCGTAATCTTCCTTTATTGGTGCAGTTATAAAATCCGTGTTTTGCGCTCCGCACATTTCCTTTGCAAAATATGGGCCTTCTAAATGTATACCGACAATATTATTTTCAACAAATTCTTTATTATAACAGTTTTTTAAATGCTCCAAAGCGGATAAAGTGTTAGGTATTGTTGTTGCGCCGATTGTGGGCAAAACAGATGTTGCTCCGTGTAACAATTGGAATTTAGCTGCCTTATAAATGCCTTCTTCATCACTTTCTGCATAACAACAGCCTGACGCACCGTGTGTGTGCATATCAATAAATCCCGGAGAAATATAATTTCCTTGGACGTCTATAACTGTATCATCAGCATTAACAGGTGCATTAGAAATATCACAGATAACACCGTTTTGGATATAGACATTTTTACCTGTAACAATTTCGTCATCAATAATTATTTTTCCGTTTGTAAGTACCATCATATTGTCTTATCTCCTATTAAATATTTGCCACTGTCTGCATCGCAATACATAATAGCGTTAGGGTGTCTTCTCATAATAGTTGCCGGACAATGCTCATCAATTCTATCTGTTGTTGCAACTTCTTTTACTGCATTTGCTTTTGTTGGTGCAGGAACTGTACAGAAAAGATACTTACCTGCAAAAAGAGTTGGAACAGTTAGCGTAAGAGCCGTTTTTGGTACTTCATCGATATGAGCAAAGCAACCATCATTAACCTGTTGTTGACGACACATCTCGTCAAGCATAACAGGCTTTATAACTGCTTTATCATTAAAATCAGCTTCGTCAGGGTCATTAAATGCAATATGACCGTTTTCGCCTATTCCAAGACAAACAATATCTGTAGGATACTCTCTGATAAGCTTTGTGTATCTTGCGCATTCTTCTTCTACATTATCTGTCTGACCGTTTATGTAGTTTACAGAACGGAATGGAACTTTATCGAAAATATACTTTGCTAAAAAGTTACCAAAGCCTTGCGGCGCATCCTTTGCAAGACCCACATACTCATCCATATGGAATGCATTAATTCTGCTCCATTCAATTTCGTGCTCCAAAAGATGAGCCAACGTATCTAATTGAGATGGTGCTGCAGCAAAAATCATATTTATATACTCTTTTTCTTTTAAAAGCTCATTAATTTTTTGCGCAACATCTTTTGCAACCTGTTGTCCCATCAAATCTCTGTTTTTAAAAATCTCTATTTTTAATTGGTCTTTTGTTATTGTAATCATAATAACCTCCTGCATAAATTAATATTATATGTCTATTTTATATTATTAACCGACAAAAGTCCATTGTGATTTTTAACAGATAACATTGCATATATTAACCTATTTCTTTTGCTTTTTCTAAATCTTCCTTTGGAGATGTACCAAAAAATTTTACATATTGTCTATAAAAAGAAGAATAATCATTAAAACAGCTTGCTAAATATCCTTTTTTTACACTTTTATATAACAGTATATTTTCTCTTGCACAGATTAGTCTCTTTTTTGTGATAAACTCCCAGACGCCCATACCTGTTTGTTGCTTGAATTTTCTACACAAATACTCTTTGCTGATATAAAAATGTTCTGCAATGGAGTTTAGACTAATATCATCACCAAGATGGTCGCAAATATATCGAACTATTTCATCTTTTGGTATTTTTATGGAGTCAGTTTCACAAATTTTATAAATCATTGCATTAATAAAGCTATTAAAGCACAATTCTTTGTTATATGAATTAATTATAGAATCAAGGCACTCTAAAATAAATTTATTTGTATCATAAAAGATACTGTAGTCAAAGTCAAGGCCTGTGTTATTAGGAAAAATGAGTGCCATTCTTTCGTAATTGCTATTAACCCCAACATTAACCATATGCGTTATTCCAGGCTTCATAAGAACAACAGTATTTTCTTTCAGGGTTACCTCTGCGCCGTCAATGAGCATAGTAGCATCTCCCGAAATAAAATAGTACAGTTCGCATTTATCGTGTATATGCGGACTAAATACATTTTTATTACGCGATTCATATAAATCTTCAGAATGATGAAAATAAAATTCATTACCCTTATATTCGTTTATAATACTCAAAAAATCATCTCCAATACTTGTGTAAAAAAAGGGGCAGAATTTAGTTCTGCCCAGATATTATATGGAATTAATTAACCTGCAGGCCATGAAAATGCTCTGCCTCCCATAAGGTGAAAATGTATATGATTAACAGTTTGTCCGCCATTGGAACCGCAGTTATTTACAACTCTGTATCCATCTTCTGCTATACCAAGCTTTTTTGCAATCTGTGGAATTGTTTGCCAGAGAGCACTTATATATTCTACATTATCTGAATTTATATCATTAGCGCTTGATATATGCTTTTTAGGGATAACGATAATATGTTGCGGCGCTTGTGGTTCTATATCCTTAAATGCCAATACCAAATCATCTTCATACACTTTTTCGGATGGAATATCGCCTGCGATTATTTTACAAAATAAGCAATCCATTTTAATTTCCATAACCTTTCTACTTTTATTTTACCATTGAAGTAACAAGCTCATCAACCTTTGCAAGAGCGTCGTCAATCTTACCTGCGTCAGCTCCACCGCCTTGTGCCATATCAGGCTTACCGCCGCCGCGTCCTCCTGCAATAGCAGTAATTTCTTTGATGATATTTCCGCAATGTACTCCCCTGCTGACAGCTTCTTTTGTAGCCATAGCAACAAAAGTAATTTTACCATCTGTATTTGCACCAAGCACAATAACACCACACTCACAGTTACTCTTGAAGTTGTCGGCAATTGTTTTAAGTGCATCAATATTTGAGCCATCAAGCTGAGCAGTTAAAACATCAACATTATTTATATGCTTAATGCCTGCCATAATGTCATTTGCTTTTGCCGAAGCAAGTTTTGATTCGATGCTTTCGATAGTCTTTTGAGTTTCCTTTAACTCATCAACAACGCTTTGTGCTTTTTTATCTATTTCGTTAATAAGGTTGGTTTTTAGCGCAACTGCAGTACGTTCAACGAGTGCATCTTTTTCTTGGATATAATTTAATACACCCTTGCCTGTAACAGCCTCGATACGTCTTACTCCCGCAGCAACACCGCCCTCGCTTATAATTTTAAACAAACCACAAACTGACGTGTTGTCAATATGAGTACCGCCGCAGAATTCAACGCTGTAGTCGCCCATGGATACAACTCTTACAATATCACCGTATTTTTCGCCGAATTGCGCCTCTGCACCAAGATTTTTTGCCTCATCAATAGGTAATTCACGAACAACAATATCGTAGCTATTTAGTATTGCATTATTTACGCGTGCTTCTACGTCTTTTAATTGCTCCTGAGTCATAGCCTCAAAATGCGAGAAGTCGAAACGAAGTCTCGAAGAAGTAACAAGCGAGCCTGCCTGAGCAACGTGTGAACCTAATACTTCTTTTAGCGCCTTATGCAACAAGTGTGTTGCACTGTGGTTTCTTGCAATATCAAGTCTGTTTGATTTATCTACGCTTAGTTTAACATTGTCATTTAACGAAAATTCGCCTTGGGTAACTTCAACCTCATGAAGATATGTTCCGTCTCCTGTTTTTCTTGTGTAATTAACAACAGCTTTTGCGCCATCCTTACAAATTACACCCTGGTCGCCTTCCTGACCGCCCATTTCGGCATAGAAAGGTGTTTTTTGTGTTACAACAACACCTGACGCACCCTCTTGAATTGAGGAACTTATTTCACCATCAGAAACGATGCCTAAAATTACACTTTCTGCATCAAGATTTGAGTTATTATATCCGACAAATTCGGTCTGCGCATTTTCGAGTTCAAAATCAAATGCCTCGTCCGCATCCCAGCTTGAGCCATCTTTTCTTGCATCACGAGCAAGCTTCTTTTGTACGTTCATGGTTGCATTAAAACCGTCAACATCAACCTCAAGACCGTTTTCTGACGCCATTTCAACTGTTAAATCAAGCGGGAAACCATATGTGTCGTGCAGTTTGAATGCCTCTTCGCCGCTTAGTGCGCCTCTTCCCTCTTGTTTTGCCAAGTTAATGTACTGATTTAAAACAACTAATCCGTTATCTATTGTTGCTTCGAATCTTTCTTCTTCTTTTTTGATTATTTTTGTTATATAATCTCTTTTTTCTTCGAGTTCAGGGTACGCTTGCTTTGAAGTATCGATAACTGTACCTGCTACCTCATACAAGAATTGCTTGTTTATATTCAAAAGCTTACCGTGTCTTGCAGCACGTCTTAAAAGACGTCTTAAAACATAACCCTTGCCCTCATTCGACGGAATAACACCGTCAGATACCATCATAACTGTACTTCTTATGTGGTCAGTAATAACACGCAGCGATATATCTTTCTTTTCGTCATTTTTATATTCAACATCTGCAATTTTACAGATATGCTTCATAACATCCTGAACAGTGTCAACTTCAAAAAGATTATCTACGTCCTGCATAACAACTGCAAGTCTTTCAAGACCCATACCTGTATCAATGTTAGGGTTAGGCAGTGGATTATAGTTATCATTTTCGTCTTTGTCGAATTGTGTAAATACGAGGTTCCATACCTCCATAAATCTATCACAATCACAACCTACGCAACAATCACTCTTACCGCAACCGTATTTTTCACCTCTGTCGAAGTAAATTTCAGAACATGGTCCGCAAGGACCTGTACCGTGTTCCCAGAAGTTGTCTTCTTTACCAAGTTTAACAATTCTTTCGGGATCAACACCAACTTCATTTACCCAGATATCTCTTGCCTCATCGTCTTTTTCGTATATAGAAACCCATAGCTTTTCGGCAGGGATTTCCATAACCTTTGTAAAGAATTCCCACGCCCATGCAGTTGCTTCTCTCTTAAAATAATCTCCAAATGAGAAGTTACCGAGCATTTCGAAAAACGTACCATGTCTTGCAGTTTTTCCAACATTTTCTATATCACCTGTTCTGATACATTTCTGACATGTAGTTACTCTCTTTCTCGGTGGAATTTCAGCACCCGTAAACCATAATTTCATTGGTGCCATACCTGAGTTAATCAAAAGCAAGCTTGGGTCATTTTTTGGTACAAGTGAAAAACTGCCAAGTCTTAAACAGCCTTTTGACTCAAAAAAACTCAGAAATTTTTCTCTAATTTCGTTTACACCCATATTTGTCATTTATACTATGTCCTTTCTATTATTCGTATAGCGGATATTTTTTGCATAGAGCATCTACTCTATTGCGGATTTCATCTTGTGAATTTTCAAAATCGGTTATTGTAAGCTTTATAAGCTTAGCAATTTCTGCCATATCCTCTTCAACAAAGCCACGTGAAGTTGTTGCAGGTGTTCCAATTCTTATACCGCTTGTAACAAACGGACTTCTTGTATCGAACGGGATTGCATTTTTGTTTACGGTAATACCAACCTCGTCTAGAAGTTTTTCTGCATCCTTACCTGTAACATCCATTGGAGTAAGGTCAAGTAATATCAGGTGATTGTCTGTTCCGTCTGATACAAGCTTAAAGCCTTCTGCCTTAAGACTCTCTGCAAGCGCTGCAGCATTTTTAACCACTTGTTGCTGATATTTCTTAAATTCAGGTGAAAGTGCCTCTTTAAAGCATACTGCCTTTGCAGCTATTGTGTGCATTAGCGGTCCGCCTTGAATTCCGGGGAATATTGCCTTATTGAATTGCATACCAAACTCAGGGTCTTTTGTAAGAATAAGTCCGCCTCTTGGACCTCTTAGTGTTTTGTGAGTTGTTGTGGTAACAACGTCAGCATAACCCATTGGCGATGGGTGGCAGCCTGCAGCAACAAGACCTGCAATATGCGCCATATCAACCATTAAGTATGCGCCAACTTCTTTTGCAATCTCTGCAAACTTAGCAAAGTCTATTGTTCTTGGATATGCAGATGCACCTGCAAGAATAAGCTTTGGCTTGCACTCTATAGCAAGACGTCTTACTTCTTCGTAATCTATCACATTTGTATCTTCACTTACGCCATAAGGAACAATGTTAAAATATTTTCCCGACATATTAACGGGTGAGCCATGGCTAAGGTGTCCGCCATGAGCAAGACTCATTGAAAGTACAGTATCACCAGGTTGAAGCAGTGCAAAAAATACTGCCATGTTTGCTTGTGCACCTGAGTGTGGCTGAACATTTGCATAGCCTGCACCAAAGATTTCTTTTGCTCTTTCTCTTGCAAGGTCTTCTACAATATCAACATACTCGCAACCGCCATAGTAACGTTTTGCAGGATAGCCTTCTGCATATTTATTTGTAAGCGGTGTGCTATTAGCCTCCATAACTGTTTCAGAAACAAAGTTTTCAGAAGCAATAAGCTCAATTTTGTTTCTTTGACGGTTTGTTTCTTTCATCACCGCATCATATAACTCAGGGTCATTTTGCTTTAACAGGGTTAGTTCTTTCATGGTTTATCCTCCATAGTTATTATAATATTTTTGATGATACATTACAGATTATCTATAACTCTTGTATAATCATTTACTAGTGATTTTTTTAGATAAATTTCCTAAAAATACACTCATAGAGTAATTATAACATTTTTTAACTTTATTTTCAAGTCTTTTATAAAAAAAGTTGTACTATTTTATAACCAAATGCATATATGAATAAATATATATTTTAGATTACAATAAATTTCACTTTTTGCAATAATTTTATAACAAAATTGTTATATTATTTCGTGTTAAAATATCTTGTCAAAATACCTCTTATTATGTTATAATTAACACATGTAGTAAAATGTAATAAAAAAGCAAGGAAAGGTAAATTAAATGAAGAGCGCACACGTATACTTACAGCTTTATAGGCTATTTGATAACGTTACACCATTAAAAATTGACTGTGGAAAATTATGCAACAAAGCCTGTTGTCAGGGTGATGATTGCGGTATGTTACTTTTTCCCGGCGAAGAGTGTGTATATAAACTGTTTTCGCCCGAATGGGCAAGATTAGATAAAACAGATATGACGTATAAACACAATAATAATGAATACAATGTTAATATACTCTTTTGCAACGGTAATTGCGACAGATACCAGAGACCTCTTTCTTGCAGAATTTTTCCACTCACTCCTTACATCAACAAAGAAAATAAGCTTGAAATAACAGTTGACCCGCGTGCAAAAGGTGTTTGCAGAATTGCAAAACTAATGAATTTAGACGAATTTGACACTACATTTATAAAAAATATAGAAAGAACATTTACACTTCTGCTAAAAAACAAACACATTTACGATTTTTTAAAAAAATATTCTGAATATTTAGATGAATATAAAGGTTTTTTTGCTTAAAAAACAAATACCATTAGAGAAAGGATGAAGACTATTGAATGACAAGGATACAAAATCTTCTGCAGATATACCTACCGAAAACGCTGATATTGATAAAACTATTGTTGGCGCAAAAGCAGATGAAATAATAAAAGAAACGGAAGAAGCTATGGGTGATACTCAGGTTGTTGATATAGATAAAATCAAGGAGCAACTTGCCAAAAACTCAGGTATACCTCAAAACCAAGAAAAAGTTGAAAACACACCTCAAACCGATGATGTTTCTGATGCAAGTAACGAAACTGCAGTCTTGCACGATTTTGATGATGAGGATGATTTTTCGGCATTAGATTCCGATACAAAGCCTCAGGTTACAAACAAGGATATATCACCAAAAGCAAACATCGAGTCTGAAACCGAAGATAAATCTCCCGTCGTATCTCTGTGGCAAAGAATTAATATTCAAAGATTTTTTACACCACGTGTCAAAAAGATTTTATTAATTTTTATTTCGTTAATTATTCTTTTATTAGCTGTGGGATATGTGTTGTGCCTTTCTAATCTGCCTATTAATGTTATAGGTCCTAACATATACATTGAAGATGTTAATGTCAGCGGCCTGACCTATAACGATGCGCTCAAAAAAATAAATAAAACAACTCTTTTTGATGACCAGATTATTTCACTATACCACAAGGGTCATCGTTATGAGATTGAGGGTTCTAAAATAGGACTTGTAGCAAGTCCCGAAGAAACCGTTCAAAAGGCTTTTGATTATGGCAAAAAAGGCTCAAAATTTAAAAACGGATTTTTACTTTTGGGACTTTATCTTTCAAAGCACACCATTATTCCCGTTGCACAGATAGACGAGGAAAAATTAAGCGAACAATTACAAAACTTCGGCACTCAATGCTATGGTGAACTACAAGAACATAATATTGTTGTTCAGGCAGACGGTCTTACATATATCGGGCCAGGAAAAACAGGTTTTGATAAAAATGTAGAAACCGCTTGCAAAGAAGTTATTAAGTCACTCGAAAATGACCGTTTTAAAAACATAGGCGTTTCTCTTTCGAGTTGTTCTCCAAAAGATTTAACAATGGAAATGTTTGATGCAGCAGTATACTGCGACCCTGTAGATTCACATTTCAAATATGAAGGTGATGAGGTAGTTGTAGTTGAAGAATCAATCGGCAGATATATAGACAAAGAGGAAGCTGCACCTTTGATTAAAAAAGTGCATGAGGGTGGCGAGCCTGTATACATTCCGTGGTATGCATCTGAGCCGACACTCAGAAAAACAGAATTAGAACCAAAGTTATTTAATGCAACTTTAGGTTCATACACCACTTACTACGGTGGTACTGCAAACAGAAACGCGAACGTTGCACGTGCTGCTGATCTTTTGAATGGAGCAGTAATTCCGCCCGGCGAAACATTTTCATTCAACGACAGAGTCGGTCCAAGAACTACTGCCAACGGATTTTTTACCGCACCCGAATACCAGAACGGGCAGACTGTTCAGGGCATAGGCGGCGGAACTTGTCAGGTTAGTACAACTCTTTATGCGGCAGTTTTATATGCCGGACTTGATATAGTATCAAGAACAAATCATATGTTTGCAGTCAGCTATGCACCGTTAGGTCAGGACGCTACTGTTGCATACGGAAGTGTTGATTTTAAGTTTAGAAATAATTCCGATTATCCGATAAAAGTATCAACAGGATTAAAAGGCGGAAACATAACCGTAAATATCGTTGGAACAACATGGGAGCCTGAAAGAACAATAAAGCTTTCACATTCTGTATCACGAGGAACAGGAACATCGGTTTCTTCTAAGAGATACACATATTCCAATGGTGAGCTTATAAAGACCGAGCAACTTCCATCAAGCTATTACAAACCACATGTTGAAGAAAGCAGCACTGCAACCTCCGCACCCGCGCCAAAACCTACCGCACCCGCGACTCCTGCACCCACTGCAGCACCCACCGCAACACCTGTTCCGACAGAAAACGAAATGCAAACAACCACCGACAGTAATGCTTAGTAAATTTTAACAAAAAAGCAAGGCAATCTTAATTAATAAGATTGCCTTGTTTATTATACAAATCCTTGTTCTACTTTAATAACTGCATAGTAATGCGGATTATTGTTGTTGATTTTTGCTTTAACTTCTGCCTCTATTTCCCTCGCCCTTGACATTTCATTTGATGAAACAACAAGGTCAAATAAAAGGTTTGTATGTGTTATTCCTCTGACCATTCTGAAATCATGAATTTGCCATGATGGATTGTCGTCTTTGATAATATTTTCTACCATTTCCCTAGCGCTTTGTAATTCCTCATCGTCAGTTATAACCGGGTCCATATGTATTGTTGCTTCGTAATTAAGTTTTTGCGCCAATAGCTTTTCGACATTATCTATCATATCATGGGCTTCGAGTATATCTATATCGTGCGCCACTTCTGCATGAAGTGAAACCATTCTTCTGCCCGGTCCGTAATCGTGAATAATCATATCATGAATTCCTATGATTTTTTCTTCCTGATTAACAAGCTCATAAATTTCATTAACAATCTCCTTGTCAGGCAAAGCACCCATAAGTGGTTGCATGGTCTCTTTAATTGTTTTAACACCCGCAATTATAATAAGTATTGCAACAACTGCACCTATATATCCATCGATATTCAAAGCAAAAACGCGGAAAAGCACTATTCCCACAAGAACTGCAGTAGTTGAAATACAGTCGCTTAATGAGTCTGTTGCAGTTGCTTTTATTGTTTTTGACTTTATTTTTTTTGATATTCTTAAATTGAAGTATGCCATCCAGAGCTTTATTAATATTGAAACTATTAATATAAAAACAGAAAGCACACTGAACTCTATTGTTGCGGGAGTTATTATTTTAGAAATCGAGCTTTTTAACAACTCATATCCCATAATAACAATCATAAACGAAACAAATATTCCGGATAAATATTCAATTCTTCCGTGTCCGAACGGATGCTCCAAATCAGCAGGCTTACCTGCCATTTTGAAACCGACAAATGTTACTACAGATGATGCCGCATCGGATAAATTATTGAATGCATCTGCCATAATTGACACTGCACCCGTTATAATACCAGCAAAAAGCTTAATGGTAAAGAGAATAAAATTACATAAAATTCCAACTCCGCCGCTTAATGCGCCATAAATCTCACGTACATTTACATTATTTATATCATCAGATTTTTTTATAAATTTACCTACAATAAAATCCATAATATACTAATTCCTTAAACTTTATTTTTAACCTACAATTCAGTTGCTCATATATGTTGGTTGTATTTATATATCTATTAACCTGTTCTTGTTATTATACCATTAAATGACACAAAATTCAAGTATATACAACAAAAAAACTCTCAAATGAAATCAAATGAGAGTTTATAAAATTTCACATACAAAATCTGTGTTTACCAATTTGTTTTATTACCGGTCTTGACCATATCCAGCTTGATGTTGCAGTTGCGGGATTAAAATAATAAATTGCACCACCTGACGGGTCCCATCCATTAAGTGCATCACGCGCAGCACTGTAACACGAGCTTTCTATCGGTTTATTTATTTGTCCATCACTTACTGCAGTAAATGCACCCGGTTGATATATTACACCAGGAATTGTATTCGGAAATGACGAGTGTTTTACTCTGTTTAATACAACTGCACCCACTGCAACCTGACCCTCGTAGCTTTCGCCTCTTGCTTCACCGTTTATAAGCATTGCCAATAGTGTAACATAGTTTGATGATGACGACGAAGATGACGTAGTACCTGTTCTTAGGCCTATCTTTGCAAGTGTTGCGGGACCGCATATACCGTCAACCACTAAGCCGTGCTTCTGTTGGAATTTTTTTACCGCCTGTGCAGTACGCCAACCGTATTGACCATCAACCGTATAATGATAATAATCCCATGCTTTTAATCTTGTTTGTATATTTATTACCTCTTGTCCTCTTGAGCCTATCTTTGAGAGCGCAAATGCACTGTTTGCACCAACAAACATAGTTGCAATAAAAATACAAATAAAAATAGATATACGTTTCATAACTAATCCTTTCATTAATAGAAATAATTACACTCGTATATCTTATTTTTACCATATTTAATTATTTAATACCTTTTTAAGATTAATATATGTTTTTGAGTGCCCTTTCGGCATCTCTTTTTGCATCTCGCTTTGCAATATCCTCACGTTTATCGTAAAGCTTTTTACCTTTTGCAAGTCCTAACGAAACTTTTACAAGAGAGCCTTTAAGATACACACTAAGAGGTATTAAGGTGAGTCCTTGTTGTTGTATTTGTCCTATAAGCTTTCTTATTTCGTGCTTATGCAACAGGAGTTTTCTGTGTCTTAATGGGTCGCGGTTAAAAATATTACCTTTTTCGAACGGACTTATATTCATGCCTTTTATAAATACCTCACCATTATCTATAGAGGCATATGAATCTGTAAGATTTGCTCTGCCTCCACGCAAGGATTTTACCTCTGTTCCACAAAGCTCTATTCCGCATTCAAATGTTTCTAATATAAAATATTCGTGTCTGGCTTTTCGGTTTTGTACAAGCATTTTTATATTAGTCTTTTCGGTCATTGTGTACCTCCATTAATTATTAAATCCGTTTAACAGCTTTGTGGCATAAGCACTGTTTACTCTCTCCCAATCGAAGCTATACGGCTTCATACCGCTATTTATAAGCTGAGTATATATTGTGTCGTAGCTTTCTTTTGGTACTGATGAAGTGTAAACCTGATTTTCTTTTTTATCGTTAATCATAAACTCTATATTACCATTTTCCAGCTTACCAAAATGGCAATCGCGCCACTGCGCTTTTTCGAGGTCCTGTGAAAGTACCATAAGCTTTATAACCTCAATTGCTTTATCGTTAAGATTATTTTCAAAAATCAATATCTTTTCTAAAAGTTCATTATACTTTGTTATAAATCTTAAATTGTACCCTTCGTAGTTTTTGAGTTCGCCCGAGCTTTCAGACGCTTTTTTAACATTATCGTAAAGTTGTTCCTCTAAAACAGCATCATTGCACGGTGTAAATGAAAATAGAAGTCGTTTTTCTTCATCATGATATAGCATAGGTGTAGGCATAAGCGCAGTATGTGAACAAGACGGGCAGCGGAAGATATTTATTCTTCCGCTAAGTAAATCTTGCTTTAAATCCGGACTGTCTTTAACAGTTATTGAACTCCACACTGTTATCTGCGACATTTGCGAACATTCAGGACATTTTATATTTTGATTTGCATTTATACTCATACTAATCTCCGTTTATGTTTTTGTGTCCCCTTTATAATTTTATTTAATAACTATATTAACAAGTCTACCAGGGATTGCAATAACCTTAACAACAGTTTTGCCCTCAATTAAAGCCTTTATTCTGTCGCTTTCCATTGCAGCTTTTTGTGTCCCCTCTTGGTCAAGACCTGCATCAATCATAACCTTATCCTTGATTTTTCCGTTAACCTGAACAACAATTTCAATCTGGTCATCGTGAGTTTTATCTTCGTCATACTCTGGCCATTCACAAATTGATACAAAGCCTTTGCCACCATACATTTCCCAAAGTTCTTCGGTCATATGCGGAGCAACAGGGTTAAGAAGTGTAATCAAGGTCATATACTCAGATTTTGTAACTGAACCTTTTTTGTAGAAATCATTTACAAGACTCATCATTGCGGCAATAGCAGTATTAAACTTCATCTTTTCGATATCTTCGCCAACCTTTTTTATTGTCTTATGAATTGATTTTTCCAAATCAGCACTATAACCCTCTTCGTTTGTTACCATAGACTGTACATTCCATACTCTCTCTAAGAATTTATAACAGCCTTTTAAACCTTGTTGCGACCATGGTGTTGATTGGTCAAATGCACCTATGAACATTTCGTATGTTCTAAACGCGTCTGCACCAAATTCGTCAACAACCTCGTCAGGATTTACAACGTTACCTCTTGACTTTGACATCTTCTCGTTATTCTCACCCAAAATCATACCGTGAGATGTTCTCTTTTGGTATGGCTCTTTTGTTGGAACTACGCCAATATCATACAAAAACTTATGCCAGAATCTTGAATATAGCAGGTGAAGTGTTGTATGCTCCATACCACCGTTGTACCAGTCAACAGGCGACCAATACTCAAGCGCTTCTTTTGATGCAAGAGCCTCGTCGTTATGAGGGTCCATATATCTTAAGAAATACCACCTTGAACCTGCCCATTGTGGCATTGTGTCGGTTTCTCTTTGTGCTTTTCCGCCACACTGCGGACATGTTGTGTCTATCCAATTATATGCTTTTGCAAGCGGTGATTCACCGTTCTCGCCCGGTTCAAAATGCTCTAATTCGGGCAATGTAAGTGGCAATTCACTCTCTGGAATTGCAACCCAGCCACACTTTTCACAATGTACCAACGGAATTGGCTCACCCCAATGTCTTTGTCTTGAGAATACCCAATCTCGAAGTTTAAAGTTTACTTTCTTTTTGCCAAGTCCTTTTTCTTCGAGCCATTTTATCATTGTCGGGATTGCTTGTTGAACACTCAATCCATTCAAGAATCCTGAGTTTACCATATTACCCTTATAAACATCGGTATATGCTTCTTCTTGTACATTCTTACCGCCTGATACAACTTCTATAATAGGTAAATTGAATTTTTTAGCAAAATCCCAGTCTCTACTATCGTGTGCAGGGACTGCCATAATTGCACCTGTTCCATAAGTTACAAGTACGTAGTCAGAAATCCATACGGGAAGCTTTTCGCCATTTGCAGGGTTTATTGCATATATTCCCTTAAGGGCTACGCCCGTCTTATCCTTTGCAAGCTCTGTTCTTTCAAATTCTGATTTTTTTGCAGCTTCTGCCTTGTATGCTTCTACCTCATCGTAGTTTTCTATTTTGTCTTTAATTTTTTCTATCAGCTCGTGCTCGGGCGACATTACAACATAAGTAGCACCAAACAAGGTGTCGCATCTTGTTGTATATACAACCATATCGTCATTTGTAGAAAGCTTGAATGTAACCTCTGCGCCCTCACTTCTGCCTATCCAGTTCTTTTGCTGAGTTTTGATTTTTTCAAGAAAATCAATATCATCCAAATCGTCTATAAGGCGTTGTGCATACTCTGTAATTTTAAGCATCCATTGGCTCTTGTTACGCTGAACAACCTCACTTCCGCATCTCTCACAAACACCGTTTACAACTTCTTCGTTTGCAAGACCAACCTTACAGCCCACACACCAGTTTATCGGCATTTCCTGCTTGTATGCAAGACCTTTTTTGAACAGTTGCATAAAAATCCACTGTGTCCACTTGTAGTATTTAGGGTCAGTAGTATTAATTTCTCTTGACCAGTCAAAAGAAAAACCAAGCATTTTAAGTTGTCTTGTGAAGTTTGCTATGTTCTTCTCTGTTACAATTTTAGGATGTACATTATTCTTTATTGCAAAGTTTTCGGTTGGAAGACCAAAAGCGTCCCAACCAATAGGATAAAGAACGTTGTAGCCTTGCATTCTTCTCTTTCTTGCAACAATATCAAGTGCAGTGTAGCTTCTTGGATGACCAACATGCAAGCCTGCACCCGACGGATACGGGAATTCTATCATAGTAAAGAATTTTGGCTTATCTGAATTGGTTTGTGCATGGAAAATTCCAGCATCTTCCCATCTGTCCTGCCACTTTTTTTCGATGTTTTTAAAATTGTAGCTTTCCATTTTTATATATACTCCTTTTATATGTTTTCTTCTTCATTAACTGTACCGGCATCGTCCCACAATCTCTCGATTGCATAGAACTCTCTTGTCTCCTGTTGCATAATATGAACTATTATATCACCGTAGTCCATTAAAATCCACGAGCCGCCTCTGTAGCCCTCTTTATGTTTTGGTGGGAAGCCTGCATCGTTCATTTTTTCTTCAACTTCGTCAACGCATGCTCTTACCTGAATTGTAGACTGACACGAAGCTATAACAAAATAATCACCCAATGAGGTTTGTTTTGAAACATTTAAAACCTCAATATTTGTTGCCTTTTTATCTTCTAATGCATTTTTGATTATATCAAGCCTTTCCATTATTTCGCCTCCTTACATATAAGTTCATTATAACATTTTATAGAGTTTGGGTGAATAGTTTTTCCTTTTTTTATATTAAATATAATACATTCACCAATACATTTTGCCATAGCTTTGTCGAGGTCGGTTTTTGATATTTTTCTTAGCATATCTACCTCGTGATAATCTCTTGACTCCTCTGTCATATCAGCTATATATATTATTTTTTCTAACTTGCTCATACCTACTCTTGCAACGGTATGGTACTTTATTGCGTTAAGAACTTCCTCATCGTCTATGCCATACTCATCCTTTGCAATCTGTGCACCAAGCGGTGCATGTATTACGGGTGCACACAAAAGTGATTCACTATCCAGAACTACACCAAGTTGTCCGCATTTTTTCAGTTGCTCTTCTATGCTCATATATTTTGCACAATCGTGTAAAAGTGCTGCTAAGTATGCTTTTTTAGTGTCTACACCATAAATTGTTGCCAACTCGAGTGCAGTTTCGCATACTCCCAATGTATGTTGGTATCTCTTAGGCGAAAGAAGTGATTTTAATGTTTCTTTTATCTGGTTATCTGTATAGATTTTTTTCATTTATAAATTCCGACACCTCTTTTACGAGCATATTATCAACATTTTTGTTTTCTTTTATCATATTCCTTATCTGTGTTGAAGAAATTTGAGTTATTGGCGCATCAATTACCTGTATATTACCGCCCAAATTAGTCATTACTTCTTCTGATTTTTGTGATGTATCTGTTTTTGATATTCTTGGAAAAACAAGCAGATTACACAGGGCAAGTATTTCTTTTGGCTTGTACCACTTATATATATCGTTAAGAGAATCTTCACCAATTATGAAATATAACTCACCATCAGGATATAATGTATGAAAATGTTTTAAAGTGTTCAACGTATATGAATATTCTTCTTTTTTAATCTCATAATCGCTTATTTCAAATTCATTTTTAATTGCAAGCTTTACCATTTCAAAACGAATATTTTTATCTGTTATTTCGCTTTTATGCGGAGGATTGCCGCTTGGCATAAATATTACTTTATCAAGCAAAAACTGTTCTTTTGCTTTTTTTGCAATAGTTATATGAGCATTGTGTATTGGGTCAAACGTTCCGCCCATTATTCCTATTTTCATCTTTTTGGTATCTCTATCTTGCGATATTTTTCATTTGATGATTGTCTGTATACAGTAAACTTATTGCCAATAGCCTGTACAGGCTCTGCACCAAGTTCTTCGCAAATTTCGTTACAGGTTTCTTTTGTATCTAAAAATGCAGTTTCGAGAATGTGTACTTTTACAAGCTCGCGTCTTTCGAGTGCCTCATCAAGCCCCTGTATAACACTCTGGGTAACACCCTCTTTGCCTATTTGAAAAATCGGTGTTAAAACCTGTGCCATTTTTCGAAGATATGCTCTTTGTTTTCCTGTAATCATGGGTTTTGCTCCTATATATTTTCTCTTAATTTTACCTAAACTAATTTGATTTTATATTATACCATTTTTTTTAATAATTGTCAACCGGTTTACGATTTTTGTTTTACTATAAAAGCGAATAGTGCACTGTGAGAAAAAGAGATAGATTTTGTAAAAATCTATCTCTTAATATTTTATGGTAATAATCTATATGTACGCATTCTGCCTGATGCATTCAGTTGCTTAAATACTTCTGCATATTTTGCCTTACATTGCAAACCCCAGAATGCCGCTCTTGTACGTTGTACTTCAACTATATCGTAACCGTCATGCTCCAAAAGCCACTTTAACTGACTTTCGTGGCAATTTAGCATTGCCTCTTTTGTTTCCATTTCTTCGGTAATATCTACATACTCAGTAGGTACAAAATTTATACCGTCTGAGTGTTCTGAGTAGAATATTGGTGTTACTTCTACCGCCTCACCAAGCTCAGGCTTAAAATGCGGACAACTTGCTGAAAATGATGCATTGAATACAAGCTTTGATACTTCAGCATGGTCGCTGCAATAGTCGTCAGGGCTGTGTGTTATAATAACATCAGGCTTTGCATAACGTATTACTCTTATTATTTTATTTATCTGCTCCTCGTTTGCAGAATTAACTGTCAGGTCGCCAATATCTGCACTTATAACCTCATAACCTGCAAGTTTGGCAGCATTTTGCGCCTCTTTTGCTCTTATTTCGCGTAATTCGTCGGGCATAATAATATAGTGTCCCATATTACCATTTGCCACGTGGCATGTGATTACGTCGTGTCCTAATCTCTTATACTTCAGTAGTGTTCCCGCGCATTGTAGTTCCATATCATCGGGATGACACATTATTGCCAATACTCTCATTAAAAACTCCTCCTTATACATTGACAAATCTGTATTTTAATTTTATACCATTTTACCCTAAATGTCAATAATTATTAGATAAAATTTTCAAATAAAATAACACAAAATTTTACAGTGCAAAAGAAATCTTTTAAACAAAGCAATTAATGATAATATACTATGTGTTTTCACCCATTTTTGCAATAACTTTTACGGTATATTAGTGGCACAAAAGGTCAACATAATTGTATGGAAGGAGGTATGTGTTTGAAACGCTTTTTTTTATTGTTTTTTAGTTTTTATTCTCTCATTTTGCCTACTGCATACTGTGCGGATTTATATGTAAATCCCGGCGGCAAAGCAATAGGTGTAAAAATGCATACAAAAGGTTTGATTGTTGTTGATGTATGCACAATAGAGGATATAAACAAAACAAAATGTCGCCTTGATGAATTTAATATAGGCGATGTTATATTAAATGCAGACGGAAAAAAAATTGAAAATACGAACTCTTTAAAAACTATTATAAACAAAAGTTCAGATAATATTAAATTTACGATAAAAAGACATGGAGAAGTTGAAAATATTTCAGTATCTCCAATACAAACAGAGCATGGTGCATCGCTTGGTTTATGGCTAAGGGACAGCACCGCGGGTGTAGGAACTCTCACCTATTATGACCCCAATTCAAAAACATTTGGCGCATTAGGCCACGGCATCTGCGATATAGATACAAATACACTTATGCCTATTGAGTCAGGAAGCATAATAGACTGTGATGTAACAAATGTTATTAAGAGTACAACCGGAAACATTGGCGAGCTTGAATGTGATTTTAGCAATACAGATTCAGGAAGTTTAACGCATAACACTTCGTTTGGGATTTTTGGTGTATCGGAAAATATGCCATCTCTATCCCCTGCTCTAAAAGTTGCATCTCGTGATGAAGTTCAAGAGGGCCAGGCATGTATACTTGTTGAGCTTGATGATAGCGGTATAAAGGAATACTCTGTTGAAATAAAAAAGATAAATGCTGATAACGAAAACGGAAAAGATATGATATTGCAAATTACTGACCCCTTGCTTTTACAAAAAACAGGCGGAATAGTGCAAGGCATGAGCGGTGCACCTATAATTCAAAACAATTTATTTGTGGGAGCGCTTACACATGTGTTTGTTAATAATCCTACAAAGGGATACGGAATATTGGGCGAGAAAATGCTTAATACAAACAAATAGAAACCCACAAAAAAGCCATTGTATAAAATTATTTATACAATGGCTTTACGCATTTATTAATCACAAATAAATCTTGATAAATCCTCTTGCAACTTAAGAGCAACATCATCTTGTGTTTCTAATTTAATCGGCTTAGAAAGATCTAAACTGAATATACCCATAATAGACTTTGCATCAACAACATATCTGCCTGATGTAAGGTCGATATCTGCATCATACTTGCTTACAACATTAACGAAATCTTTTACGTCGTTTATTGAGCTTAATAAAATGTTAAATGCTTTCATAATAAAATCCTCCTTAAAATAAAGTTATGTAATATTTAACAATAACTACATATATATTTTACCTCACTTTTCTTAATTAGTCAATAGCTATTGACATTTTTTTAAAAAATTTATATAATATTTTATATCAATAAAACACAATTATTTTATTATATGTTTGTTCACGGAGGAAATATGAGTAACTTAAAAAATGCTGCATTTTGTACTTTAGGATGTAAGGTAAATCAATACGAAACAGAAGCCTTGGAGGAAATGTTTTTAAATGATGGATATACCATTGTGCCATTTTCTAAAAAAGCTGATATATATGTTATAAATACTTGCTCTGTAACAAATATGGGCGACAGAAAATCACGACAAATGATAAGACGTGCGCGCAAGCAAAACAGTGAGGCGGTTATTGTTGTTACGGGTTGTTATGCGCAAACCGCAGATGATGAAGTCGAAAAAATGGGAGATGCAAATCTTGTGATTGGTACACAGGGCAGAGAAAATCTCACTGATATTGTAAAAACACTTAATTTCAACTCGCATATAAATCTTGTTGGCGATATAATGCATAACCACAAATTTGAAGAACTGAAAATAACAAAATATACAGACAGAACACGCGCCTTTATTAAAGTTCAGGAGGGGTGCAATCAATTTTGCTCATATTGCATTATTCCCTATGCAAGAGGCCCTATACGCAGTCGTGATATTAACGAGGTTTTACAGGAAATCCGCACTCTTGCAAAAAACGGTTTTAAAGAGATAATACTTGTTGGAATACACATTGCATCATATGGTCTTGATACAAAAAACACGTCGTTGGAGGAGTTGCTTATAGAAGCAGATAAAATAGACGGAATTGAAAGAATTCGCATTTCTTCTATAGAGCCAATGACGCTAAACGAAGATTTTATAAACAAAATAAGTGTATCAAAAAAATTATGCAGACATTTTCATATTTCTCTGCAATCTGGTTGCGATGAGACATTAAAGAGAATGAACAGAAAATATACAACCGCTCAATTTAAGACTATTGTTGACGGACTAAGAAACGCCTTTGATGATGTTGCAATAACAACCGATATTATGGTCGGCTTTGCAGGTGAAACTGATAAGGAATTTAACCAAACCTTAAATTTTGCAAAAGAAATACAGTTTGCAGATGCACATATTTTTCAGTATTCTCAAAGGCGTGGTACTCCTGCTGATAAGTATCCAAATCAGGTTTCTCCACAGGTTAAGGAAGAACGTTCAAAACAATTAATGACTATATGTGAAAAATCAAGAAAAGACTTTTTGCAAAGCCTTATTGGCAAAGAAACAAAGGTATTATTCGAAAGAAAAACAAAGGATAATATGGCTGAGGGTAAGACGGATAATTATGTTACAATAAAAGTCCCCTACCAGAGCGGTCTTGTTGGAAATATAAAAGAGGTCATACTCAAAGAAATACTTGGTGATATTATTATTGGCGAATTAATATAAAAATAAAAGCGCCCACACCGTTCCGAGAATCAGCGCAGACACCTTTTAAGAAAACATGTATGCATTATAACACATAATTTTTTAAAATTCAAGTGTTTTTTACAAAATTTTTAAATTTTTTTGAATTTTTTTATTTTTATCATAGTTCATCAAGAGATTTGAATGCAAATCCACTCTCTTGCGCTTTTAAAATAATTTCCTCTAAAGCATCTGCATTATCTTTTGATACTGCATGCAATAAAAGTATTTCACCATCATGGAAATAAGGCACAACCTGATTTATTGCGTACTCTTTTCCCTTTTGCATATTCACGTCCCAATCCTTGTATGCGTGGCTCCAGAATATTGTTTTATATCCCATATCTCTTGCAATAGCAAGTACCCTTTCGCTATATGCTCCCTCAGGCGGACGCATATATTTCATTTCGTATCCGTACAA
Source organism: Clostridia bacterium (assembly GCA_045532455.1). Classification (GTDB taxonomy): domain Bacteria; phylum Bacillota; class Clostridia; order UBA1381; family UBA1381; genus Ornithomonoglobus_A. The sequence continues at coordinate 25,870 of JAZSFX010000044.1, forward strand.
TTCTACACTTTTTGCATTCAGTATATCTAATTCCTGCTTAATTTCATCTATGTTGCACTCACTCAAATTGGGATGATGAACTGTGTGGTTTCCTACGATGTGTCCCTCATCAATCATTCTGCCTACAAGCGCTTGTTGTCCCTCAAGATATGGCATTGTTACAAAAAATGCAGCTTTTACATTATGTTTAGCCAACACGTCGAGAATTACAGAAGTGTAACCGTTTTCGTATCCCTCGTCAAAAGTAAGATATATGTTTTTCTCTGATGTTTTACCCAGATAATATCCACCATACTCTGATAATCTTTGTTGTTCTTCGAGAGTTATTTGCGGCGGCGAGCCTTTTTTTCTTACAAATCCCCACCCATAACCTTTATGCGATATTTCATTGTAATCGGTTGTGATTTCAGTTATAGGCGTGGGTGTTGGAGTTTGTATAGTCTGCGTGGGCATTGGTGTGTTCAAAAGCTCTGTGTCTTGCTTATCAACACTTGTACCACACCCCGACATTAAAAATAAAATAAACAAAATTACTGCAGTTTTTCGCACTTTTTTTGACCTCCTTAATTTTTTTTGAAATTTTTTGAAATTTTTGTTGAATTTTTTCACATTATGTTATATAATATATAATGTATGATTTTATATGTTAATTTAATGCCAAAATAATATTTTGTTTTGCGTTATATATCACCTTTTTGGTGGAATGGAGGATAAATATGTCAACAAGTAGTAAATTTGAAGCACGTGCACGCGAAAGACGCAGACGTGAACGTTTGAGAAAGAAAAGGCTTCGTATGTGCATTTCAATCACGGTTATGACCGTGATACTCGTACTTATTATATTTGCAATAGCTTCTCTTGTAAGCAATTCGGGCACTGACATAGACACCACACAACAAAATGTCACAGCTACTCAGGCGCCAATACCCGAAGGAGCAACCGTTGTAACTGCTTCAATAGGAGGTATTAAAACAGGTAGTTATACATTAAACAGTTCTCTTTCTGCAGAGCAGACTGCCGAGCTTTTGGGTATACCTACTCCTGCTGAGGAAAATGAGTTGATACAAATTATAGCCGATGCAAACCAGAAAAAACATTGCTACCTCACATTCGATGACGGTCCGTCAACTTTGACTCCACAGGTGCTTGACGTATTAAGAAAGTATAACATTAAAGCAACTTTCTTTATGACAGGTGCACTTGTTCAAAAAAATCCTGACATCGCAAGACGTGTTTACGAAGAAGGACACCTTATTGCAAACAGGATAGTTACTGAAGATTATGATTCATTATACGCTGACGTAGATTCATTTATGACAAAGTTAGAGGAGTCAGAAAAACAGATAAAAACTGTTCTTAACTCTGATGACTCACTTTTTAAGCTTGTTCGTATGCCTGGCGGTTCACCTGAATACTCTGCAAACAACACTTATGATGACGTAAAGGAAGATATAGTAAAAGAGCTTGCAAACAATAACTACTACTTCTGTGATTGGAATACATCAAACGGTGATGATAACGGTTCTAAAACAGAGAAACAGTTAGTTACATTATTCAAGCAATATTCAGCCGGATACAATAATCTTATTTCTCTAATGCACGATTCTTCGTCTAAGAAAAATTCAGCAGCATCACTTGATGATATTATTGAGTACCTGACTTCTGAGGGATATACATTCCACCGTCTTGACGATATAGATTATAACCCTCAAGCAGATAATAGCACACCACAATCATAATAAATTATATTTAACTGCTGCACTTTTGGGGTGTGGCAGTTAATTTTAAAACACATAAGGAGGATATTGAGGCTATGTCAAAGAGACTTTTTACATCGGAATCTGTTACAGAGGGACATCCCGACAAAATATGCGACCAGATTTCAGATGCAATTTTAGATGCAATTTTAGAACAGGACCCAACCGCAAGAGTTGCTTGTGAAACAACCTGCACAACGGGTATAGTATCAATAATGGGCGAAATAACAACAAACTGCTATGTGGATTTTCCAAAAATAGCAAGAGGTGTTGTTTTAGATATAGGCTATGACCGCGCCAAATACGGTTTTGACGGTACAACATGCGCAGTTGTAACTGCAATAGACGAGCAATCACCCGACATTGCGCAAGGCGTTAATTCAGGTTACGAAAACAGAGAACAAGGCGGAAACGATAGCGAAAACTCAACAGGTGCAGGCGACCAGGGTATAATGTTTGGTTATGCTTGCGACGAAACATCGGAGTATATGCCATTGCCTATTTCTCTTGCTCATAAAATGGCAAAGAAGCTTACCGAAGTGCGCAAAGACGGAATATTGGATTATTTACGTCCTGACGGTAAAACTCAGGTTACTGTTGAATACGACGACGATAAAATTGTCAGAATTGATACAGTTGTTGTATCAAGCCAACACTCCCCCGACGTTGATATCGAAAAGCTTCGTGAGGATATAAAACGCGAGGTTATTTTAACAACTGTTCCTGCTGAGTTAATTGATGAAAACACAAAGTTCTTCATTAACCCCACGGGCAGATTTGTTATTGGCGGTCCAAACGGAGACAGTGGTTTAACGGGCAGAAAGATAATTGTTGATACTTATGGTGGATATTCAAGACACGGTGGCGGTGCATTCTCTGGCAAAGACCCGACAAAAGTTGACAGAAGTGCATCGTATGCGGCACGTCATGTTGCTAAGAACATTGTTGCGGCAGGTCTTGCTAAAAAATGCGAAGTTCAGCTTGCATATGCAATAGGTGTTGCCTCTCCCGTTTCGATATTGGTAGAAACTTTTGGTACATCAGTTGTTGATGAAGAAAAAATAGAGAATGCGGTAAAAGAAGTATTTGATTTACGTCCTTATGCAATAATAAACAATCTTGAACTTCGTAAGCCAATATATCAAAAGCTTGCCGCATACGGACATATGGGCAGAGAAGACCTTAATGTTTCGTGGGAAAAGCTCGACAAGGTTGATGCACTAAAAAAAGCGGTTGGACTTAACTAAATGAGGTGTTACTTTGTTTAATACAAACGATTGCGAATACTGTATGTTCTACGAGTATGACGACGAATTTGAGGAATATATATGCACAATGAATCTTGATGAGGACGAAATGTCAAGATTTATGTCGGGCTATCATAAGAAATGTCCATACTTTAAAAATGGCGATGAATATACTATTGTCAGAAAACAAAACTAACAAAGACGGTGCAAACTTTTGCACCGTCTTTTTCATATTCGTGTCCTTTTTTGAATATATATGTGAAAAGGAGTGTAATGGATTGAAAAAGATACTGTTTTTTGTTTTTGCCTGTATTTTTATAACACTGATTTTGCCTCTTATTATAGTTGGTATAATGGGAGGACTTGTTGATAATTCAAAAAAAGATGACGAGCTTATTGTCGTGTATTTTCATACTGAGGACACTGTGAAAAAAATAAATTTAGAGGAATATTTACCAGGTGTTGTTTGTGCAGAAATGAGTGCAGTATTTGATACTGAGGCACTCAGGGCGCAAGCAGTTGCTGCACGTACATATACACTTTATAAAGTATCGCAAAAACAAAACGACAAATATCACAAAGGCGCAGATATATGTACCGACTACACACATTGTCAGGCATGGACAAATATAAATGATAAAAGCGAAGCATGGGGAGATAGTGCAAAAGAAAACACCGAAAAGATAAAAAATGCTCTTAAGTCAACTGCAAATGAGGTTATGATGTATGATGGTAAGATAGTTAATGCACTCTTTCACTCAACCTCTTCGGGTAATACCGAGAATGCAAAAGATGTCTGGGGAAAGGATATCCCCTACCTCGTCAGTGTTAAATCAGATGGAGAAGAGTTATCGCCAAGATTTGAGAGTCGTGAAATTATATCCTGCGACGAATACATCAGGCTTGCAAAAGAGAACATAGAGGACGTAAATTTTGATGACGCTCTGTTTTCCGATATAGTTCGCTCGGATTCGGGTGGTATTAAAACCTTAAAAATCGGGAACAAGCAGATTGATGGTACTCTTATGCGGAAAATATACGGATTACGTTCAACAAATGCGCAGATAACACAAGATGGAGATAACATTATTTTCGACGTAAAAGGAAACGGACACGGAGTTGGAATGAGTCAATATGGTGCTAATTATCTTGCCACATCAGGCTCCGATTATAAATCAATTTTAGAGCATTACTACACAGGCATTGAAATAGTAAAATTGAATTAGTTCTTTGTATAACATAAAAAGAGCATATCCAATCAGATATGCTCTTGTTTTTTATAACAAAACAGTTATTAGTCGTTAAAGCCAACACGCTTTGTATAAGTTGTGTGAAGCAACTCATGTGCTTTATGTGAATTAGGCTTGCCAAGATATTCATCATACAATGCCTTAATTTGTGGGTTATTGTGTGATTGACGAAGAACAAGTCTTTCATCTTCACTGTAAAGAGCCTTTGCTCTCTTTTCTTTGTATGTGTCCTGAATATCATCATCTTCGTTAGGCAAGAAGCATGAACGCACGATCGGCTGACCGCCACCTGCTATACATCCGCCCGGGCAACCCATAATTTCTATAAAGTGATACTTTGACTTACCCTCTCTGATTTGGTCGAGAAGAACTTTTGCGTTCTTCATACCGTGTGCAATAGCTACGTTTACATCCATACCGTTTATGTTTATTGTAGCTTCACGAACACCGTCAAATCCACGAACTGCCTCAAATTTAATTGCTTCGTGTTCTTTGCCTGTAAGAACAAAGTAAACTGTACGAAGTGCTGCCTCCATAACACCGCCCGTAACACCAAAGATTACGCCTGCACCTGTGTATTCGCCCATCAAATCCTGGTCAAATTCCTCGTCAGGCAGACGGTTAAAGAGTATACCCGCACGCTTAATCATACGTGCAAGCTCACGTGTTGTAAGAACTGCATCAACATCCTTAATGCCGTCATTTTGCATTTGATCTCGTTCTTTTTCATCTTTCTTAGCTGTACATGGCATAATAGATACAACAAATATATCTTTTGGATCTATGTTGTTCTTTTGGGCATAGTATGACTTAATGATTGCACCTTGCATCTGGTGTGGAGATTTACATGTTGACAAATGGTCAAGTAAATCACCGTAGTTATACTCTGCATAGTTAACCCAGCCTGGTGAGCAAGAAGTAATCATAGGGAGCTTACCACCGTTCTTAATTCTTGAAAGAAGCTCTGTTCCCTCTTCCATAATTGTAAGGTCAGCTGCAAAGTTTGTATCATAAACTTTATCAAAGCCAAGACGCTTTAGCGCTGCAACCATCTTGCCTGTAACAGCAGTTCCTACCGGAAGACCAAATTCTTCACCTAGTGCTGCACGAACTGCAGGTGCAGTCTGAACAATAACGTGCTTGCCTGATTTCATAGCCTCGTCAACTAATGTTATTTCTGATTTTTCCATAAGTGCTCCCGTAGGACATACACTTACGCACTGACCGCACAAAATACATGGCGAGTCTTTGAATGAACGGTCCTCAGCCGGTGCAACAATTGTTCTAAAACCACGATTTTCAAAGCCTAAAATTCCCATACCGTGAGCATTTTGGCATCTTGAAACGCAACGTCCGCACAAAATACATTTTGAAGTATCACGAACTATAGACGGTGTTAACTCATCTATAGTAACAGGTGTTTTTGAGCCTTCATACAAGCCTTCACGTGCACCTGTTATATATGCAACATTCAAAAGTTCACATTTACCATTTTTGTCGCACTGTTGACAGTTCTTGTTATGGTTTGATAACAATAGCTCTACTGATGCACGACGTGCCTCTGAAGCTTTTGGAGTAGAAATGTAAATTTCCATACCCTCGTTAACAGGGTATACACAAGAAGCAACAAGACCTCTTGCGCCCTTTACTTCAACCAAGCATACACGACATGAACCATTTGAGCATTCTCCATGATTAGATGCACATAATGATGGGATTTCGTAGCCGCATTTTTTTGCCGCTTCTAAAATGGTTAAGCCTTCATCAACCTGATAAGACACACCCTCAATTTTTATATTAACTTTATTCATATCATATCCCTCCTATCACACCTGCTCAATAGCTTTAAACTTACAAGTTGCCATACAAGCACCGCATTTAACACATTTTTGTGAGTCTATCTGATAAGAGTTAAGTTTCTTACCCTCAGCCTTATAATCAGTTTGCTCAATACAACCAACAGGGCAGGCTTTTGCACAAACGCCGCAACCAAAACATTTATCCTGGTCAATAGTATATCTTATAAGCTTCTTACATACCTTAGCAGGACACTTCTTGTCAACAATATGAGCAAGATATTCATCCTTAAAATGAGTTAATGTTGATATAACAGGGTTTGCAGCTGTCTGACCAAGAGCACACAAAGAGTTTGCCTGAACGTGCTTTCCTAATTCTTCGAGTTCTTCGAGGTCTTTCATTGTACCGTTACCTTCTGTGATACGTGTAAGAATTTCTAACATTCTCTTTGTACCTATACGGCATGGTGAACACTTACCGCATGACTCGTCGCATATAAATTCCATATAGAACTTAGCAACGTCAACCATACAGTTATCTTCGTCCATAACGATAGCACCGCCCGAACCCATCATAGAGCCTTTTGCAACAAGGTTGCCGATGTCGACTGGTCCGACAAGACTTTCCTTATTTAACCCACCGCCCGAAGGGCCGCCTGTCTGGATAGCTTTGAATTCTTTATTATCAGGGATTCCGCCACCGATATCGTAGATAAGCTCGCGTAAAGTAGTTCCCATAGGAACTTCAACTAAGCCTACGTTGTTGATTTTTCCACCGAGTGCAAAAACCTTAGTTCCCTTAGACTTTTCAGTACCGTGGCTTGAGAACGCATCTTTTCCT
>JAZSFX010000031.1:0-56788 GCA_045532455.1 Clostridia bacterium
GAGTTGTTAAACAGGCTTGGAAATCCCCAGGATAAATTAAACGTAATACATATAGCGGGCACTAACGGAAAAGGCTCGGTAGGAGCATTTACCCAGGGTATTTTAATGGCTATGGGAAAAAGTGTGGGAAGATACGTTTCGCCCTCAGTTTTTTCGGAGCTTGAAAAATATAGCATTAACAAAAAGGACATTGAGTTATGCGAATTTGAGGAGTGTGCACTCGCCGTCAAAAAAGCAGTAGACGAAATGTGCAAGGAAGGCTTTAATCACGCAACTGAGTTTGAGGCACAAACTGCAATAGCATATCTGTACTTTGCAAAAAAGCAGTGCGATTATGCACTTATTGAGGTTGGTATGGGCGGAAGACTTGACGCCACAAATGTTATAAAAAAGCCTGTTTTATCGGTCATAACAAAAATAGGCATAGACCACACGGGCTTTCTGGGCAGGGCAATAGAGCAAATAGCCTTTGAGAAGTGCGGAATCATAAAAGATAACGTATGTGTTGTGAGCGCAATCCAGTGCGACGCTGTAAAGAAGATAATACAAAAAACCGCTAAGGAAAAAAATGCCAATGTTGTATTTGCAAAAAGAGCAAAATACAGAGGTTTTTGTAATAACAAGCAGTATTTTGATTACGACAAAATGCAAAATATAGAGCTTAGCGCATTAGGGTTATATCAAACCCAAAACGCAGCTCTTGCAATAGAGGCAGTACGTGCACTACATGAGGTTCGCGATGACACTGTAAAAAAAGGCTTAAAAGACGTTATATGGCAAGGCAGATTTGAAGTAATCGGCAAAAACCCCGCTTTTGTAATAGACGGTGCACACAACAAAGACGGAGTATGCGCGCTTATGGATAGTGTGGATAGATACTTTGACGGCAAAGAAATCATATACATAACGGGAGTTTTTAAGGATAAGGACTACGCACAAATAGCTAAAATAAGCGGTAATAGGGCAAAAAAAGTGTATGCAATAACACCGCCATTGCCACGCGGACTCCATAACGCCGAATATGCAAAAGAGCTCGGGAAGTATAACACCAATGTGTACTGCACGGACATTACAGAGGCAGTTAATGAGTGCAAAAAAGAAAAAGACGCCATTATAATATGCTTTGGCTCACTGTCTTTTCTTAACAATATAAAAAAAGAGGTAGAAAATGGATAGAGCAGACAAAATATACAACCACCCCACATACAAAAAAATAATGCAAAAAATTGCAGACACCGAAAAGGGCAGAATTTACTGTCTGCACGGAGTGGAGCACTCATTTGACGTTGCACGTATAGCATATATAATCGCTCTCGAAAATGGCATAAAAATCAAAAAAGATATTATATATGCAACTGCACTCTTGCACGATTTAGGGAGGGGTTTGGATTACCACAACCACACTCATAAAAGCATAGAGCTTGCAGACGAAATTCTACGCGATTGCGACTTTGGTGAGAATGAAATTTTGCAGATAAAAAATGCCATAGATATGCATGGCGACGAAAACGGAGACGGTCTTTTGGGAATTATACAAAAGGCAGACAAGGTATCACGTCTTTGCCTTAACTGCAAAAGCATTGATAAGTGCAAATGGAAAAAGGAAGAATTAAATATGAATATAACATATTAATACGAACAAATCATATTAATATTTTACATATACAAAACACAACAGAGAATAAAAACAACATAAGAAAGGAAGTATTAAATGAGTATTTTTAATATTTTTTCACTATTTGGAGGCCTTGCGCTATTCCTTTACGGAATGAACATTATGGGTGATTCTCTTGAGAGACTTGGCGGCGGTAAATTCGAAAGAATTCTCGAAAAAGTTACAAGTAATCCGCTAAAAGGAGTTTTAGTGGGTGCGCTTGTAACCGCTGTAATTCAGTCGTCATCAGCAACAACCGTTATGGTTGTAGGTTTTGTTAACTCAGGTATAATGAAGCTTGCTCAGGCAATCGGAATTATCATGGGTGCCAATATCGGTACAACTATAACCTCTTGGATTTTGTCTTTATCAGGAATTGAGGGCGACAATTTCTGGATTCAGATGTTAAAACCTATAAACTTTACCCCGATACTTGCGCTTGTTGGTATTGTTATGCAGATGTTCTCCAAGAGAGACAGCCACAAAAATATAGGAAACATTTTACTTGGTTTTTCGGTACTGATGTTTGGTATGGACGCTATGTCGGGTGCAGTAGACCCATTAAAAACAAATGAACAATTTAAAAATATATTAATAATGTTCCAAAACCCCGTACTTGGCGTGCTTGCAGGAGCGGTGCTTACTGCAATTATTCAGTCATCATCTGCGTCTGTTGGTATTTTGCAGGCTCTTTCCGTTACGGGTGCAATAACCTTCGGAAGTGCAATCCCGATTATCCTGGGACAAAACATAGGTACTTGTGCAACTGCACTTATTTCGTGTATCGGTGCACAAAAGAATGCAAAGCGCGCAGCTGTTGTTCACCTGTATTTTAACATAATAGGAACTGTCGTATTTTTGTGTGCATTCTACATACTAAACGCAATTATAGATTTTACATTTATAAACGATACTGTAAACGAATTTAATATAGCAGTTGTACATACAATATTTAATGTTACTACAACAACAATTCTTATACCGTTCCACAAGGTGCTCGAGAAACTTGCAATTCTCACAATTCGTGATAAGAACGAAGAAAAAGAAGAAGCAATTATCTTGGACGAGCGTTTCTTGGTAACACCGTCATACGCAATCGAAAAGTGTGCAGATGTATGTTCAATGGTTGTTGAAAAAACATACAAGGCAGTTGAGCTTGCATTCGAGTGCAGTGCAAATTATTCCGACAAGCTATATCAGGAGGTTGTAGAACTTGAGGATAAAACAGACCACTACGAAGATGTGATAGAAAATTATCTTATAAAGGTTTCGAGCCACGTTTTATCTGTGGCAGACTCGCAAAAGGTAAGCTTTTTGCTTCACGCGGTAGACGAGCTTGAGAGCATAACAGACTATGCAATGAACATTGCAAGAATAAGCAAAGATGCATATGCAAAGGGAATATCATTCTCCGAAACTGCAAACGAGGAGCTTAATGTTATGAAGAGTGCTACAATGGAAATTGTAGAGCTTATGGCACAGACAATTACTAATAGCGACAGTGCTATTGCGGTTAAGATTTCACCGCTTGAGGATATTATAGACGTTCTTAAAAACAGCCTAAAGGCAAGACACATTGTGAGATTACAACAAGGTCAGTGTAATGCCGCAACAGGCTTTGCATTCAACGACTTTATCAGCTCAATGGAAAAAATCTCAGACTGTTGTCAGACTATTGCTCTTTCATATATTCAGCTTTGCGAAGCAGATATCGAAAAGCACCAATATCTGAGCGAGCAAAAGAACACGAGCTCACGTTACGAAGAAAGACATGGCAGATATGCTCTAAAATATGCACTGCCCGAGTTAAAAAATTAATAAAGATAGAAAAGCTTCTCATAAAATGAGAAGCTTTTTTATGTAAAAACAAGCATTTCCACATATTGACAACAAATAAATAGTATGATACAATTATAAAAAATTTAATATATCGTTTAATGTGTCGTCCTTGCGCGTAACGTAAAAATTTTTTTACAGCCTTGGAGGGTGAAAAGGGAATCGGGTGAGAATCCCGAACGGTACTGCCGCCGTATGAATTTTATGCCGTATATACGTCGATGAAAGTCGGTCATTGGGAAACTGAGAAGGCAGTGTATACGGCGTTGCAAAGCAATAAGAATTCAAGTCGAAAGACCTGCATTAACAAATAAGGGTGTTTTTTGTGTGCAAATTACGCACAAATCACACATATGGGGTCTGTACCCCTTTGTTTGCTTTGCTTTTTTTGCAAAGACGGTTATGTTCACAGAAATATGCAGCTGTGGTAATTTTTTTGCCGCAGCTTTTTTTGTAGGTGTTGCGGCATAGCAAATAAAGGGAGGTACAAGATTATGTACAAAAAAATCTACAAAAAACTTATTTTAGTAATTCTTACAATGGTGGTTGTTGTGTCGCTTTGTGCAACAATAAGCGCACAGGAGCCTCAGTATGCTTACATTTCGGCATACGATTACACCGCAAGCGAGGCGGGTATTGCAGGTGCAAGTCCTAAGGGTGTAATCCTTGAAAATTACAAGGTAGAAATTGCACAAAGCACGGCGCAGACTATCAAAAATGCGTTTAGCCAAAACGGTGTGCTATCAGAGTGGGATGGTTCATATGTAAAATCAATAAACGGACTTGGTGAGGGCAAGGGCTATGCAGGCTGGTCTATGTCATATAACAACGACGACTACTCAAATTGGGGAATTGACCAAATAACGCTAGAAGACGGGGATGTACTTCGTTTTGACTATACCAATAACGTAGACACTTTTACAGACGATATAGGTAATGGCTTTTACGGACTTCCCATAATATCACAGATATCACTTGACGGTATAGAAGTAAAAACATCAAAAACATCTGAATATGACGAATACTGGAATCCAGTGAATGTATATTACATTGATTATGCAAACGGTGTTAAGGAAGAGATAAAAGGCGATGGCAGTGAACAAAATCCGTTTATAATTAATGTGCCTGTAGAAAATGAGACAGATATAACAAGTATAAAGGCAAGCTATTTAACAAGTCTTAATCAGCATTATCGGATTACACAGGGTATTGATGATTTTGCAGACTACACCAACGGTGTTGACGTAAGTATTTCAAGTCTTGGCGGCAAATATATAAGCTATTATAAAATCTATGCAAAAAGACTTAATCCCAACGGTGTCGCAGTTGATGTTGTCGAGAGTGAAGATAACATAAAAACATACGTATGTTCAAACACCCAAGCAAAATGTTATAGTGCTTTTTATAACGCTGATAAAACGCTAAATAATGCAACGGTAAATGATATTGCAAGGGGAGTTTCGCTAATAAGCAGTGCAAAAACAAGTGATACTGAACATAGAACATTTGTCTGGGCAGATACAATGTTGCCACTTAACTGATATAAGCGGGGGAAGTGGAAGATATGAAAAAACTTGTAATAGGATTAATAACAATTTTTTTATGTGTATTCTGTGAATGCGGTGTTCTTGCAAATGATATAAGTACCCAATTAAACAAAACAACGGAATATGTATCACGTGCCGTAACAAATCCAGGCGTCGGCAGTGTGGGCGGAGATTGGGCAGTGTTTGCTTTGTCGAGGGGTAATTATCAAAACAACGATTTCTACAACACATACTACAAAAACGTAAAAGAAACAATAGAGCAAAAAAATTCCGCGTATATAGCAGACGCGAGCACCGACAATTCAAGAACAATAATTGCTCTCTCATCAGCAGGATACGACGTAACAAATATCGGCGGTTATAATCTGTACGCACCGTTGGAGGATTTTGACTATACGGTCGAAAGAGGTGTAAATGCCGCCTCATATGCTTTGATTGCTTTTGACTGCACAGATTATGAGATAATAGATGAAAATGCAACAAACTCAAGGGAAAAGCTTATAGAATATATACTTTCAAAAAGTGTACCAAGCGGTGGCTGGGCAAATGGTGGTAATATTGCGGATATGGATATGAGTGCTATGACTATACAGGCACTTGCACCATATTACGAAAGTAACGAAGAAGTTAAAACCGCAGTAGACTCGGCACTCAATATGCTATCGCACAGACAATCTAATGATGGTAGCTACGCAAGTGGGAGAGTATCCAACTTGGAGAGTTGTGCGCAGGTACTATGTGCGTTGTCTGTTATGGGTATTGATGTAAACGATGAGCGCTTTGTAAAAAACGGTAACAGTGTGCTTGACGCTCTTATGTCCTTTTACGATGATACCACAGGCGCATTTAAGCATATAAAAGAGGGGACAGTAAACAAGATGTCAACCGAGCAGGCTTTGTATGCAATGATTGCATATGACCGCGCAACCAAAAGTCAGAACAGTCTTTATGATTTAAGCGATGTTACTGAAAGAGAATTTTATACAGACGACGAAGAACGAGATACAGTATACGAAGAAGTATATGAAGAAGTAATATACGAAGAAACAGAGCAAACAGAAACAACAGAAGAAGATAACACATCTCAGGAGCTTCCGAATATAGAAACAATAACCGTACCGCAGGCTGATTTTGTCGATATAAATGGTAATGAGTTCGAAAACGAAATAAAAGCACTCGCCAAAAACGGAATAATAAACGGAAAAACGAACAACATTTTTGAACCCAACTCCACAATGACGCGTGCTGAGTATGCAACAATAATTGTAAAGGCGCTGAAGTTAGAGGGCGGAGAAAATGTATTTGAGGATGTAAGCGAAAGTGATTGGTTTTATGAATATGTAATAAGTGCATATAATAGCGGAATAATAAACGGAGTTTCAAAAACTGAGTTTGCACCGCAAAAACAAATAACACGCGAGGAAGCTGCACTTATGTGCACAAGGGCGGCAAGGCTTTTTTGTGCAGCCGCCACAATAAAAGATGAGCAAATACGGAATATACTCGCTCAGTTTGATGATTACACAAAAGTAAGTGATTGGGCGCGCGAGGGTATGGCATTTTGCTATGCAAATAGTATATTAAAGGACGACAGTATGAAAATCAATCCGCGCGAGAATGTAAAACGCGGAGAGGTTGCATATATGATATATAACTTATTGAGGATTAAAAACGTATGAGGAATTTAAAATCAATATCGGTATATTTTGTTGCACTCACTTGTGTACTGCTGTTGCTTTTTGGTTGTTCAAAAACGGTGGAAAATACTGCATATAACCAATCCGCACCAACGCCCGTGCCAACGCAGGAGGCACTTGGTATAATTCTTGAACCAAAAAGCACTCAAACACCAACACCCAAGCCGATGCCAAAGGTGGTTGATGTTAAAAATGAGGCAACCGCAAAACCGCAAAAAGAAAACAATATTATGGTGTTTAACGAGGGTACACAAGCACAAAACGAGGCAACCGCACCCCCGCAAGATGAAAAAAACTATTGCTCACTTGTTGTAAGTTGCGAAACCATATTGGATAATATGGATAAACTAAAAAAAGAAATGCACCGACTTGTCCCCGATAACGGAATTATATTATCAAAGGAAAAGGTCGAATTCAACGAGGGGGAGAGTGCTTTTAATGTATTACAACGCGAGCTTAAACGCGCAAAAATACATATGGAATTTGTAGATACTCCCGTATATAACAGTGTGTACGTAGAGGGCATAAACAATCTCTATGAATTTGATTGCGGAAGTGAGTCGGGCTGGTCTTATTCAGTTAATGATTGGATACCCAACTACGGAATTTCCCAGTATAATTTAAAAAATGGCGATAAAATAAAAGTATTTTACATATGTGATAGGAACGAGGATATATTTTAAGTCTTAATAAAATTGCCCATCTTACCATTTTCAAAAACTCGAAGTATCTGCATACGCCATCGCTTTTTCAAATGGCAAGTGCGAACAATTTTCTCGCAGACTTGGTTTTGTGCCACAAGGTACGGAAAGGAAAAACTAATATGATAGGTTTATACATCCATATACCGTTTTGTATAAAAAAATGTAAATACTGTGATTTTACCTCGTATGTAGGTTGCGAGGATAAATTTGACGCGTATCTTAATGCCATTTTTAACGAAATGAAAGAATACAGTGGAGAGAGTGCCAATACCGTCTTTATAGGCGGTGGTACACCCTCGATACTTTCGCCCAAGCAAATTACGGAATTAATGAATAATATCCACAAAAATTTTAACCTTTCACCTGATTGCGAAATAAGTATGGAGGCAAATCCGGGCACGCTTAACACAGATAAAATGCATGCCATGTATGATGGCGGTATAAACCGCGTCAGTGTAGGCGTGCAGTCCTTTAATGATACGGAGCTTGAGTTGGTAGGCAGAATACACAACGCTAAAACCGCATATAATAATATTTGGCAATTAAGTGAGATGGGGTTTAACAACATAAATCTTGATGTTATGAGCGCACTTCCATTTCAGAATATAAAAAATCTTTCGAATACATTAAAAAAGGCTATAGAATTACCCATAACGCACATAAGCGCATACAGTCTTATTTTAGAAGATGGTACACCGCTTAAAGCAGAGTACGAAAACGGTAAATTTACATTGCCCACAGACGACGAGGATCGAAAAATGTATGCCTACACCGTCGGATTTTTAAAGGAAAACGGATTTATGCGATACGAAATCTCAAACTTTGCAAAAGAGGGATACGAGTGCCGGCACAACAAAAAATATTGGTCGTGTGATGAATATATCGGAATAGGCGCATCGGCACACTCTTATATAGGTAACAAAAGGTTTTCCAACACCAATAATCTGCAAGAATATATAAACGGTGCAAAAAGAGATATAACAGAGCTTACTAAAAACGATAAAATCTCAGAATTTATGATGATGGGACTGCGCACCCAAAAAGGTGTGAGTGAGCAGGAATTCAAAAACCGCTTTGGTATGGAAATAAACAATATTTTTAAAAACGAAACTGAAAAATTTATAAAGCTTGGCTTAATGAATTATGACGGTAGCTATTACTCGCTCTCCGACAGAGGCTTTGACATATCAAACAGTATAATGTGTGAATTTATTGTTATTTAATGTTTAAATTGTTAATATTTTGTGAATGTTTAAAAAAACTATTGACTTTTGTGTAAAAAGGTGGTATCGTATTATTTGTTAGCAGTCAACGGCGGTGAGTGCTAACAAATAAAAGGCGGTGAAACGTATTATGGATTTGAATGACAGAAAACGCAAAATTTTGCAGGCGGTAATTGATGAATATATCGGAACAGCCGAGCCTGTCGGTTCACGTTCCATATCAAAAAAAGAAGGTCTCGGACTTTCGAGTGCCACAATCAGAAACGAAATGTCTGATTTGGAGGAAATGGGCTATCTTATACAGCCACACACCTCAGCAGGCAGAGTACCGTCAGACGAGGGTTACAGATTTTATGTAAATTCACTTATGAGCAAATATCAGCTTGGTATGGAGGCTATTTACTCTCTTCAGCAAGCGCTCGAAACAAAGGTGAGTCAGTTAGAAAAAATTATCCGTAAAGCTCTAACACTCACATCTGCCCTCACCGACTACACAACCTTTGTTACAACACCACATCAGGTTTCTAAAATAAGAAAGCTCGATTTAGTGCCTATGGGTTATGGCAAGGTTATGCTTATTATTGTAACACATAAGGTAAGTAATACCGTAATAAGTGAGGATATAGACGATGATGATTGTCAAAAGCTATCCAATATATTAAATTTCCACCTGAGAGGTCGCAGTGCCGACGAGATTGGTTATAGCGACATAAGCGCTCTGCAACAAAAAATAGAGAGTGAGATGAATTTAAGTCCCAAAGTTCTTGTTAATATCCTGAATTTTATGTACGAAACCATTACCTCTATGGATACTACCGAGATTTTTGTTGATAACACAAGCTCAATACTACGGTATCCCGAATACAGAGACGTTGAAAAAGCAAGTAAGATGATAGGACTCCTCGAGGATAAGGAAAGTCTTAAAAAGCTTATGGCGTCTGATAACGAGAGTGGTGTGAGTGCAAAAATAGGCAAGGAAAATGAGCTCGAAATATTAAACGACTGCTCGCTTGTAACGGTTAATTACTCGCTTGGCGATAAAGCTGTGGGAAAGCTTGGAGTTATAGGCCCAAAAAGAATGAATTATGCAAAGGTGTTTGCAAGTTTAGATTTGATTTCGGCAGAAATTGATAAGATTCTAAGTCAGTATATATTAGACGATAAATAAGGAGGCAAAAATGGCAGACGAGAATAAGGAAGAAGTGCTCGAAACTGAAGAAACTGAAGTTTTAGAAGAAAACGAGCTAACAAAGGAAGAAGAATTAGAAGAAAAGCTAAAAGAGCAGAACGACAAATATATGCGTCTTATGGCTGAGTATGATAATTTCCGCAAGCGCTCGCAGCGCGAAAAAGATGCAAGATATGCAGATGCAATAATAGATTCTATCGAACAGATTTTACCAATTGGCGACAATCTCGAAAGAGCACTGCAAACCGAAGTAACTACTGAGGAAGCAAAAAAGCTCAAAGAGGGAGTCGAAATGATAATGAAGCAATTTAAAGAAACTCTCACAAAGCTTGACGTTTCGGAAATTGAAGCAGTAGGTAACGAGTTCGACCCAAATCTTCACAATGCAGTAATGCACATCGAAGACGAGTCAATAGACACCAACACTGTAGTCGAGGAATTTATGAAAGGCTACATATACAAAGGTGAAAGAGTAGTAAGACACTCAATGGTAAAAGTAGCAAACTAAATCTGAAAAATTTATCCATCTTGGCATTTTTTGCTCGGGGCGGTATCAACATACAGCACCCTCGCAACAAAACACCAATCTGAACAAATTTTTACAGATTTGAAAAGATCAAAATTATAAAAAAACGTAGGGGAGGGGCTTGCTCCTCCCGAAAAATCAACATATATGTATTTTAAGAAAGGAAATGAATAAAAATGGCAAAAATTATAGGAATTGACTTGGGAACAACAAACAGCTGCGTGGCAGTTATGGAGGGCGGAAACGCCAACGTAATTACAAACAGTGAGGGTGCAAGAACAACACCGTCAGTTGTTGCTTTCCAAAAAGATGGCGAAAGAATTGTAGGTCAGGTTGCAAAACGTCAGGCAGTTACAAATGCAGACAGAACAATAATGTCTATAAAGAGAAAGATGGGTACTGCCGAAAAGGTTGAAATTGACTCTAAAGCATACACACCGCAAGAAATTAGTGCAATGATTTTATCAAAGCTTAAGTCAGACGCAGAGGCGTACCTTGGCGAAACTGTTACTCAGGCAGTTATTACAGTACCTGCATATTTTAACGACTCACAACGTCAGGCAACAAAAGACGCAGGTAAAATTGCAGGTCTTGAAGTTTTAAGAATTATAAACGAGCCTACTGCTGCTGCTCTTGCATACGGTATGAGCGACAAGGACCAGACAATAATGGTATACGACCTTGGCGGAGGTACATTTGACGTATCAATTCTTGAAATCGGCGACGGTGTATTCGAAGTTCTTTCAACAAACGGTGATACAAAGCTTGGCGGCGACGACTTCGACCAAAGAGTAATAGACTATCTTGTAGCAGAGTTCAAGAAGAACGAGGGCGTAGACCTTTCAAACGACAAGATGGCTATGCAAAGACTAAAGGAAGCTGCAGAAAAGACAAAGATTGAGCTTTCAACAACAACAACCTCAAATGTTAATCTTCCGTTCATTACTGCAGACGCAACAGGTCCAAAGCACCTTGATATCACAGTAACAAAGGCTAAGTTCGACGAATTAACCGCAGACCTTGTAGACAGAACATTGGTATCTATAAGAAACGCTATGAAGGACGCAGACCTTAGCCCATCAGACATTGACGAGGTTCTCCTTGTTGGTGGTTCATCAAGAATCCCTGCAGTACAGGAAGCTGTTAAAAAGGAAATGAGTAAAGAGCCGCACAAGGGCATTAACCCTGACGAATGTGTTGCAGTAGGTGCTGCAAGACAGGCAGGTGTTCTTGGCGGTGAGGAAACGGGTGTACTTCTTCTTGACGTAACACCGCTATCTTTGGGTATCGAAACAATGGGCGGAGTATTCACAAAGCTTATCGAAAGAAATACAACTATCCCTACAAAGAAATCACAAATATTCTCAACTGCTGCAGATGGTCAGACTTCTGTTGAAGTTCACGTTGCACAGGGTGAGAGAGAAATGATTCAATACAACAAAACTCTTGGCAGATTTAATCTTACAGGAATTGCACCTGCTCCACGTGGCGTACCTCAGATTGAAGTAACATTCGATATCGACGCAAACGGTATCGTAAATGTTTCTGCAAAAGACCTTGGCACAGGCAACGAGCAGAAGATTACAATTACTGCATCAACAAACCTTTCCGATGAGGATATAGAAAAGGCGGTAAAAGAAGCTGAAAAGTATGCAGAAGAAGATAAAAAGAGAAAAGAAGAAGTAGAAACAAGAAACAATGCCGAGTCTTTGGTATATCAATCAGAAAAGACACTTGGCGAAGTAGGCGACAAGATAGATGCTGCCGACAAGGACGCAGTAACTGCCGAAATCGAAAAGGTTAAGGAAGCTCTAAAGGGCACAGATACAGAGGCAATCAAGGCTGCAGCAGAGAGCTTGCAACAAAAGTTCTATTCTATTTCCGAAAAGCTGTATCAACAGGCAAATCCTCAGGGTGCACAACCAAATCCTGATGATTTTAATGGCGCAAATCCCCAGGGCGCACAAAATGACGATAATGTTTATGAGGCAGATTACCGCGAAGTTGATAACGACTAATAAAAAGTTTAGTAAAAAAAGCACAGCACGTATGGTTGTTGTGCTTTTTTACCCATAAACACTTTACAAAACAGGAATTATATTGTATAATAAAATGCGGTAGGTGAAAAAATTGGCTGATAAAAGAGATTATTACGAAGTCCTTGGCATTGGTAAGGGCGCAAGCGACGCAGAAATAAAAAAAGCATACAGAAAAGAAGCAAAAAAATATCATCCTGACCTTAACCCCGGTAATGCAGAAGCAGAGGCAAAGTTTAAAGAGGTAAACGAAGCATACGGAGTGTTATCCGACCCTGAAAAGAAGTCTCGCTACGACCAATTTGGTCATGCGGGTGTTGACCCTAACTTTGGCGCAGGCGGCGGTGGCTTTAACGGTGCAGGCTTTGATTTTGGAGATATATTCAGTGATATATTCGGCGGTTTTGGCGGCTTTGGCGGACAAAGCAGACGTAATGGACCAAGACGTGGTGCCGATTTAAGACAAATTATAAACATAGACTTTACCGAGGCGGCATTCGGTACAAAAAAGAAGATAAACATATCATCATTGGATAAGTGCGATACCTGTAACGGCAGCGGTGCAAAACCCGGTACAAGTCCCGTTACGTGCTCAAGATGTAATGGCTCGGGTCAGATACAAATTCAGCAACGTACAATGCTTGGATATATGACAAACGTAACAACGTGTCCCGAATGTAACGGTATAGGTAAAAAGATAACAGACCCGTGTCGTGATTGCAGAGGTGCAGGTAAGGTTAGAAAAAACAAAACTGTTGAGGTTGATATACCTGCGGGTATTGACGACGGACAGACAATGCAAATCTCAGGCAAGGGCGAAGCAGGAGAGCGAGGCGGTCCAAACGGAGATTTGCTTTTGACAATACGCGTAAAGCGCCACGAAATTTTCAGACGTGATGGCAACGATGTATATATCACAATGCCCGTTTCGGTTGTTCAGGCAATTCTGGGTGCAAAGCTCACAGTACCTACTATAGACGGTCCTGTTGAGTACGATATCCCCGAGGGTACACAACCGCAGACACGCTTCAGATTACGGGGAAAGGGTATTCCGTATCTTCGTTCTAAGGGCAGGGGCGACCAGTATGTTATAGTAGACGTCGAAATTCCGAAAAATCTATCCGACAAGCAAAAGGAAATCTTAAAGGATTTTGACGACGAAGCATTATATAAAAAGAAAAAAAGCTTTAAAGACAAAATGAAGGAGCTATTTAACTGATAAATATCTCCATAAGCGAAAGGAATGGTGCAAAATGCAACCTAATATATACAAATTATCTCAGATGACAAAAGAGCAGTATGACTTTATAATGAAGAGAGCGGAGCTTGATATTACCGAGCAAATGAAGATTGCAAAGGAAGTTTCTGACGATATAAAGGCAAGAGGCGACGAGGCAGTTTTAGAATATACTGCTAAGTTTGATAAGGTTGAGTTAACTGCCGAGAGTATGAAGGTAACACCTGAGGAAATCGAAACGGGTTATGCAAGACTTGATGCAAAAACAAGAGAAGCAATAGAGTATGCATACAAAAACATATACGATTTCCACGAAAAGCAACTACCCGAAGAAATGTGGTTCACAATGGTAGATGACGGTCTTATGGTAGGCGAAAAAACAACACCTATCGTTGACGTATGCTTGTACGTACCGCATGGCAAAGGCTCATTCCCGTCGGTTTTGTGTATGTTGGGTATTCCTGCAGTAGTTGCAAAAGTTCCAAGAATTGTTGTTGTAACACCTCCAAACGAAAAGGGTGAGGTTGACGATGCAATCCTTGCAGCAGCAAAGATAATAGGTATTAGTGAAATTTATAAAGTAGGCGGAATACAAGCAGTTGCAGCAGTTGCATACGGTACAGAAACTATTCCAAAATGCCACAAAATTATAGGCCCTGGTAATAGCTATGCAACAGCGGCAAAGAGAGTTTTATCAAACAACATAGATGCAGGCTTGCCTGCAGGTCCGTCAGAGATTATAGTATTAGCAGACGAAAAGGCAGACCCGCATAAAGTTGCGCTTGACTGGATGATAGAGGCAGAACACGGTCCCGACAGTGCGGCGCTTTTAGTTACTCACTCAAAGGAGCTTGTGGATGCAGTTATCCCGATTGTAAACGAGCAATTAGAAAAGATTTCTCCAAAGAGAAAGGAATTTATAGAAATTAATCTTACTACATATGGCGGAGTTATTTTAACAGACTCGCTAAAAGAATCAATCGACTTTGTAAACGAATATGCACCCGAGCATATGGAGGTTATGACCGAGAAACCGTTCGACGTACTTCCTCTTATAAAGAATGCAGGCGAGATATTACTTGGTGATTACACACCCGTAACCCTATGTAACTTCGTGCTTGGTCCGAATGCAATTTTGCCAACAGGCGGTTTTGCAAAAACATTCTCGTCAGTTAGTGTTCAGGACTTTTTAAAGCGCTCATCGGTAGGCTATGCCTCAAAAGACGGTTTTGAAAAGGTAAGAGATTATGCATATCGCTTTGCAACGGTTGAGGGCTTTGATACACACGGACTTGCTGTTAAGGAGAGGGGGTAAAACCTATGGAAAAAATATCTGTAACACGAAAAACAACGGAATCTGAAATGAAAGTAGTTTTTGATTTTTCACCAATCAGACCTGATTACAGAAAGCATATAAAAACACCGCTTACATTCCTTAACCATATGATAGAGCATATTGCATGGAGAGGCGAGTTTAATATTGACGTTGATATGTCGCTTGACGAATTCACCCTAACTCACGTAATTTGTGAAGATTTGGGAATAGCAATGGGTAAAGCCGCAAAGGAATACATAGAAAAAACAGACGGTGCGCTTGGCTTTGGTGACGCAGTGGGCATAATCGACGAGGCAAAGGCACAATGTGCAATAAGCTTCGAATCAAGAGCGTATATTGATATCGACTATCACGGCTGTGAGATTGAGCCGACTGTTGAGGGTATGTATTCTCAGGATTTGGAAACATTTTTAGAGGGCTTTGCTCAGGGTGCTTGTTGCACGCTTCACATTGATTTACTAAAAGGTCATAACGGACATCACATCTGGGAAGCAATTTTCAGGAGCTTTGGTCTTGCACTTAACCGTGTTTTCACAGTCAGCGAAGCACGTAAGGGTATGACCAGCGGAGTTGCGGGCAAAATCGAATGGACAGTGGAATAGAAAGGAAAATTACAATGTCAGTAAAACATATAAAAGCACCCATCACAAAGGATGTTATAAAGGAATTAAAGGTTGGCGACAGTGTACTCATCAGCGGTGTGATTTATACTGCACGCGATGCAGCACACGAGAGAATGACAAGACTTTTTAAAGAGGGCGAGCCATTCCCGATAGATTTAAAGGACCAGATGATTTATTATGCAGGTCCGTGTCCTGCAAAGCCTGGCGAGGTAATAGGCTCGTGCGGACCAACAACCGCAGGCAGAATGGACGCGTATACACCGATGCTTTTGGATAACGGTCTTGGCGCTATGATAGGTAAGGGCGTGCGCTCACAGGAAGTAGTTGACGCAATTAAGCGTAACTGTGTTGTATATCTTGGCGCAATCGGCGGTGCAGGAGCACTTATTGCCGAGTCAATCAAAGGGGCAGAGGTTGTCGCATACGACGACTTGGGTACAGAGGCGATAAGACGTCTTGTTGTTGAGGATTTTCCTGCAGTAGTTTTAATGGACTGCGAGGGAAATGACCTCTACGAAATTGGTCAGAAAGAATATAGAGAAATATAAACAAAAAAAGCATATCATAAGAGACGTATTCTTAAGGACAGTAAAAGGCTCTCGCAAATTTACGAGAGCCTTTAATCATTATAGAAACAATCTTTTTGCCATCTTATAACATTTGTATCTATATATTCCCATATTTTTTGATAATCTTTTTGACCTCTGATTATGTGGTCATTGCAAGATGATTGCCATATATTTTCGCCATAGTCTCTATTGCAATATCGTTTTAATAACGATATAAATTTTGAGGTTTCATTATTGTAGGGTGCGGCGGTTTCCGACGCACCGTTTTTGTAATCTGTTATGTTGAGAATTAAATGAAAATGATTTGGCATAATTACATATTTATCTATATTTATGTGGGAATATTTTTCATTCATCAACCTAATATGTCTATCAAGAATTATTCCATATTCAGATAATATCATTTGCGGTGCGTCGAAATCGCCGCACCCTACAATTTTTCCAAGCAGTTGTTTTCTATCTTTTACACAAATTGTCAGAAAATACATTCCTGGTGTTGAATAATCATATCCTTTTAATCTTGTTGGTTTTCGTTTTTGTAATTCCATAGCTTTTTCCTTATTTTATTTCTTGTTCAAGGTTTTCAAAGTCCTCTGTATTGAAGAATTCTATTAGAGTTATTCCCAAACCATCGCATAGCATTTTTAAAGTAACAATTCCGGGATTTTGACTTTTTCCGTACAAAATGTTTTTAATAGTTGATGGTGCAACACCGGACTCAGTTGCTAATTTATTGATTGTAATTCTCTTTTCTTCGCATAAATATAAAATTCTGTTTTTTACTGTTGTATAAGTATCCATTTTCCTACCCCATATAATTTATGTAAATTTATAGACTAATTATAGTCTATAAGTATTGACAAAGTAGGCTATATATGATACAATATAGGCTATAAAAAGACTTTCGAGGTTTATTAGGAGGTAAAACAAGATGAAAAAAAGATTACAAGGATTAATTGCAGGCATTTTAATTGGTGCGACTGTAACAGGAGGAGCGGTAATTGCTGCAAATACAACCACACTGTATGATGTTCTTATGAACGGAATAAAAATCGTTGTTGACGGACAGCGACTGAACCCCACTGATGCTAATGGTAACAAAGTTGAGCCTATTATCTATAATGGCACAACATATTTACCTGTCAGAGCAGTTGCAAATGCTATAGGTAAACCTGTATATTGGGATGGACCGAATTTTACTGTGTATTTAGGAGATATGGACGGGGATTTGGAATATCCTACTGTTAAATTAGAAGATATGGTAAGTATTAATGATTATCCATGTGAAACTGACGAATTGACTGATAATTATGGAAATAGTTATAATCATGCAATTTGTAATCAATATAGAGACAATTTGAATTTGCAATACCTTTGCAATATGAAATACTCGAGATTTAAGGGAACACTCTATATTCCAGAAGGTGAAACTGATGATAGATCTGTCTATTTAACTATAATAGCTGACGGAAAAACCATTTACAAATCTCCTGAAATGACAAAAACAACTGGTCCTATAGATGTGGATGTTAATGTTACAGGATATAATGATATTCAAATAAAATTTAGTGAATGTAATTTTAATTGTTACTATTATGCACCTCTATTATGTTTAGGTAACGCAGGTTTCTATCAATAATATGTCCGGTACTGCAACAAGCAGGGAAGATATATGGCATCTTCCAAATATTTAGGATAATCCTAAGATCTTCACGGTTCGTCGGAAACCGCCGAACCCTACGATAAAAGGGAGAAACGAACTCAATCGTTTCTCCCTTTTGTATTTACTGTCCCTAAGAGTACACCTCTTATTGATATGCTTTTTTTGTTTTATAATTTATGCCTTGTTTTTGCTTTTTAAACTATCCATTTCCTCAATGCTGAGTGTTCGGGTATGTGCAGTGTGCGACCACTCTGTTTTGTTTTTGTCTATCATTCCTGCAATGGCAATAGGTACCCATGTAAAATTGTATATGATATATCCTAAGTAGAATAAAATCATAGACGGTTTAAACTCACGCCGCTCATACCATATAACAAACGGAGTGTAGCAAAGCTGAACAAGAGATATAACGCTCCAAATCATCGGACTTTCAAAAATATAGTTAAGCTGCCAATATCCAAGATTTCCGTCGGGATAGAATGTCTGGGCATATGCAAAGAATGTGATTATACCCATTGCAATAATTCTTATAGGCTGAACAAGATATGTTGCACAGTCTATGCAAGAAACATTACCCTCCTTAATACCTTTTTTAATAAGCTTCCAGAAATATCTCGAGGCAACATCGCAATGACCCTGCATCCATCTTTTTCTTTGCTTCCATGACTGAACAAGTGTAAGTGGTTTTTCGTCATATATCTTTGCATCGTATGCAAAAGCAACTTTTTCGTTGTTTAAGCATAGCTTCATTGTGAATTCCATATCCTCGGTAAGACAAGTTGCGCCCCAACCAAGCTTTTTAAGTGTATCAAGTGCTATTATAAAGCCTGTACCCGAAAGCTCACAACAAAGACCAAGATTATATCTTGCCTGTTGGAAAATTCTGTTTACACACCAGAAGCAGAATGAGTACGATGCGCTTATCCACGAGTCATACGGATTTTTGCTATCCAAAAATCCCTGAACAACCTTAAATCCCTGATTTGCCCTTTCGTTCATAGCCTTTAAAAAGCCAGGGTCAACAAGATTATCTGCATCGAATATAGATATATAATCATACTTATCGCCCATTGCAAACAGCTTTTCGAACATCCACTCAAGTGCAAAACCCTTGCCGCGCTTGGTTGCGTCGGTTCTTTCGTATACTATTGCACCTGCATTTTGAGCCGCATCAGCAGTGTTGTCTGTGCAGTTGTCGGCAATTACGTATATATCGTAATACTCTTTAGGATAATCAATCTGCTTTAGCGATTCAACCATATTTGCAATAACAGCCTGCTCGTTGTGTGCCGAGATAATAAGCGCGTATCGGTGCAATTTGTCCGAGATTTTTTTGTGTGTATCGTGCTTTTTAATAAATCCGCTTACTCCAACCAAAAAATAATACATTCCGATGCTTATCGAAAACACTTGCAAGATAATGCTTAAAACCGATAGGAATGACATTTTTTACCTCCTGTAAAAATTCACATAAAAATCCATTATAATTATCACAACTATTCTACTCTCTTTTTGGCAAAAAATCAATAGTATTTTGAAAAAAGTAAAAATTCATTAATATAATTGCAATATAACTAAAAATATGCACACAAAACTGTAAAAATTGCACTAAACAAAAAGAGCTTCTATATTAATATGAGATATGTACACTATAAAATATGCAAAAAAATAAAATCCCCAAAATAACCGTACATCATAGTCTGTTTTCTACCTGCGTAAGCAGGTGGGCAGTTCTCGTTTGTTTTATAAGTCCACTGGCATTGCAAAAGCAAAGGAGGCATTTACGCTGCAAACGAAGATTAAATCCCATATTAGAAGTGTTGGTAAAAAAAAGACTACTACACGCGAAATCTCAGGGTGTTTTACGTAATTTAATTTTAAGTAAAAAACCAAAAGGTTTTGTTACTATAGTTATTGTAACACATTTTTATAAAAAATACAACTGATTTTATTTTTTTGTTGTATTAAAATATTGTTACATTTAGAAAATTCCGGGTTATTCTATAGCTGCTTCCTCGTCGCGTCTGCAGAATTCATCAAACGCTTTTTGGAGCTGTTCCTCATCATCAATCATAACAAGCTCAGCATCGTCTGAGTCGAGGTCGCCTGCAACCTGCATCAAAAGAACCTCGTCGCTTTCCTGCTCCTCAGGTAAAACCTCAACAAGTGCAAAGTATGTTACTTCATCAAGTTCAAAAACGTCAATAACCTCAAATTCGATAGAACAACCGTTTTCATCTTCAAGCATAATTATATTGTTTTCCAATTATACTCACTCCTTTCAAATTAAGCTGTTTTTATTTGTTTTGATATAATTATTTTATAACAAGATTAAAATATTGTCAATACTTATGTTAAATTTTGTGGTCATAGCCTTGAAAAAGGGATTTATTTGTGGTATAATGAGTTTGCAAAGCAAACTCAATGAATTGCCTTCGGCGTGAATTGAAATCAAAGATTTCATAAATTGAGTCTGCGACTCATGAATTGCACCTATCGGTGTATTAAGGCAATTCAATTTATTTAAAACTGATTGGCATCTAAATTGTTCAACCATTTCGTACAATGTAGGGCAGGGGCTTGCTCCTGCCGAAAGAGACGGAACGAGCAAGCCCGTTCCCTACAAGTTGTGGCACATTGAACGAAGCGGATAGAGATAACGAAAAGGAAACGGTAGAAGAATGAAAAAAACGCTTGCAAGGATTTTGCTGATTTTGGGGTATTGTATACCTTTTGTATTTTTAGCAATGAACGAAGATGCAACAACAGGAACATTATGGTTTTATTTAATAATGGTTTTCGGGTTTGGAATTTTGTGTTATAGCAGTTTGAAGATAAGAAGTGTATCTGTTATAATTGCAGGTAATGTTTTGAGTTTTATTTCTTCGTGTATATTTGCATATGCTTTTCAAACGGAGAAGTGGGAATATTATTTTAAACCATTTGTGCCAAACCAACTTATTATTTTTGAAACAATAATTGCTTTTGCAATTCAACTCATATTTACAATATGTTTTATAAAGAAAAAACAGGCGGATAAAACAAATAATAATATTAAAAAAGCATAAAGAACAACACATTTTAACCTAAATATATAATGTAGTAAATTGTATAAACACAAAACTGAAAGGGAAATATATCTATGAAAGATATTTTGCAAGAGGGCGCTAAAAAGCTATCCTTAAATATAAACCAAACCCAAATAGAGCAGCTTGAAAAATACGCTGAGCTATTAAAGGATTGGAACATCAAAATAAATCTTACTGCCATAACAGATGACGAGGGTATAGCAACAAAGCATTTTTTGGATTCTTTAACTGCCATTTGCACAGGTAAGGTTCAGGGAAAGGTAATAGACGTAGGAACAGGCGCGGGTTTTCCCGGACTTGTTTTAAAAATCGCAAAACCCGAAATTGAGCTTACACTGCTTGATTCTTTAAACAAGCGTATAAAATTTTTAAGTGAGGTTGCAAACGAGCTTAATATAGATGGAATAGAAATGGTACATTCCCGTGCAGAAGACGGGGGCGCGGACAGGGCATACAGAGCCGCATTTGATACAGTTGTATCGCGTGCAGTTGCCAATATGCGACTTTTAAGTGAGTGGTGTCTGCCATTTTTAAAGGTTGGCGGATACTTTCTTGCCCTCAAAGGTCCTCTTGCAGACAGGGAACTTGAGGAGGCAAAGCGAGCTATAACAATCCTTGGCGGCGAGGTTTGTGGAGTGTATGAGGCAAATATTCCGTTCACCGATTTGTCGCACAAAATTATTATTGTAAAAAAAGTACGACAAACACCGATGAAATACCCCCGAAAGCCCGGTATTGCGACAAAAATCCCAATCGAACAATGCTATAAAATGCACAAATAACTGAATATTTAAAAATAAAGGCAAAATCCGTCGACGGATTTTGCTTTATTTTTTGGGAAAATATGGTATAATAGTAAATGTAAGGCAAAGGTATGCCGCGTATGCATACACAGGGTTCCCCAATGCCCTGTTTACCCCCTATGTCTTACACCTTCCACCACCGAGGGGTTTTCGGCGGCGGCTCAAGGTTTGTTTCCGCCGCCAAAGGCTTCTTAAAATACATATTAACAGGCTTTATTGTGCCCGCAAAAAAGCCCTGAAAAATAACAATGCGGGCGGAAAGGCTACTGTTATGCTTGGCATTTTAAAAACAAAAAGAGAGGTTTTGATGTCAATTCCTCTTGATGAGATTGCGCCCAACCCGTCGCAACCGAGAAAATACTTTGATGAGGAAGGGCTTGAGGAGCTCAAAAATTCTATTCTGAAATACGGTCTTATACAACCAATAACGGTGCGCCGCAGTGATGATGGTTGCTATTATGAGCTTATTTCGGGAGAAAGACGATTTCGCGCGGCAGTGCGTGCAGGTCTTAAAACAATTAACGCATATGTTATAAACAGTGATAGCAAAAAATGTGCAGTTCTATCTCTTTTAGAAAATCTTCAGCGTGAAGATTTGTCTTTTTTTGAGATTGCACAAAGCTACGAAACTCTTATAGCTGACCAGGGAATGACGCAGATTGAAGTTGCCGAGAGCATTGGTACAAGCCGTTCCAATGTTATAAACAGACTAAGGTTATTGCATCTTCCGTCAGTTGTAAAAAAATTAATACGTGAATATAATTTAACGGAGCGCCATGCACGTGCACTTTTAAGACTCGATAGCGAAGAAAAGCAACTCGAGGCAGTTAAAAAAATGTGTCTTGGTAATATGAGCGCAGAAGATGCGGAGAATATGGTCAAAAAAATGGCAAATCCAATGCAAAAGATACATAATCCGCCAATAAAGGAGTTAAATATTGCAAATATTGCCATTTTTAAAAATACTGTAAAAAAAGCGGTTGATATGATGAAAAATGGCGGTATTGACGCGAAAATGGTCGAAGAAGAATTTGAGTGGGGCACAGAGTATCGGATATTGGTAAATAAGGAAGAAAATGATTAATCAGGAAAGAATTTATATAAAATTAATTTAGTGTTTATAATTTCTTTACATTTTTGGAGTATAATATAATTAGAGTATAATAGTATATTTATGTGTAAAAACGTAGTAATATTTTATATATACAGAGAATAGATATAAAATAAATGACAAAAAAACTAAGGAGGATTACATAGTATGGATAATACAAACAATCAGGCAGTCGTTATAGGCTCAATCGAGAGCGATTTTGAGTTTAATCACGAAATTTACGGTGAAAAATTTTATACATTTTCCGTACAGATTCCACGTCTGAGCGGTGCGGCAGACAGTGTAAGAATAATGGTTTCGGAACGTCTTATTATGGAGGGCGAATATAAAATTGGCGATAAGGTAGAAATTTCGGGTCAGTTCCGTTCATATAACAGCTACGAGAATGGCTCAAACAAGCTTGTTTTAACTGTTTTTGCAAAGGATATTGCTCATTTTGACGAGGATGAAAACAAAAATCCCAACTCGTTATTTTTAAACGGATATATATGCAAAGAGCCGATATACCGCACAACACCTTTCGGGAGAGAAATAACAGATATTCTCCTGGCGGTAAACAGAAGCTACAACAAGTCCGATTATATACCGATAATTGCATGGGGAAGAAATGCCCGCTTTGCAAAGACGCTTAACGTTGGTGATAATGTAAGAATCTGGGGACGTATTCAATCGAGAAAGTACCAGAAAAGACTTTCCGATGAGGAGGTTATTACAAAAACCGCATACGAGGTTTCTATAAACCGTATGGAGCTTGTAGAGGGCGACGAGGAGTATGTGGAGGATTTGCAAACAGAGGAACAAGAGGTACAAAATCTGGTAACTGAATAATATAAGAAATAACGGTCATCAATACTAAAAGATGACCGTTTTTATGTGGTGTTATTTCATCATATCAATCGCAGTATCGAGCACAGAACCTATGCTTTTAAAAACACCCTCTGTTTTTTTAGCTAATTTATGATAATTCTTTTGCGCATTTGGACTTGTCATCATAGTAGCAGCCGCACCAACTACCATTCCTGCCGCCATACCTTTAACAAATTTACCTGTTCCCTGCATATCCATATTAATTTCCATAGCCTTTCTGTCTACAAATAGTAATAAAAACATTATGCCGCCTTGCTTGTAGACAGACAAGGCGTATAATGGAAATTATGCACATCGCCGTTTCGCACCTTTACGGGTGCGAAAGTTTTGGCGGTGCAATTTAATCCGTTGGAGAAATTAACGTGATTTTTCACGTTAATTTCCTCCCATCATAATATATATTAAAAGTCAGCTTATTGCGACATTTTTATTATTGAACAAATACAACAAATTAACCGATGAAATTTTAAAGAAAAATTACAATATTTGGCACTCAATCAAAAATTTGCTTGACTTAATTTTAAATAATGTTATAATTATAGTAGTATGGGCATTAATAACGCATCATAAAAAACTCACAAAAAGTTGGTAGCGACAGTGAGTCGTCGTGAGGGCGTTTACAACTGAACAGGCGAACCGAGCGTGACTTTTTGTGAAAGAGGAGAAGCAAAAAAGCGAGCGGATGACTTTTTATAAAAAAGTCAAAGCGAGCAGATTTTGCTTCGACGAGGAGGTAGTGAATATGGCGAATATAAAAGCATTTAAGGGATATAGATATAACAGTGAAATGGGCGATGTAGGCGATAAAATATCACCGCCCTATTATGACCTCAATCACGAGGACAGAGACAAGCTTTATGAACTGAGTGAATATAATTCCGTAAGACTTTTTACGGGAAAAAGCTACGAGAATGACGACGAAAACAATAACAAGTTCACACGTTCTGCAAAGTATCTTAATGAATGGATAAAAAACGACATTTTAGTGCGCGAAAAAGAAGAAGCAATATATATGTACGAGCAGGTAATGACCATTGATAAGGTGCAGATAAACAACAGAAGCTTTGTTTCGTTGGTCGAATTAGAAGCGCTTGGTGAGGGTGCAATAATGTCGTGCGAGGAAGTGCGCGAGGTATCAAGGCAGGACAGATACGATTTCCTTACTGCAACCAATGCGGACTTGAGTATGGTTTCGTGCTTGTATGTTGAGCACGAAAAAGAACTCCTTAAGCTGATGAATGATATTGCGGAGGAAACTCCCGATATGAATTTTGTTTCGGAGGATTCGGTACATCACAGAATATGGGTTATTACCGAAAAAAAGACTATAGATTATATAGTTGAGCAGTTTAAGTCGCTGTCTCTGTATATAACAGATGGGCAGACACGTTACGAAACATGCTTGCAATATCGTGATTTTATGAAGAAGAATAACCCCAATCATACGGGCAAAGAGCCATATAACTATACTATGGTATCACTTATGAATTCTAAATCCGACGGTATTGCTGTTGTGCCATTGCACAGGGCACTTAAAACTCCTAAAGGCTTTAAGAGGGACTATTTTGTTTCTGCAGTACAAGACCATTTTAAGATAGAAAAAATAATTGTAGACTATGGCGACGACTCGTTTGTGGATACAATGCGCAAGCAGATTGCCACCAAACGTCTTGATACCAAAATTGCAATGTATTGTGGTGGGGACTTTTTCTATCGTTTGACTTTAAAGGACAAGGACTATATAAAGGAAAAGCTATGCCCCGAAATGTCGGAATCGTATTGTGGACTTGATACAGTTGTGCTTAATAAACTGATTATGGAGGATATTTTACGCATCAATGCCGATAATTATGAGGATTACGTTGATACCAAGCGCAGTCCCGACGAGTGCTACGAGGGAGTTGCAGACGAGCAGTACGAGGCTATGTTTATTTTAAATCCCGTAAAAATTGAGCAGATACGTAAGGTTACAGAGGCGGGCGAAAATATGCCCAAGTATACGCTTAGTGTATTTCCAAAGCCTGCAGTTGGTGTAATAATAAACATAAAAGAGGATTGATTTTGTGAAAGGTACAGTTAAAATATGATTCCTGTTGAAAAAAACAAGGTCTATGAATTAGAAATAACAGCAGTATCCTCAGACGGAAACGGAATAGGACATATTGATGGATACACTGTCTTTGTTCCGCAAACGGTAGATGGAGATGTAATAGAGTGTCTTATTGTAAAGGTAAGAACAAAATTTGCCTACGGAAAAGCAATAAATATCTTAAAACCGTCAGTTTACAGACAAGAAGCACCGTGCAGTGTTTTTAACCGTTGCGGTGGTTGTCAGCTTATGCACATAAGGTATGAGTATCAAAAGGATATCAAGCGTCAGTTTGTAAATAATGCCCTGCAAAGAATCGGTGGCTTTAGCGGTTTTGAGGTAGACGGCATAGATACTTTAAAAGAGCCTTTAAGATACCGCAACAAGATGGTTTTTCCGATAGGGAAAGATAAAAATGAGAACATTGTGAGTGGATTTTATGCGCAAAGAAGTCATAGTATAATTCCCGTAGAGGATTGTATGATGGGAGATGCTATAAATGGTGATATTTTAAAAGCCATAAAGGAGTATATGACAGAGTGTAATGTGAGCGTATACGATGAGGAAAAGCACAAGGGTGCAATAAGACGTGTATTTGTAAGGAACTCGCACTGCAGTGGTGAAATTATGGTTGTAATTTCTGCCAATGATAAGGCTCTGCCAAAAAAAGATATTCTAATAGAAAAGCTTTTAAAAGTAAGCAAAAGAATTGTAAGTATAATACTGAATGTAAATAAGGAAAAGACAAATCTTGTTCTTGGCCCTGAGAATATAACATTGTACGGAAAATCCTGCATTAAGGATACATTGCTTGGAATAGAATTTGAAATTTCGCCGCATAGCTTTTATCAGATAAACCCTGTTATGACCGAGAGGTTGTATACAAAGGCACTCGAATATGCACAGATTACAAATACGGATATTGTTATGGATGTTTATTGCGGAATAGGTACAATATCACTGTGCGCCGCAAGGGATGCAAAGGAAGTTGTTGGAGTTGAGATTGTTAAAGAGGCGATAGAAAACGCCAAAGAGAATGCCAAAAACAATAATATATCCAATGCGCAGTTTTTTGCAGACAGTGCGGAGAATATTGTTCCAAAGCTGATTGATAGCGGACTAAAACCCGATATTGTAATACTTGACCCGCCGAGAAAGGGTAGTGATGAAAAGACACTTGGTGCGATTGTTTTAGCAAAGCCGCAAAGGATTGTGTATGTGTCGTGTAATCCGTCAACGCTTGCGCGTGATGCAAGGTTTTTGTGCGACAGGGGATATAACTTAGAAAAATCAATGTGCTATGATTTATTCCCGAATACTATGCACATAGAATCCGTGGCACTTTTTGTTATAGCGTAAAAAAAGAGTTGTAAAAGATTATTCTTTTACAACTCTTTTTTATTTAGCTTCTTCTATGCATTGTGATTTATTTGCGTTTTTTTTCTTTTTATAATGAAGAATGCGACAACCGCTAATACAACAACACCGCCGACTATTCCCAATGTGATTGGCAATGTGCCTGCAAAAGAGGTTTGTTGTATGCTTACAGGCTCTACCTCATACAAAAGCATAAACAGTTTATACAAAATTTCGGCACCTTCAGCTCTTGTGATTTCTTCTTGCGGTGATAGTGTGCCGCCATCTTCGATTAGTCCTTCGCGGACTGTCAACGCTATATCTGCGCGCATTTTATCTGGAATTGATGCACTATCTGTAAAGTGCAGATAATCTTCGGGATTACTTGGTTCTATGTATCCTTTTTGATTTTTCAAAGTACGACCGCAAAGAGCAAGCATTTCTTCACGTATTATATTTTTCTCACCCTTGAATGTTCCGTCATCATATCCTTCTATAACATTTATTGCCGAGCCTGATGCCACATAGTAATAATAAGGATTATCTATTGTAACGTCAGAGAAATTGCAAGTCAGTGATTTATCAAGTGCAAAGAACATTCTTACCAATGCTTGTGTGAAATCGTATCTTGTGAGTGTGCTATCGGGGTTAAACAGATTGTTATCTGCACTGAAATATCCTTTTGACACCATAAATTTGATAGCTTTTTGTTGTTCTGGTGTAAGCTTCTCGATATCTGTGATAGTTACCAAATCCTCAATAACGGTGTATGAGCCAGAATATGGGGTTTCGAAAGATATAGTACGGTTATTTTCGTCAAACTGACCGCCCCAATTATCTGTTCCGCCTGTATATTCGGCTTGAACAGTACATAGCTCATTAACGGCAGGAAGCGTAAAGGTAATTCCACCCTCTAATTTATCTATGATATTACCTTGTGCATCTGCAAATTTGATTGAGTAGGTGTTATCTGCTGTTCTACTGAGAATTACAACGAGCTTTTCGTATTGCTCAATTACGGCTCTTAGCTTATCTGCACCAATGCTGACAGAATGTATGTTATCCTCCAACATTATTTTAACTGAATCAGCATCATTAAGGGCATTAACGATAGTGTTATCAAACGTTATTTGCACACTCTCGCCCACATTTGCTTTGTTACAGATAATATGAAGAATAACTGTTACTTCTTTGTTAAGCTCAATGTCTTTTTCGCTTAGTACTCCATTTAATTTGTCGCGACAAGCAATGGCATTTTCAACGCTCTTTTCTATTGTCTTATCTGTAATTGTAACACAGTTCTTTTTCGCCTTTATAGTTGTTTGGCTGTCTGTTGAAATACAGGTTTTTATGTAATCTGTCAATTCCGATTTTGCTGCGTTATTTGGAACAGTTCCGTCAATGTTGTTTAATACTGTGGATAGATATTCTTCGCTATTGTCAGTCTTACTGTAGTCAATTTGAATATTGGATTTTGACTGGTCATCGTTTACTGTTGCTTGAAGGTCGGTTTCCTCCATAAGTGCAGTATCAGACGAAATTGTACGCCAGGACTCACCATTGTTGGTATTTTTTATTACAACACCGCCGCATGGCTCATCATTTACATAGATAATAATGTAGTATAAATCGTCAGATAGCTTATAAATTTCACCAATCTCGCCTTTGATAGATTTTGCTACCTCAACTGCTAAGGCTTTAAATTGTGCATCGGTTAATATAGCAGATACATTTGAATAGGAGTAAGATGGTTTGCCTGCCACTTTTGCATAAGAGCGTAAAGTATCAATAACCTCAGTGCCTGTTTTCCAATTTACAAGATATAAATCCAATGAGCCCTCCATTATTTGCTCGTGAGGATTTCCTGTGAGCTTGTTACTAAAAGCTTGTGGCCAAAGTCCGTCCTCAGAATCAAGTATTTTACCATCAAGCAACCGTGCATATCCAACAACGCTTACGCCTGGCTGATCCATGCCGATTACATACCAGCCGCTGTCAACAAGCTTCTGTGCGGGAATGCCGGGGTTGTCGCCTACTTTCTCGCCATATATGCCATCTGATAACGGGATATAATATCCACGCATAATGTCGTCGCCATATCCTCTTGCTGCACACTCCATTTCATCGTGTAACTTAGTCATTTGTCCGTCTTTAACAGAATAGTAAACAGTGCCCTGTACACCATCATCTGCACCATTGTAGACGCTATAACCAAGAGCAATAACAGGACTTCCGTTATATGACAAGAACTCAACAGAATTTGCTTTTTTTCCTATTGCATTGTGCTTTTCAACTGCAACATTCTGTGCAGTTGTACCATCATAAGTCCATGCGTCAAACATGGGTTGTTCATTATCTGTGGAACAAACACGATTTCCGTAAAGACCATCACCCTCGCAGAATGCAGTAAGCAGAATTGGCATACCATCATCTGCAATATCTACTAAATATGTATGTAATGAGTAGTTTGCAGAGCTGTTATATTTTGTGTTAACACTCTCTATTGTATTTGCGTAAGCCTCTGCCATTTTTTTGTCCATTTTGCATTTATTTCTGTCTCCAAAATAAGCAATATTTTCAAGTAACTCCTGTGCGGAAAGCTCAGGCTCTGTGGAAACAACCCGACGAGATATTAATTCGTCAGGTGTTTGGGGTGTTTCTCCGTTTTCTGAAACAGCAGGAGCGGTATCGTTAATATTTACATTAGAAGTTATGACACCGCAACCTGTTAAAGATATAGTTGTAAGGATAGTAATAAGCAACGAAGTGAATTTAACATATTTATTCGACATAATGTTATTCTCCTTTTATCTGATAGTGTATTTAAATTAGTTTTTCTTCTCTTCATATACCGGCTCGCAGGTGAAGTTTATGCCAAGGCGTTTAAACACCTTTGCATCTACCGACGACAGAATCACAGAGGAATGTACCTCGCAGCCTCTTAATTTTTCTATCTGTTGCATAGCAAGCTCGGCATTCTTGTCTGTTGTAGCACATATTGAAAGAGCTATAAGAATTTCGTCGGGGTGCAGACGCGGATTTCTGTTCCCGAAGTGGTCTGTCTTGAGTTTTTGTATTGGCTCTATTATAGTTGGTGATATAAGTGTAATACTGTCATCAATCTTAGCAAGAACCTTTAATGCATTCAATATAAGCGCCGCAGATGCACCAAGCAAAGATGACGTCTTGCCCGTAATAATAGTACCATCGGAAAGCTGTAGTGCTGTGGCAGGTAAATTTGTATCTGCCGCTTTTTTTAGTGCAGGGGCTATAACCGAACGGTCATTTGTTGTTATGCCTGCCTTGTTCATAAGAAGTTCAAGCTTTAGCAGAACATCATTTTCCACTGTACCTTTTTTGTGGTCGCACAGTGCGGTGTAGTATCTGCGTATAATTTCCTGATTTGATGCTTTTCTTGTTACTTCATCATCTATTATGCAGTTTCCTGCCATATTAACACCCATATCTGTTGGTGATTTATATGGGCATTCTCCCAATATCTTCCCGAGCATTGCATTTACTACGGGGAAGATTTCCACATCTCTGTTGTAGTTTACGGTAGTATCGCCATAAGCTTCGAGGTGGAACGGGTCAATCATATTCACGTCGTTAAGGTCGGCAGTGGCCGCCTCATATGCGAGATTTACGGGGTGTGTAAGCGGAAGATTCCATATAGGGAATGTTTCGAACTTTGCATATCCCGACTGTATTCCTTTTTTGTGCTCGTGATATAGCTGCGAAAGGCAGGTTGCCATTTTACCGCTTCCGGGACCTGGTGCAGTTACAACAACAAGCTCCTTTGTGGTTTGGATATATTCATTTTTGCCATAACCCTCATCACTTACAATTTTTGAAACATCTGAGGGGTATCCATCAATATTATAGTGCTTGTACACTTTTATTCCTAACTGTTCAAGGCGCTTTTGAAAAGCTACTGCACTAACCTGAGTGTTAAAACGTGTTAAAACAACACTTCCCACATAAAGACCAATCGACTTAAAACACTCAATAAGGCGCAACACATCTACGTCATAGGTGATACCTAAATCACTTCTGCGCTTGTTTTTTTCTATGTCGGAAGCATTTATTACAATAACAATTTCCACACTTTCTTTTAGTTGCAAAAGCATTTTAAGCTTACTGTCCGGCTCAAAGCCCGGCAGTACGCGTGAAGCATGGTAGTCGTCAAAAAGCTTGCCGCCAAACTCCAGATAAAGCTTGCCACCAAACTGTGAAATTCTTTCTTTAATATGCTCAGATTGCATAAGCAAATATTTATTGTTATCAAATCCGATTGAAGCCATTGTATACACCTCGTCTGTTTGTAAAATATCATACCATATTATTATATAATAAAATTAATATAAATGCAAGAGATGTTGAAAATTTTACAAAAATTTTCGACAGCTCTGTGTTTTAATCAAAAACCGTTATGTCATCGAGAGTCATAAGTATTCCGCTTGCAATACCCTTTGCTACTTTATTCTGATATGAATCGGTTACCATCATGGAAAGCTCATCAGTGTTGGAGATAAATCCAACTTCAACAAGGCATGATGGCATATTTGTTCTCTTTGTTACCGCGTGCTCGGCAGTACGTACACCTCGGTTTACAGAACCCATATTCAAAAGCATACGGTTTAAAACATTTTTTGCAAGCGCACTGCTGGTTGTGCCGTACAGGTTTTCGTTATTGGATTCTGCATAGTATACCTCAGTACCAAAAGCCTCATCATTCTCGGACGAATTTATATGTATGCTGACAAATACTGCGGCATCCAAGTTGTTTGCAAAAGCAGGACGTTCAATAAGAGTTTTGTATACGTCGGTGCTTCGTGTCATATAAACCTTGTAGCCCGCGTCTTCCACAAGCTCTTTAACCTTTTTAGATATAGAAAGTGTTAAATCGCTTTCTTTTATTGTTTGCTCGTCAATTGTACCCAATGCGCCGGGGTCGTTTCCACCATGTCCTGCATCTATAACAACGTATTTTTCCGTTGCAGTATGTACTATCGGTTTACGTGTCGGCTTTGGCGTAGCAGACGGAGCAGGTGTAGTTGACGGACTCTGCGATGATGACGGACGTTGTGTGGGTGATGGACTCTGTGCTGAATTGTCTGTTTCCTCTGCACGTGCATAGATTATTACATTGTTGTTCTTTGTTTCAAAACCGTAGCTCTTTAGCTTATCGGTATCTATAACAACTCTTGCTCTTTCGGGATTAATGCCTACTCTAACAGAATTAAATCCGTTTCTGTTTATATCAAATATTGTCTGATACAGTTTTATATCAGTGTTTGGAAAATCCACTACAAGTCTTTCGGGGTCGGTTAATGTAAAGTATGAATACTTTGTCTTTTTATCGAGCGAAACAGTAACCGCAATCTTATTTTCCTCAGGCATATTGTACGTTAATTTAGTTATAAGCGACCTCTCAACCTCAGGTGTTGATGATGGAGCAGGCGTTGTTGCAGGTACGGGAGTTTTAGTAGGTGCTTTTGTTGGTGTTTGTGTTTGTGTCGGTTTCGGAGTCGGATTAGGCGTGGCAGAGGGTTTTATGGTTGCTATTGCATTACCCGCAGAATCCACGAGGATAGAACCATTTTTTTCGTCAAACTCCACGTCAAGACCGATTGTTTCGCTTATAAACCTCACAGGCACCATTGTTTTTGTGTTGTAGCCTATTTTATTTATCAGCTTTGGCACAACATTATCGGGAATAACAGTCTTCTGACCGTTTACCATTGCAGTGTTGTCGTTTATTTTAAGACGTATATACATAGCGTCTCTTATGATTTCAACAGTTCTGGTATCCTGAATATAGTTTACTTCTGCACCTATTGCCTCGCAAATTTCACGAACGGGAACGAGTGCACGGTCGTTGAATATAATAGGCTCCATATCGGAATATACAGGCTTATTTCTTACAACAAGCTTATACAGATTACCGTCATACTGATGGCGTGCCCCGTCATACTCCAAAATAAGAGCAGAGGTGTTTGATTGTAAAGCCAATAACAGTGTAAATATAAAACACAAGCATATAATAAGCTTTTTCAAAAACAACACCTCCGTTTAAAAAATTATTCTGTAAATTTATACCCAAAATGGTCGTAGGCAAGCTTTGTTGCAATTCTACCGCGCGGTGTTCGTGATATAAAACCAAGCTGCAACAGATATGGCTCGTAAACATCTTCAATGGTGTTTGCCTCCTCGCCAATGGTAGCCGCCAATGTATCAAGTCCTACCGGACCTCCGTCAAATGCTTCAATCATAGTTTTTATCATACGTGAATCTATTGTATCAAGACCAAGCTCGTCTACTTCCATCTTTTTAAGCGCGGTGTCGGCACTCTTGTAGTCGATATTACCGTCGCCCTTAACCTGAGCAAAATCGCGTACGCGCTTTAGGAATCTATTCGCAATACGTGGTGTTCCGCGTGAACGTGAGGCTATTTCTGCCGCACCGTCTTCGTCTATTTCAACCTCTAAAAGTGAGGCACTGCGTATTACAATATCCTTTAACTCCTCGGGGGAATATAACTCCAGACGGCTTATAACACCAAATCTGTCTCTTAAAGGAGCGCTCAAAAGTCCTGCTCTTGTGGTAGCGCCTATAAGCGTGAATTTTGGTAAGTCTATTCGTATAGATTTTGCCGCCGGACCTTTACCGATAATAATATCCAAAGCATAATCTTCCATTGCCGGATACAAAATCTCCTCAACAGTTTTGGACATACGGTGAATTTCGTCAATAAATAAAATATCGTGCTCGGAAAGGTTAGTAAGAATTGCCGCCAAATCACCTGCTTTTTCTATTGCAGGACCTGAGGTTATTCGTATATTAACACCCATTTCGTTGGCAATAATTCCGGCAAGTGTTGTTTTTCCCAACCCCGGAGGGCCATAGAGCAAAACGTGGTCGAGTGCTTCGCGTCGGGTTTTTGCCGCTTCTATGTAAACGCTAAGATTATCCTTTACCTTTGTCTGTCCCACATATTCCTCGAGTGTTTTGGGGCGTAGACCGTATTCAATTTCGGCGTCTTCGCTAACAAATCCGCTTGTTACAAATCTTTCTTCTTCGTCAAACAAGATAAATTCTCCTTATATCATCAGTATAGCCAGAGCTTTTTTTATAATTTCCTCAGTTACGAGACCGTCTTCGACCTCTGCAACTGCTTTTTTTGCCATTTCGCCACTGTAGCCTAATACTATCAAAGCGCTTATTGCCTCGCTCTTTGAATTATCGTCGGTGACGCCCACAGACACGTCAATATCAATATCCAAATCTGCCTTTTTGAGCTTGTCCTTTAATTCGAGAATAACTCTCTGTGCCAT
Source organism: Clostridia bacterium (assembly GCA_045532455.1). GTDB lineage: Bacteria > Bacillota > Clostridia > UBA1381 > UBA1381 > Ornithomonoglobus_A. The sequence goes on from JAZSFX010000031.1 coordinate 34,493, forward strand.
TTTAGGACCGACACCCGAAGCCTTTGTGATGGTTTTAGTGTCATTTGTTATAACCGCAACTGCAAACTTTTCCGGAGTAGTAACCGATAGGATAGAAAGTGCAACCTTAGGGCCTACACCCGAAACAGAAATAAGTCTTGTAAACATTTCCTTTTCCTCAACAGTGGTAAAACCGTAAAGCTCCATTGCATCTTCGCGTACATTAAGGTGAGTATACATTGTTACACTGCTCCCGACAGTGCCAATGGAGTTAAGGCTCGAAAGTGAGGTGTATATAAGATATCCAACACCGTGCGAGTCTATAACAACAAAGTTATTATCTTTCTTTTCTAAAATTCCTTTTATATAGTAATACACAAAGCTTCTCCTTAAAGATTTTTCAAAAATTCTCCTACCTACATAATACAATATTTGAGGAAAAATGTCAAGATATTCGGCACATTACAATATATTTACAAAAAAACCAAAAGTTTATGAACAATCTGTTTTTGATATAAAAAAAGCATATAGAACAGTCTGTATTAATTCTATTGCTCAAACAATAAATCCTACGGATTTAAAACTCGCAATATTGAATTAACACAGACCGCCCTCTATGCAGTGTATTTATTACTTTATTACAACACTTTCACGGGTTCTACTGTATGTTTGTGTAATATCTGCAATCTTTTTTACAAGGTCATCACTCAGTGCGCCTTTTTTCATACGCCATCTCCAATTAGTACCCATTGTTGACGGAAAATTCATTCTCGCCTCAACACCAAGCTCCAGATAATCCTGCATTTGAATAATTACCGTATCACCCACACTTGCAAAGGCGGTTTTTATCATTGCCCACACAAACTCCGTTTTGTCGGCATTTTCGGCATTTATATATTTTTTGCAAAAGTCAACTGCTTTTTTGTTGGCCTCATCAAGCCAGCCGAGAGCGGTGTTGTTATCGTGAGTGCCTATGTATACAACGCAGTTTTTTTCGTGGTTGTGGGGGAGGTATATATTATCGTCCGAATCAAATGCAAACTCAAGAACACGCATACCAGGAAAAGCGCACTCCTCGAGCATTGCAGTTACTTCGGGAGTTAAAAAGCCTAAGTCCTCTGCAATAAGAGGGAGTTTTCCCATCTTTGTTTCTATAAACTTAAAAAAGTCCGCGCCGGGCCCTTTTTTCCATTCACCTACTGTTGCATCGGTGTTACCATAGGGGATAGTGTAGTAGCTTTCGAAACCTCTGAAATGGTCTATTCTTACAATATCGTAAAGGGTTGTAGAAACCCTAAGACGCTCTATCCACCAATTATAATCCGTCTCACCATGTCTTTCCCAATTATACAGTGGATTTCCCCAAAGCTGACCGCTATCGGAAAAAATATCAGGCGGACACCCTGCAACTGCATTGGGTACAAGATTTTCGTCTAAATCAAACAAGTCGCCATACACCCAAACGTCAGCACTGTCAATGGCAACGTATATTGGTATATCTCCTATTATTTTTATGCCCCTTTCGTTTGCGTAAGCTTTGAGATTTTGCCACTGTTCAAAAAACTTGAACTGTAAAAACTCCCAGAACTCAACGTCTTTTTGGTGCTCTGTTTTAAAAAGCCAGAGGGCGTGAGGGTCGCGCATTTTAAGAGCATTGTCCCATTCAAGCCAGCATTTTCCATCGTTGGCATACTTTATACTCATAAAGAGTGCATAGTTCGAAATCCATATCTCATTTTCACGTAAAAATTCCTCAAAGGCGGTTAAATCCGTTTCTAAAAAGCGCTCGTATGCTTTTTTTAAGATGTCAAAACGGTAGTAATATATATTTGAATAGTCCACCTCATCTTTACCAAAATCCCACTGTACAGAATTAATTTCCTCCTGCTTTAAAAGACCCTCCTCGCACAGAATATCGAGGTCGATAAAATAGGGGTTTCCGGCGTGAGTGGAAAAAGACTGATACGGTGAGTCGCCATAGCTTGTCGGCGAAAGGGGAAGTATCTGCCAATAAACCTGCTTTGCCTCAACCAAAAAATCTACAAAATTGTATGCCTCCTTGCCCATTGTGCCTATACCGTAGTTTGAGGGCAGGGAAGATATATGCATTAAAATACCACTTGCTCGCATCAGAATTAATCTCCGTTTACTATATTTATAATCTCAGACGGGTTGTCTATAATAAAATCTGCGCCTGCCTCGCTGAGCTCATCATAATCGCGAAATCCCCACAATACTCCGCAAGAGAGCATTTTTGCATTTTTCGCAGTTAAAATATCAACGTTTGTATCTCCTATAAAAAGACACTCCTTGGGTAAAACCTGTAGTTTGTCAGCTATTTCGATAGCAGTGTCGGGGGCGGGCTTTTTGTTTTGTCCGTCTTTTAAGCCTGTAACAAAAGCAAACGTATCACCAAAAAGCTCTTGTACAATATCACTTACAACATTGTGAGGCTTATTTGAACATACTGCAAGAAGAATGTTTTTTGCTTTTAAGCTTTCCAAAAGCTCGTCAATACCATCGAATGCGGTAGTTTTTCCAAGTGGGTCTGCCTCGTATGCCCTGTCGTATATAGTTCTTGTTTTTTCGAACATTTCTGGGGTATCTGCATTGTGATATTGGAGTATACGGTGAATAAGTGTATTTCTTCCATCACCCACAAGAAATTTGTATTTCTCCTCATCTATTGGACCAAGACCAACCGCATTAAGAGCAAAATTGCAAAAATACGCAATAGTGCCCAATGAATCTGCAAGAGTTCCGTCCAGGTCGAATATGCATAGTTTTATCATAATTGTTTTCTCCTTTTACTAATTCATTGCAATATTTGCACTCAGTACTTTGTTGCACTTTGCTTTTAGCAATCTATACTTATCTTTCGAAAGATACGCATCCTCTGCCATTATATCGGCGGCGGCTTGTTGTGCAAGCTTTAAAATATCTCTGTCATCAAATAAATTTGCAATTCTCATTTCGGGCAATCCGTGCTGACGTGTACCAAAAAAGTCGCCCGGACCCCTGAGCTTTAAATCCTGCTCACTAATATAAAAACCGTCATTTGATATTGTCATTGTTTCCATTCGCTTTTTTGCAACGTCGCCAAGCCCCTGGTTAAACAATATACAATACGATTGTGTATTTCCTCTGCCTACACGACCTCTTAACTGATGCAGCTGCGAAAGCCCGAATCTCTCGGCATTTTCTATAATCATAAGACTCGCATTGGGGACATTAACACCGACCTCAATTACAGTTGTAGATACAAGAATATGTGTTTTGCCCTCCATAAAGCTGTTCATAACGAGGTCTTTTTCCTTTTGCTTCATTTTTCCGTGAACAACGCCAATGTTCAGATTACGGAATGCTTTGGAAAGCTTTTCACCAAGGTCCACTGCATTTTGCAAATCGCTTTTTTCGGTTTCTTCAACAAGGGGACACACAATATATACCTGTGCACCCTCTTTCACAGTTTTTTCGATAAATGTATATATACGTCTTCGCATAGACTCGTCAACAGCATATGTTTTAACACTCTTTCTGCCGGGCGGAAGCTCGTCTATAACGCTTACGTCAAGGTCCCCGTAAAGAATAAGGGCAAGAGTGCGCGGTATCGGGGTTGCGGACATAAGGAGCATGTGTGGGTTTTTGCCCTTGGAAGCAAGCTTTGCGCGTTGCTCAACACCAAAGCGGTGTTGCTCATCTGCTACAACAAGACCGAGATTTTTAAAAATCACATTATCCTGAATGAGTGCGTGTGTTCCCACAATAACTTTAGCGTCCCCGTCTTCTATCTTTTTAAGGGCGGCGTGTTTTTCGCTTGCTTTCATTGTGCCCGAAAGCTTTACAATTTCTATATCCATACCCTTAAAGAAATTACTGAGCGTATCAAAATGCTGCGAGGCGAGAATATCGGTAGGCACCATCATAGCAGCCTGAGCACCGTTTCTTACGCAAAGATAAATAGCGGCGGCGGCAACTGCGGTTTTACCGCTTCCCACATCGCCCTGAACAAGTCTGTTCATAGCTTTGCCGCTTTTTACGTCTGCGGCAATTTCGTTTAACGTACGTTTTTGCGCGTTGGTCAGTTCAAAGGGCAGTGTATCGGTAAAATTACGAATAAGTCCCACATTCGAAAAAACAATACCGTCTTTAAGGATATTTTCTGCCTTATGATTATACAGAGCTAGTTGCAGTATAAGCAACTCCTCAAACACAAAACGCTCACGCGCAGTGTTGTAGCTGTTAAAATCCTCGGGGAAGTGAATGTTCTTCATAGCATAGTTTATCTCTGCTATTTTGTACTTTTCACGCAAATCCCGGGGGATATATTCATCTATTTTACCTCTTGCCTCGAGCGCCTTTTCCATAGTTGCTTGAACTATCTTTTGCGTAAGATTTCCTGTGAGGGGATAGATGGGTATAATTTTACCTGTAAAATGTGTCTGGTCTGTTTTTTCGAATATTGGATTTAATATTTCCTTTTTACCGAGTCTTGTTGCAATTTTACCATAGAGGATATATTTTTCTCCAGGTACAAGCTTATCACTTAAAAATCTGTTATTGTACCACAGTGCAGTTATTGAACCTGTTTCGTCGTGTGCAATCATAGTGGAAATAAGCATATTTTTTCGGACATATCTGTCTTGAACAGGCGAAAAAACAGTGATACATAAGCACACTGTTTCTCCATCTACACATTCATTAATTTTTTTTATGACAGTTCTGTCCTCGTGGGCACGGGGAAAGAGATATAATAAATCGTCAACCGTATATATGCCTTTTTTGTTAAAAAGCTCGGCTCTCTTTTCGCCCACACCCTTTAAATATTTTATATCCATCATTCTATTCCTATGATATAATAATAAACGTTCTGACCTCCGTTTTTGAGCATAACCTCTATTTCGTCATCCTCGTATTTTTCTTCGAGGTGCTTGGCTAATTCCTCAGCCTTTGATTTTTTTATGTCTTTACCGTAATATACGGTTATTATTTCGGTATCGTCATTTACCATAGTATCGACTAAATCCTGGGCAACTTTTTCTGCATTCTTTCCTACAATGGAGATATCCGAGCCTTTAATACCCAATATATCGTCTTTATGGATTTCGAGGTCGTCTATCTCGGTATCTCTTACCGCATAGGTTATCTGTGCCGCCATAACGCGAGTCATAGCCTTGTTCATAGCCTTTTCGTTATCCTCGGCAGATTTTTGCGGATTAAATGCAATCATAGCAGTTATACACTGAGGCAGATTAACAGTAGGAATTACTATAACCTTTTTGTCATCAATAAGCTCATCAACCTGTTGTGCTGCCATAATGATATTTTTGTTATTGGGGAACACAAAAACAGTCTTTGCCTTTATGCGTTTTACTGCCTTTAAGATATCATCGGTTGACGGATTCATTGTCTGCCCGCCCTCAATGATTTTATCTGTCCCCAAATCCTTTAAAATTGTACTAAAGCCTTTACCACACGAAACTGATGCAAAACCGTATTCTTTCAGCTCTTTAGGTTCTTTTGTTTCTTTAGGCTCTTTTGGTGTCTTTGTCTTTTTCTTGGAGTCTTTAACCTCTACTTTTGCGGCTTTTGGTGGTAGCTTATCCTCAATAATGGATTTGTGCTGATGCTTCATATTATCTATTTTAAGATTAATCATTTCGCCAAGCTTTATAGCTTCTTCTAATACAAATCCGGGATTATTGGTGTGGATATGTACCTTCACCACATCCTCGTCATCTATTACAAGCATACAATCGCCCTTTGGAGAAATCGCATTGCGGAAGTCTTCAACGTCGGTACCACTCTTGTATTTTTCTATAATAAACTCTGTACAATATTTAAACTTTATTTCCTCTGTTTCTACAGAAGCAGGGGCTTGTGTAACAACACTTACACTTGCTTCACCGTCGTTTTTGGCTATAATTTCACCGTTTTTGAGGAAGTAAAGAGCACCCTCCAGAACATATATCCAACCCTGACCGCCGGCATCTACAACACCTGCTTTTTTAAGTGTCGGCAAAAGCTCGGGAGTGTGTGCAAGTGCTTTTGAGCCTCTTGACACTGCACCGTCAAAAACAGATAAAATATCATCGCACTCACGTGCAGTCATCTGTGCGCCTGTTGCAGCCTCGCGCGCTACGGTAAGGATTGTTCCCTCGGTGGGCTTCATTACCGCCTTATACGCAGCCTCCGAGCCGGCAATAAGCGCGTCGGCTATCTCGGCAGCGTTGCAGTCAGCCTTGCCTTTTAAATTCTTAGAAATACCCCTGAAGAATTGCGAAAGAATAACACCCGAGTTTCCTCTTGCACCACGTAGTGTAGAAAATGCCATAACATCAGCGGTTTTTGTTAAAGAAACATCAGTTTTTGTTTGCAATTCGGCGGACATTGCTGCCATTGTAAGCGACATATTTGTTCCTGTATCGCCATCGGGTACGGGGAAGACGTTTAATTCGTCAACTCTTGTCTTATTATTGTATAAGTTATTTGCGCCCGATATTATCATCTGCGCAAAATCCAGTCCGTTTAATCTGTTCATTAGTCCACCCTTACGCCTTCCACTTTGACATCTGCTCTTGTAACCTTTAAGCCTACAGCCTGTTCAATAGTATAGCGTACACGATTTACTATGCTTTTGCAGATGGTATTAATATTTACACCATATTCGACAATAATATGCAACTCAACAACAATTCCGCCATCAACAACATTAACATTAATGCCTTTTGTCATCGTATCGGGCATAAGAAGACTAACAATACCGTCTGTTTTATTTTTAGAAGCCATGCCAACAACTCCGTAGCATCGTGATGCCGCCTCTCCGGCAATTTGTGCCACAACAGAGTTTGCAACAGTAACCTCGCCCAAACCTCCATCGGTTTTTAAAATCATTGTTATCATTCCTTTCGGTATATAGTATATTTAGAAAATTTTGCTTTTAGTCTTTGTAATTATAATATATTATAACAAAAAATAGCAGATACGTCAATATATTTCTGCTAAAAAGGCATTCGTTGTTGTTGACTTTTAAATAAATAGTTGATATAATTAAACGTGGAAAATGCAAAAGAATGGAGAAATTATGTACGAATATAAAACACTTGGTAACGGAATAAAAATTATTGCTGAAAAAATCCCGCACCTGAGGTCTGTATCCATAGGCGTGTGGATAGGAAATGGCTCAAGGTATGAGGATAAAAGCATAAATGGAATATCACACTTTATAGAGCATATGCTTTTTAAGGGGACACAAAAACGCAGTGCAAAGGATATTGCCTACACCATAGACTCGGTAGGCGGAATGATAAACGCTTTTACTGCACGCGAATACACCTGTTTTTATACAAAAACACTTGATGCTCATGCAGACTTGGCAATGGACGTAATGTCGGATATGCTTTTTTCGTCGTTGCTTAAAGATGAGGATATTGAACTCGAAAGAAACGTTATATATGAGGAAATTGGTATGTATGAGGACAGCCCCGATGATTTGGTCTTTGACCTTGCATCAGAGGCAGTATGGGGCGATACACCGCTTGGCAGAACAGTTCTTGGAACAAAGGAGAGCTTAGCTGACATAAACTCAGGTATAATGCGTGATTATATAACAAGGCACTATACCTCAAAAAACATTATAATATCTGTTGCGGGAAACTACGACGAAAACTTTTTTGAGCTTGCCGAGAGGTATTTTGGGACACAAAAACTTGCAGATACAGTGCCGCATATGGAAAAGGGTTTTTATGTCCCCCAAAATATAGTTAGAACAAAGGACATAGAACAGGTGCAGATGGTTGCATCGTTTAACGGTATTGATGTATATGACGAGGCGGTAATACCGCTGCTTGTATTTAATAATGTTTTTGGCAGCGGAATGTCATCAAGACTGTTTCAGAATATCCGCGAAAAATACGGACTTGTGTATTCAATAGGTGCAGGACACTGTGCATATATAGATTGCGGAACATTTGATATTTCTGCCGCAATGAACGCAGATAATCTTGAGAAAGTCTGTTCGCTTGTGTGTGATGAGATAAACCGCGTTAAAACAGAAAAAATATCAAAAGATGAGGTAGAAGCCTCTAAAGAACAACTCAAGGGAAGTTACATTCTGAGTGCAGAGAGCACAAATGCAAGAATGCAGGGAGCAGGACGCTCGCTGCTGTTGAATAAACCAATATATACACAAGAAGAAATGCTATTTAAAATTGACGCAGTTACAACCGATGATGTGGCAAATATAATAGATAGAATTTTTAATAAATCCACATTGTGCCTTACTGCTTTAGGCCCTGTTACATCGGTTGACGGTTTGTTTGATAAATTAATATAAATGTGTATTTTTGCACTAAAACAGGAATTTTAAAAGACGGCAGAGTTCTGGATTAAATCTGCTATAGTCGGAAAGAATATCTTGTAACTTATCACAGAAGATTCTGTGCGAGAATATAAAAAAGAAAGTGAGGTATTAACGTGAAAAAGTATGTATGCGATGTATGCGGATGGGAGTACGACGAGGCTTTGGGACTTCCCGAAAGCGGTATTGAACCGGGTACAAAGTTTGAGGATCTTCCGGATGATTTCGTATGTCTGCTGTGTGGTGTCGGAAAAGACCAGTTCAGCGAAGCGTAAAATAACCAAAAAGCACCTTGCCGGTATAGCAAGGTGCTTTTTGTTGTAAAAATACTTATATTTATTCGCATTTTGCTAAAACACATGCAAAAAGGGTTGAGCATTGCTCAACCCTTGAGTTTTATTCTTATTTAAAATATCTCTTAAGAAGTCCTTCCAAACCTCTACCATGTCGAGCTTCGTCACAGACCTACCGCATAAATAGGGCATTTGAAGGCTCTGTTTGAGTGATACACAGTATTTTACACAATACTTTAACACTTTGAATATTTTTTGTAAAACATTGACTTTCTATAGATTTAGTTGTATAATAAAATCAACAAATGTAACTTTGACGAAATCCTGACACCATATCAAGATATGTTCGGGAATGCGAAAGGAGAATAATTATGAAAAAGAAAATCGCAAACGGAGTTGAACTATTATTTTTAATAATATCTTTCGTTATAATGTTAATTCCGTGTATCACTTTGGCGGTTACTTCGCCAAAAGGTCTTACATACGAAACTACTATGTCTGCTATGGATACTATAAGTAAATACCCAATTATGAAAATACCTATGCTAGTATTGTTTTTGTTGTGTGCTGTTATGTGTATTGTTTCTATTGTATCAAAGCAAAAACATAGAGATGGGCGTATTCACAGTATTTTAGCAATTATTCTTTTTTTATACGCTAACTACTGTGTAATAGCTTGTGGTGCGGGATATGGCGAAATAATTTCAACAAAATTCCCGACAGCCATTTTTGAACTTTGTTTGTTTGCGGTGGTTATTGTTAGTTTTGTTAAAAGGTCAACGTTAATTACAGGATTGCCAGAGGTTAAAGTGGCAGGCAATACAACATCAAATGCAGACGAACTCAAAAAATACAAGGATTTACTTGATAGCGGAGCAATAACGCAAGAAGAATTTGATGCAAAGAAAAAACAATTATTAGGTTTATAATACATACAAAAAGGGTTCGGAATTTCCGAACCCTTTAATTTTTTATCTTATTAGAAGTATCTCTTTAAAAGTCCTTCTAAGCCTCTGCCATGTCTTGCTTCGTCGCGCGCCATCTCATGCACAGTATCATGAATAGCATCTAAGCCATTCTTCTTTGCACATGCTGCAAGGTCAAACTTACCTTTTGTTGCACCGTATTCGCAGTCAACTCTCCAAGCAAGGTTGTCTTTTGTTGTAGCCTTCATGTTTGGCTCTAAATCCTCACCTAAAAGCTCTGCAAATTTTGCAGCGTGCTCAGCTTCTTCATAAGCTGCCTTTTCCCAATAAAGACCTACTTCGGGATATCCCTCTCTGTGAGCAATTCTTGCCATGCACAAGTACATACCTACCTCTGCACACTCACCATTGAAGTTAGCCATCAACTGCTCGAATATAAACTTCTTATCTTCTTCGCTGATGTCGGGGTTATTCTTTACTGTTTTTGCATAAACACCATACTCATGCTCTGCTGCAAGAGGGGCATCTTCTTCCATAATAATAAACTTATCTGCGCCTACCTTACATACAGGGCATTTTTCGGGAGCGCTATCGCCCTCGTGAACATAACCACATACTGAACATACAAACTTTGCCATATTTTTTTCCTCCTTAAAATTAAATATACTAAACAATTTTCTTCTCACTCTTGCTGCATTCGCTGCATACGCCATAGAAAGTGAGTGATTGACTCTCTATACTACACCCAAGACTTTGCTCGGTTCTGTTTCGCAAATCCTCTAACTCGGGGATTTGTGCATCCAGGACTTCACCGCACTCGTTACATACAAAATGTGCGTGATGGTGTGTGAAACCGTCAAAGTGTTCCTTATCCGAGGTGATATCTAATTTTAAAATATCACCGTTCTGGGCAAGCTTTGCAAGGTTCCGATATACCGTGCCAAGACTTATATTGGGAATTTCTTTTCGTAATTCTTCATATACCCAATATGCAGTGGGGTGTGAACGCGTACTTCTTAAAACTCGCAGCAACGCTTCGCGTTGTCTTGAATAATTCATATTGACACGTCCTTTCGTTAAAAGTGATAATCATTATCACTTTCACTTGTATTATATCATTCTATGCGACGTTTGTCAATAGGAATTTTAAAAAAATTTTAAAAATTTATTTTTCTTCCCCTTTTGCTACGTATCCTGTGAGTTTTTCGATTGTGCGGATTGGTGCATCGTGTGCAGTGCCCCATTCCATATCCTTGTTGCGATAATCGAATTTAAGTGTGAATTTATGTATATCATTTTGCATTCTTTCAAGCTCTTTTTCCTGTTTTTCGAAAAGACCCACAATAAATTCCTGAGCGTCGGAGCTTTTTAATGATTTTGGTATCATATCGGCAACCGCGCTCATATGCTTTAAGCAAAGACCCTTTGATGAATCGAACTTCTCTTTAAAATCGTCGTCCTTTGCCCACATATATAACAGTACGTCTATGTATCTGTTCATTGTGCGATTTATTTTTTCACACACCATACACCCACTGTTTATTTTATTAAGAGATGACGAAAGGATTTCCGCATTATCGGTATTCTTTTTAAATAATCCGCCTGTGGTATTTTTGGTTGCGTTTTGCTTTATGCTTTTTAATTCCTTTCGTATTTTTTCGAGGCGTGTATCAAGGACAAGTGCAAGGCTTAATTTGTTTTGTTTTTTGAACATCATTGTAAGATGGTTGTTACAAAAGCCTGTGTTGTCCGATAATTCGCGGTGGTCGGCTTCCATCATAGCGCCGCCCATTTCGTAGTCGATTGCCTCTTTTTCGAGTTTTTCCTCTAAAACACATAGGGGACATTCGCAATCAATTTCATATACCTCGTTTACGGGTATTGTATATATTTTTTCTTTCATAATTTACAACCTCTTTTAGAATAATGGGATATGAATAAACTCATTGTATCATACAAAATATAAATTTTCAACTTTTTTCTCGGACATATATCCAAAATATAACATTTTTTTGTGCAAAACTGTTATAATATTGAAGTTTAAAGTACATAATTATGAAAAAAATTCTAAAATTTGTTTTTTTGACAAAAAATGGTTTAATTTTTTGCTTATGTGTGGTATAATATAATGGTATAACAATAAAATGTTTACAAGGTTATTAACCATAATAAATATAGGAGGACAATATCATGACACAAAATAAAACAGTTAAAGCATGGCTTGACGAAATGGTTGCCATGTGTAAACCCGAATCAATCGTATGGATTGACGGTTCAGAGGAACAACTCGAACAACTAAGAGCAGAGGCTGTTTCTACAGGCGAAATCATCAAGCTTAACGAAGAAAAGCTTCCGGGCTGTTACTATCACAGAACAGCGGAAAATGACGTTGCCCGTGTAGAAGACAGAACATTCATCTGTACAGAAACAAAAGAGGAGGCAGGTCCAATCAACAACTGGATGGCTCCAAAAGAAATGTATGCAAAACTAAGCGCTTTGTATGACGGTGCTATGAAGGGAAGAACAATGTATGTTATTCCTTATTCAATGGGTCCTGTCGGCTCACCATTTTCAAAGATTGGTATAGAGCTTACAGATAGTATCTACGTTGTATTGAACATGGCTATTATGACAAGAGTAGGCAAAGCGGTAATTGACCAGCTTGGCGACAGTGCAGATTTTGTTAAGTGCTTACACGCTAAAAAGGACGTTAACCCTGATGAAAGATATATCGTTCAATTCCCTCAGGATTCAACAATATGGTCAATCAACTCAGCATATGGTGGTAACGTATTATTAGGTAAAAAGTGCTTTGCACTAAGAATTGCTTCATACCTTGGTATGAAAGAGGGCTGGATGGCAGAACATATGCTTATTCTTGGTCTTGAGAATCCTCAGGGCGAAGTTAAGTACATTTGTGCTGCATTCCCATCAGCTTGCGGTAAAACAAACCTTGCAATGCTTATTCCACCTGAATATTTAAAGGAACAAGGCTACAAGGTTTGGACAGTAGGTGATGACATAGCATGGCTGCGTCAAGGTCCTGATGGCAGACTTTATGCTATCAACCCAGAAGCAGGCTTCTTCGGTGTTGCACCAGGTACTTCTGTAAAGACAAACTTCAATGCTCTTGAATCAACAAAGAAGAACACAATCTTCACAAACGTTGCTATAAACAACGACGATATGACAGTATGGTGGGAAGGTCTTGATAAGAATCCTCCTGTTAATGCAACAGAGTGGAAGGGCGCTGAGGTAAATGGTGTTGAGTTTACAGAAGAAGACAACAAGCTTGCTCATCCAAACTCAAGATTTACAGCTCCTGCAATTAACTGCCCATGTATTTCTAAGGAATTCGAAAACCCTGCAGGTGTTCCTGTAGAAGCTATCGTATTCGGCGGCAGACGTGCTAAGTGTGCTCCGTTGGTATATCAGTCAAGAGATTGGCAACACGGTACATTCGTTGGTGCTACAATGGCGTCAGAAACAACTGCTGCAGCAGCAGGTGCAGTAGGTGTTGTAAGACGCGACCCAATGGCTATGAAGCCATTCGTTGGCTACAATATGGCAACATACTGGAATCACTGGTTGGATATGGGTAAAAAGCTTGGCGACAAAGCTCCTAAGATTTTCAATGTTAACTGGTTCAGAAAAGATGACGACGGCAACTTTATGTGGCCCGGCTTTGGCGACAACATGAGAGTTCTTCTCTGGATTCTTGACAGATGTGCAGGCAAGGTTGACGCTGACGAGGTTGCTATTGGATATGTTCCCAAGGCAGAAGATATCGACGTTAAAGACCTTGATATGAGTGTTGAAGACGTTAAGGCACTACTTACTGTTGATAAGGAAGTATGGTTAGAAGACGTTGAAAACATTAAGGAATACTTTGCACAGTTCGGTGATATGCTACCAAAGGAAATGGCAGACGAGCTTGCTAAGTTAGAAGCTAATCTTAAAAAATAATCAATTAAAAATACCGCTTTTGTGGCGGTATTTTTTTGGCTAAAAGGTAAATTACTTATTATATAAAAAATGGCAAAAACCTATTTATTGTACAAAAAATCGGAATATAGTACATAAATGATGTTATTTTGTATAAAAAATTTTTTTCAAAAAAGAATAATATTAGTAGATTTACAGGGTTGTAATATGAAGAATAATGTGGTAAAATATTTACTATAATTAGTATGGTGGAACGTATTATACTAATATTAAGGGAGGTATTTTAATGTCATACGCAAAACGAGTATTAGAAGATTTAAAGAAGAAGAATCCTAACGAGCCGGAGTTTCTTCAGGCTGCAACAGAGATTCTTGAATCATTAGAGCCTGTTTTGGAAAAGCACCCTGAATACGAAAAGGCTGCTCTTCTTGAAAGAATGGTAGAGCCTGAAAGACAAATAATGTTCAGAGTTCCATGGGTTGATGATAATGGTAACGTACAGGTAAACAGAGGCTATAGAGTACAGTTTAACAGTGCTATTGGTCCATACAAAGGCGGTATAAGACTTCATCCGTCAGTAAACTTGAGTATTATAAAGTTCCTTGGTTTTGAACAAACATTCAAGAACTCGCTTACAACACTTCCTATGGGCGGTGGCAAAGGTGGTTCAGACTTTGACCCAAGCGGTAAATCAGACCGTGAGATTATGGCATTCTGCCAGAGCTTTATGACTGAACTGTTCAGACACATTGGCGCTGATACAGACGTTCCTGCTGGTGATATCGGTACAGGCGCAAGAGAAATCGGATATATGTTCGGTCAATACAAGAGATTAAAGAACTGCTATGAGGGTGTTCTTACAGGTAAGGGACTTTCATACGGCGGCTCACTAATCCGTCCTGAAGCAACAGGCTACGGTGCAGTTTACTACACAGTAAAAATGCTTGAGCATTTCGGCGACAGCATCAAGGGCAAGACCTTTGCAGTATCAGGTTTCGGTAACGTTGCATGGGGTACTGTACAAAAGGTAACAGAGCTTGGCGGTAAGGTTGTTACAATTTCAGGTCCTGACGGTTACATATATGATGAAGACGGTGTAAACACAAAAGAAAAGATTGACTTTATGCTCGAGATGAGAGCATCAGGACGTAACAAGGTTCAGGATTATGCTGATAAGTTCGGTGTTCCGTTCTATGCAGGCGAAAAGCCATGGGGCGTTAAGGCTGACATTCTTATGCCATGTGCTACTCAGAACGAAGTTGGTATGGAAGAAGCTAAGAAGATTGTTGCAAACGGTATTAAATACTACGTTGAAGTATCAAATATGCCTACAACAAACGAAGCTGCTGCATATTTAAAGCAAAACGGTATTATAATTGCTCCGTCAAAGGCAGTTAATGCAGGCGGTGTTGCAGTATCAGGTTTAGAGATGAGCCAGAACTCAATGAGATACAACTGGACAGCAGAAGAAGTTGACGAAAAGCTAAAGAGAATCATGTCAGACATATTCGATAGCTCAGTAAAGGCTGCTAAGGAATATGGTATGGCTGATGACCTTGTTGCAGGTGCTAACATTGCAGGTTTCCTTAAGGTTGCAGAAGCTATGATGGCACAAGGCGTTTGCTGATGACATTACATATAAATAAAAAATGAGCCATATGGCTCATTTTTTGTTTATAAAATTAATTAACCTATTATATTTTGTATAATACCAAAAGCTAAAAGCGACATAACAAGTCCTGCAGCCATAACACCAAAAAGTATTGCAAGCATACTCTTGCCTTTTTTAAGTCCCAAAAGCACTGCTAAAAGGCTTCCTGTCCAAGCGCCTGTTCCTGGGAGGGGAATTGCTACAAATAAAAATAACCCCCAATATCCGTATTTTTCTATCTGCTCGGATTTTGACAAAGCCTTTTCTTTTATTTTTCTTGGTATTTTTTCTAAGAACTTAACTTTTTCCATAAGCTCAAATACCTTGGCTATAAAAATAAGTATAAAAGGTATTGGCAGCATATTTCCCAACACTGCCGCAATATATGTGGGCGCAAATGTGGTCTGCATAAAGCCTGCCGCAAGAATTGAGCCGCGAAGCTCCAAAAGCGGTACCATAGATACTAAAAATACAATAATTTCGCTTGAGATTTTTCCTGAGAGTGCCTCTACTATTGATTGTACAACTCCATCCATATTAAAAAATTCCTTTCATTAACTTATAAATTTAATTGGTTTGTTTAACACTGTCATATCAACTTCCTTGTATGCACCGCCAAACTCCCCGTCTAAAGTCCATTTTATTTCTCTGTCGCACCAAATATGTGCATTTGACGTCTTAATAAGAACAAACTGCTCAGTTTCTTTTATTCCACCGTTTATTATAACATTAAGAATTTCCTGTATCTGCAAAAATGTAACAGGCTTTTTAACAAGAACAATTTCGAACAGTCCGTCTGATAAATCGATAATGCTCTCCGACTCAATCCGCTTTAAGTCAAAACCACCGAGGTGTGTTGAGTTCAATATAAGGCCGAGAGAAAAATCATCTTCGATGGTTTCGTCTTCAGTTGTTAATTTAATATGATACGATTCAATTTTCGTAAGTCTTTTTACACCCTCCCATACATACGCTGCTTGACCTAAAATGTTTTTGGCCTCCTGAGGAGTATCGTAGGATACGTCTGTAAAAGCACCGAACGCGGCAACATATGTAAAATGCCTTTGGTTAAACAGACCTATATCGCACTCAAAAGTATTTCCCTGTGCAATAGCGCGTGCTGCTTCTATTATATCAGTAGAAATTCCTCTGCTTGCTGCAAAATCGTTTGTTGTTCCTGAGGGGATATAACCTATTGGCTTTCGCTCGTTGTAATCAAAGGTCATCATTGCGCGCACTGCTTCGTTTAAAGTTCCATCACCGCCCGAAACAACAACAACGTCATTTTTTTGTGCTTTATTTATTATTGTGTTGTACGCATCGTTCTGACATTGAGTGGGGTGGACAGTTACGTCATAATCTGCTTTGGTAAAAATATCAACTATTTCGAATATATAATTTTTTATATTCGCTTTTCCCGAAAGGGGATTAAATATAAACAGAAGCTTTTTGGACATAAAATCCCTGACTTTCTGCTCACAAGATTTGATATTTGCACCGTATATGTGAGCCCATGCGGTGTAAAATTGTGTTTTTTTTGTTTTTTACATACTATTATTATACTAATAAATTTTGCACTCGTCAAGTGAAAAATAAAAAATTTAACATTTGTTAACAGTGTACACTAAAAACAATATGTAGTGTATTGTGTTTTTGAATTAAATTGCCGATACACAAGGGTATTTTTATTTTTAATTTTATGACATTTTTCCATATTTAATCAGTAAATAAAAAAATTTTTGTAAAAATTAAAAAAATATAAAAAAACCCTTTACAAACGAGAAAAAATAGTGTATAATGAATTCAAAAGGCAAATAAAAACAAAAAAAGCCAAAAAAAACAAAAAGGAGATGGGTATTATGTTTAAGTCGGATTACGAAATCAAAAAAGAGATTTGCGAAATCGGAAAAAGAATATATACCGACGGATTCGTTGCCGCAAATGACGGTAATATATCTGTAAAGGTAGATGAAAATACATATTTTGCTACTCCTACAGGTGTATCAAAGGGTTATATGACTCCTGATATGATTTGTAAGGTAGACGGACAAGGCAATCTTAAAGAGCCATGCGGAAAATATAAGCCATCATCAGAATTCAAAATGCACCTTAAGGTGTATCAGGAAAGACCTGATGTAAATGCGGTTGTTCACGCACATCCTCCTATTGCTACTTCATTCGCAATAGCAGGTATTCCGCTAGATAAGCTTATAATGCCTGAAGCAGTAATATTCTTGGGTTCAGTTCCGATTGCTCAGTACGGAACACCATCAACAATGGAAATTCCTGAGTCATTGGAGCCATATATTCAACAACACGATGCAATACTTCTTGCAAACCACGGTGCATTGTCATTCGGTTGTGATTTGAATACTGCATTCTTTAGAATGGAATCAACAGAATTCTATGCAAAATTGCTTATGTATGCAAGACTACTTGGCGGAGAGCAGGAAATTCCTTGCGGTGAGGTTAAGAAGCTTGTAGAACTAAGAAAGCAATTTAACGTATCAGGTAAGCACCCGCTTGAAAAGCTTTGCCCTGGTTGTTACGAAGACGGAACTTGCGAAATGACTCCAACAGAAGCAAACGATAAGTTTGGTTATGAGTCTGAGGCGGCATATCACGGCTTCCAGCCGTTGCCATCACAGGTATGTGGAACATCAGCAGGCGACAAAGACCTTGAATCATTGGTTGCACAAATCACAAAGAAGGTACTTGACCAATATAAGAAATAATAGTGTATGTCTTAGGCAGAAAGGAATGATATGCTTTGAATATCGATGAAATGCTTGAGGCAGTGAAAAACCGAATAACACCGGCACAAGAGGGACAAATACCCGTTAAAAAAGAAGTGCAAAATACCATTGTGGGGGATATGACCCTTGCAAAAGCAAAATCACTTATCGACGCAGTGGAAAAAGCTGCAAAGGTTATGCGTATAAATGTTGTGGTGGCAGTTGTTAATAAAGGTGCAAATCTTGTAGCACTGCATGCCATGGACGATTCGTACATAGCAAGCATAAAGGCGGCGCAGGATAAGGCGTATACGTCTGCAGCACTTAAAATGTCCACACAACAGGCTCTTGAAGAATCAAGAGGCGGAGCGCTTGACGGTCTAAGCAACGGGAATGGTTTACTTTTGTTAGGGGGCGGCGAGCCACTTATAAAGAACGGAAGTTTATGTGGCGCCATAGGCGTAAGCGGAGGCAGCAAGGAGCAGGACATGGCGCTTGCACAGGTTGCCGTAAAGGTTTTTCAAATACTTGACTAAATATAGAAAGGAGGCTTTGTTGCGTGATAGATGAAAAACAAGTATCTGAAATAGTTAAAAATGTTTTAAGCGGTATGGACCTTTCATCGTTGGAAGATAAACCAAAGAGAAAGCAACTCGGAGTTTTTGATACAATGGAAGAAGCCATCGCAGCTTGTAATAAAGCATACGAAACATTCAGATATTATAATAAAGAACAAAGAGAAAACATAATAAAAGAAATAAGACGCCTCACTCATGAGGAGGCAGAAACAATGGCAAAGCTTGCCGTTGAAGATACAAAGATGGGTAATGTATATCACAAAATACTAAAGCACCATCTTGTAGCTGATAAAACACTTGGTACAGAAGACCTCGAAACAAGAGCGTTTTCGGGCGACAGAGGTTTGACATTGGTAGAAATGGCACCGTTTGGAATAATCGGAGCAATCACACCGTCAACAAACCCAAGCTGTACAGTAATCTGTAACAGTATATGTATGCTTGCCGGAGGTAATGCAGTTTTATTCAATCCGCACCCACACGCAAAGCGCGTAAGTGCATATGCGGTTGACCTTATAAACAGAGCAGTTTTAGCGGCAGGTGGTCCCGAAAATATAGTTGCAACTGTTGCAAATCCGACAATGGAAACCTCAAACATGATGGTTAACCATCCGTCAGTAAAAATGCTTGTTGCAACAGGCGGTCCCGGTGTTGTAAAGATGCTTTTATCAAGCGGTAAAAAAGCTATTGGTGCAGGTGCGGGTAACCCACCGGTAGTAGTTGACGATACTGCTGATATTCCAAAGGCAGGTAAAGACATTATCGACGGATGTACATTCGATAACAACCTTCCATGTATTGCAGAAAAAGAAGTGTTTGTTTTAAGAAATGTAGCAGATGAGTTAATTCATCATATGCAGAAGAACGGTGCATATCTCTTAGACAGAGAGCAGACCGAAAAGCTTGTTGATATTGTTACTGTATGGTCAAAGCCTAAAAAGGAAGGTCAACAACCAAAGCGTGTTATAAATAAGGACTTTGTAGGAAGAGATGCTAAATTGATTTTAGCACAGCTTGGTATAAAAGCTAAGGAAGACATAAGATGTATAATCTGCGAAACAGAATTCTCACATCCGTTTGTACAGATAGAGCTTATGATGCCAATTCTTCCAATAGTAAGAGTGGAAACATTCGAAGAAGCTGTAGAAATGGCAGTTAAGGCTGAACACGGAAACAGACACACTGCTCACCTGCACTCAAAGAATGTTGACCATATGACAGCATATGCAAAAGCAATCTGCACAACAATATTTGTAAAGAATGCTCCGTCATATGCAGGTATAGGCTTCAATGCAGAGGGTTGGACCACATTCACAATAGCAGGTCCTACCGGAGAGGGTATCACCTCACCAAGAAGCTTTACGCGTCAGAGAAGATGTGTACTAAGCGATGCATTAAATATTATATAAGGAGGGGATACCATTGAATTTTGACGAAAAAGAAATTACCAGATTAGTAGAACAGGTTGTTAAAGAAATGGCAGGCCAAGCAAGTGGCGGCTGCACATGCTCAAAATCAACATCTGTTCCAAAGACAGCAAAGGTTGCCATGATGACCGCACTTGAAAAATTTGAGATTCAGGAATATCCTATTCCTGAGCTTGGCGATGATGATATTCTTGTAAAGGTTGAAGGCTGCGGTGTATGCGGTACTGACGCTCACGAATATAAGAATGACCCGTTCGGACTTATTCCTGTTGTACTTGGTCATGAGGGTACAGGAGAAATTGTTAAGATGGGTAAGAATGTCAAGGTTGACAGTGCCGGTAAAGCACTTAATATCGGCGACAAGGTTGTTACATGTATGATATTCAAAGACAACCCGGATATAACAATGTTCGACCTTAACAAGCAGAATGTCGGCGGTGCAGACGTTTACGGATTGATTCCTGACGACGATATTCATCTTAACGGTTGGTATGGTGATTACATACTTATAAGAGGCGGCTCAACAGTGTTTAACGTAAGTGATCTTGACCTCGATTCAAGAATACTTATCGAGCCATGTGCAGTACTTATTCATGCGGTTGAAAGAGCAAAGCTTACAAATATTTTAAGATTTAATTCAAGAGTAGTTGTTCAGGGCTGCGGACCTATCGGTCTTATATGTATAGCAGTACTTCGTACAATGGGTATAGAAAACATTGTGGCTGTTGACGGTAATGAGCAAAGACTTGAATTTGCAAAGAGAATGGGCGCAGATAAGACTGTTAACTTTATGAATCATAAGGGCATCGAAGCTCTTACAGATGCGGTTAAGGACGCATTCGGCGGATATCTTTGCGATTTTGCGTTCCAGTGTACAGGATCACCTGTTGCTCACAGCAATATCTATAAGTTTATCAGAAACGGCGGCGGACTTTGCGAGCTTGGTTTCTTTATAAACGGCGGCGATGCTACAATTAATCCACACTTTGACCTTTGCTCAAAGGAAATAACACTTGTAGGCTCATGGGTATATACTCTAAGAGATTATGCTACAACGTTTGATTTCCTAAAAAGAGCAAAAGCAATCGGACTTCCGCTAAGCGACCTTATTACACATAGATATGGTCTTGATGAACTTAATGAAGCACTCAAAACAAACTTAGCTCAAAAGGGACTAAAAGTTGTTTATATAAATAAAGATTTTTAATTCCTAAACAAAAGAAAGGCTGAGTAAAAGTATGAATGAAGCAATAGGTATCATAGAAATGTACGGATTTGTTACTGCAATAACAGTTGCAGACGCCTGTGCAAAGGCGGCGGATGTAAAGGTTATAGCAATCGACTCAAACAAACCCGCAAATGCTGAAACAGCAGAAGTTCCGCTTATTATGGCTGTAAAAATACAGGGAAGCGTTTCGGCTGTAAAATCAGCAGTTGAAGAAGGTTCAAGAGTTGCCCAGAGCATATCCGGCTTGATTGGCTCACACGTGATTGCAGGTCCTACAGATTGTGCTCAGAAAATGGCAAATCGTTCGAGTGTAGGCCGCGACAGAGTGGGACACGTCAAGAATGGTGCATAAGGAGGTAGACTATGAAATCTCTGGGATTTATCGAAACAAGAAGTCTTTTGGGTGCGATAGAAGCCTCCGATGCCATGACAAAGGCAGCAAATGTCGTAGTCATCGGCACAGAAAAAATAGGCTCAGGTTTGGTCAATGTAGTAGTTGAGGGTGATGTAGACGCAGTTAAAGCGGCAGTTGCAGCAGGAGCTGAGGCTGCAAAAGCCCATGGCGAACTATACGCATCACACATCATACCGAGACCACACGAAGAAGTTGAAAAAATACTTCCCGAAATATAATTAAAGGAGGTACATAAATGGCTGAATTTTCGTTGGGATTGGTTGAGGTCAGTGCTCTCGGAAATGCAATCAATATGCTTGATGAAATGGTAAAGGTTGCAGACGTTGAGTTCATTGCAATGGAAAGAAAGCTTGGAGGCAGACTTGTAACAATAGTTGTTAAAGGGTCGGTTTCGGCAGTTAAAGCATCAGTTGATGCAGGTGTTGCATTTGCAAAAGAAAATAACTGCTTAAAAGCCTCACAGGTAATTGCAAGACCACACCGTGAGATATACAAATTTCTTCACATTGAAGAAGAGGTAAAAGCAACCGCAGAAATTGCGGGTACGCACGTAGGTGCGGTAGGAGCACCTGAAAAGAAAAAGCCGGCAACAACTACTAAAAAGTCAACGTCGGCAACAAAAACAAAGAGTAGTACAGCAAAAAAAGCGACTACAAAAAAATAATGTTAATAGCGCGAAAGCGTTATATATAAAAAATTTATAAGTCAATAATTTTAAGGAGGATAAAAAAATGGCAGTAGAAGCATTAGGAATGGTAGA
>JAZSFX010000029.1:0-41625 GCA_045532455.1 Clostridia bacterium
AAACACGGTTTTTCTTTAGGTCTTCAGATGATGACCGGACTTTATAAAAGCACAAGAGAAAAAGATATAGAAACAGCAAAAAGTATTATTGCATTAAAGCCTGATACAGTGAGAATTTATCCGACAATAGTTTTAGAAAATACTCATCTTTCAGAGCTTTTAAAACAAGATGAATATGTTTCACCAACACTTGAAGAAACTGTTTCACTTTGTGCAGAGCTTTTAGAAATGTTTTATGACAACAACATAAAGGTTATCCGTTTAGGTCTTCATTCAGGTGGGAATGTAGACGACGGCTATTTAAGTGGACCATATCACCCAGCTTTTGGTGAGCTTTGTGAAAGTGAAATTTACTTGAAGAAAATAAGAAAAAAACTTTTTGAAATTTACAAAAACGATAACAATTCAGAAATTAAAAATGTTACAATATATGTAAACGAGAAAGAAATTTCAAAAGGAACAGGTCAAAAAGGTAAAAATAAAGCTTGCCTTTTGAGTGATGGATTTAAAGTTACTATTAAAGGCAAAAATGAATTGGAAAAGTACGAAATTGAAACGGAGAATACAAAATGTATTTGAAAGCAATTGAATTGCAAGGCTTCAAATCCTTTCCGGACAAGACTTTACTTGAATTTGGAAAAGGCATAACAGCAGTAGTTGGCCCTAACGGTAGTGGTAAGAGTAATATTTCTGACGCTATGCGTTGGGTTTTAGGTGAGCAGAGCACTAAAAATCTTCGTGGTTCAAAAATGGAAGACGTTATTTTTAGTGGTACAGATGCTCGTCGTGCAGTAGGCTTTGCAGAGGTTACTCTTAAATTAGATAATACTGACAGAACACTTAATAACGATAATGATGAGGTAAATGTTACAAGAAGATATTATCGTTCAGGCGAAAGTGAATATAAAATAAACGGACAACCATCAAGACTTAAGGATATACACGAGTTGTTTATGGATACGGGTCTGGGTAGAGACGGATACTCAATCATAGGTCAGGGCGACGTGGCAAAAATTCTGTCTACCAAGCCTGAGGACAGACGTTCGCTTTTTGAGGAGGCGGCAAGTGTATCAAAGTACAAGTACCGCAAGGAAGAAGCAATAAGAAAGCTCACAGGCGTTGAGGAAAATCTTGTCCGTATAGGTGATATAACTCTTGAACTCGAAAATCAGGTAGGACCGCTTAAGCGCCAGTCGGAAAAAGCGCGTAAGTATGTTGAGTTATACACCGAATACAAGGTGCTCGACATAAATATGAGCCTTATAACTCTCGAGAAGAACAAAGCACAAGCTGAGGAAACAGATGCTCTTTATAAGAGTGTTCAGGAAGAACTTGCCGAGGCAAGAAACGAAGAACACGAAACAGGCTCAAAGTTTGAGGCACTTCAGGAGCAAAGCCGCGAAAAAGACGAGGAAAAGAACTCACAAAACGAGTGCTTAAGAGAAAATGCCGAAAAGGCTATGGAAATAAAGAAGGATATTTCCATCACACAGAATAATATTGCAAACAATAACGATATGATAAAACGTATCGAGGCGGAAATTTCGGGAATAAACGAAAAGAACAACGAGCGCAAAAACCAGATTAAAGAGTACGAACTCCAGATAGAGCAAAAAGAAGCTGAGGCAAAGGAGATTTTAGAGGTATTTGACCGTATGCAGAATGAAAGCGGTGATACTTCCAAAAAGCAAGAGGAAATATATAAAACCATCGAGGACAAAAAATCTGCTTTTGCACAGTGCCAGAACGATAGCGCGGCCTTAAACGAAAAAATAAGCGGTGTAGAAAAGCTAAGAGAAAGCTATATAAAAAGACGTGAAGAAATTGAGCTCGAAATAAAGCAGTTCGGACTTGACAGTGAGAGCATAAAAAAGGAAATAGAAGAAAACGAAAAAAACATCTCACAAAAGCAAGAAAAGCTATCAAAGCTCAAAGTAACAACCGACGAAAAATCACAATCACTGCAAAATGTTCAGGGTGAACTTTCAAAAGTAACAGATAATATAAACACATACCAGGTTGAATACAATTCCAAATCATCGCAAAAGAAGATTTTAGAGGGTATGGAAAACGACTATGAGGGCTTTTCACGAAGTGTAAAGGCTGTTCTTAAAGCGCCCGAGCTTAAAAAGCTGTCAATTTACGGTGCTCTGTCGGGCCTTATGGAAGTTAAAAAGGAATATGTAGTAGCGATAGAGGCAACTCTTGGAGGAGCAATGCAGAACATTGTAGTTGAATCCGAAGAGGATGCAAAAGAGGCTATTGCATACTTACGTAAAACCAATAACGGCAGAGCAACATTTTTACCAATAACCTCGGTAAAGGGCAGAGAACTCGAAAATGCAAAAGATGTTATAAAAGAGCAGGGCGTTATAGGTATTGCCAATAAGCTCATCTCGTATGATAAAAAGTACGACGGAATTATGGCAAGTCTTTTAGGCAGAGTAGTTGTTGTAGATAACATAGATAACGCTATTGCGCTTTCTAAAAAGTTCGGCTACAAGTTTAGAGCAGTTACTTTAGAGGGAGATTTGTTAAACAGTGGTGGCTCAATGTCGGGCGGTAGTGTGAATAAGCAAAGCGGATTTTTGTCGCGTGCATCACAAATCAAAGAGCTTGGCAAAGATATTACCACACTTTCATCAAAGCTCAGAGAATTAACCCAAAAGCAAGAGGAGCTTCAAAAAGAAAAAGACCTCATTAACACACAACTTGAGACATATATACCTATGGTGCGTGAATATGAAGACGAAATTTTAAGGCTCGAAAATGCGTGCATATACTTGCATCAGGGTATCGAAACTGCAGACAAAAACCGCGAGGTATCAAACAACGAGCAGGAAAAAATCGAAGAAATTCTAAAGAACTCGTCAGAGGAATGTGCAATATTGTTATCCGAGTTAAGAAGCGCACAAAACAAGGCACATGAACTTGAAGAAGAAATAAAAGAGTGTGAGGAAGAATATGCGCGAACTTCTCAGCAAAAGGAAGAGCAGTCAGAAAAAATTATGGACGAAACTGTCCGTCTTGGCGCACTCAAAAAGGATATTGAGCTTATAAAAACACAGATCGAGAGTACAAATGCAGAGATTGTATCACAAGCTGACAGTATTCTAATAAAGCAAAAAGATATTGAGGATATAAAGAATACAGTCAAGGTTATGGAGCAGACCATCGAGGAAAAACGTACTCTTTGGGAACAAACTCAAAAGAGAGGCGAAGAAATTGTCCTCGTTATCGAGAATATCGACAAACAAAAAGAGACTATTGCCAACTCCCTAAAGCAAATACAAGACTCAAATAAAACTCTTACCGATAAGCTTTTAAATCTTCAACAAGAGCTCTCACGTGTCGAAAACAAGAACACAAAGCTCGAAATGGAGCGCGAGGGAATAGTAAATCGTCTTTGGGAGGACTATGAGCTTACTATAACGGTTGCCACAGAGGAGCGCACAGAGGTCGAAAACGAAAAAGAAGCATATGAGCGCCTTAGTGAGCTGAAAACTGCAATAAAAGCTCTTGGTAATGTAAATGTAGACTCAATAGAGGAATACAAGGCAGTAAAGGAAAGATACGAATTCTTAAGTGAGCAAAAGAAAGATCTGGAAAAATCCAAAGAAAACCTTACCGAAATAATCGACTCTATGGCAGAACTAATCGAAGAACATTTCGAGGAGCAGCTGAACGAGATTAACAAAAGCTTTTCACAAGTTTTCTCGGAGCTTTTTGGCGGCGGTAATGGCAGACTCTATCTCTCCGACCCCGACAATGTATTGGAAAGCGGTATAGAAATAGAAGTTCAATTACCAGGTAAAGGCTTGCAAAATCTTAACCTTTACTCAGGCGGTGAAAAGTCGTTTATAGCTATTGCACTTCTGTTTGCGATACTAAGAGTTAAACCGACACCGTTCTGTATCTTAGACGAGATTGACGCGGCACTTGACGACGTAAACGTATCAAGATTTGCAACCTACCTCAAAAACTATGTTGAGAATACACAGTTTATAGTTATAACACACAGACGTGGTACAATGGAAGCGGCGAATATTTTGTATGGTGTAACCATGCAGGAAAAAGGTGTTTCTAAATTGTTATCACTTCTTATTGACGACGTTGACGAAAACTTAGTTAAATAAATATCAGTAAGAAAGGCAACAGTATGGGATTTTTTGAAAAACTAAAACAAGGTCTCAAAAAAACGAGCAATGCCATAGGCGACCAGGTGAATCAGGTATTTTCCGTATTTGTAAAGGTCGACGAGGAATTGTTCGAAAATCTTGAAGAAGCTCTTATTATGGCGGATATCGGGTTTGAAACCTCTACGTATATCATAGACGAGTTGCGCCAGAGAGTAAAATTAAAGCACATAACTGACGGTAATCTTGTAAAAGAGGAGTTGCAGCTTGTAATTTCGGAAATTTTACAACAAAGCGACAGTGAAATGCATATAGAAAACACACCTGCCATAATACTTGTAATAGGCGTAAACGGTGTGGGTAAAACCACAAGCATAGGCAAAATGGCAATGCACTACAAAGCAAGGGGTAAGCGCGTAATGCTTGCGGCGGCGGATACATTCAGAGCCGCGGCAATAGACCAGCTTGATATATGGGCAAAGAGAGCAGAGTGCGAAATAATAAAGCATCAGGAAAACAGCGACCCTGCCGCAGTGGTGTATGACGCGTGCAATGCGGCAAAGGCAAGGGGCGTAGATGTACTTATATGCGACACTGCGGGCAGACTCCACAACAAAAAGAACCTGATGGCAGAGCTTGAGAAGATTAACAGAGTAATTTCGAGAGAACTACCCGACTCCTCAAGAGAAACACTGCTTGTACTCGATGCAACTACAGGTCAGAACGCAGTGAGTCAGGCTCAACTCTTTGGTGAGGTGGCAGATATTTCTGGCCTCATTTTAACAAAGCTTGACGGTACCGCAAAGGGCGGAATTGTAATAGCACTTTCAAGAGAAAAGAATATGAGTGTAAAATTTGTTGGTGTGGGGGAGG
Organism: Clostridia bacterium; assembly: GCA_045532455.1. Taxonomy (GTDB): domain Bacteria; phylum Bacillota; class Clostridia; order UBA1381; family UBA1381; genus Ornithomonoglobus_A. The sequence continues at coordinate 5,010 of JAZSFX010000029.1, forward strand.
GCATAGACGACCTGCAGGAGTTCAACCCCACAGATTTTGCAAAGGCAATATTTGACGAGTGATTTAACAATGGAAAAATACAAAGAAGCAGAAAAAAGCATAATTACAACATATCGAAAGGGCATATGGCGAAAGTTCACCACTGCCATAAATAAATATGAACTAATATGTGAGGGCGACAAAATTGCAGTGTGTATTTCGGGCGGAAAGGATTCGATGCTCCTTGCAAAATGTATGCAGGAAATTCACCGCCACGGAGTTGTTAAATTCGACCTCGAATTTATGGTTATGGACCCTGGCTATAATCCACAAAATCGCGAAAAGATAATAGAAAATGCAAAAACATTAAATATTCCCATTCATATTTTTAATACGCAGATTTTTGATTCAGTTGCAAATGTGGGCGACCATCCATGTTATTTATGTGCAAGAATGCGGCGGGGTTATCTTTACAAAGAGGCGCAAAGACTCGGTTGCAATAAAATAGCATTGGGACATCATTTCGACGACGTAATCGAAACAATTCTTATGGGAATGCTGTACGGTGCGCAAATCCAGACTATGATGCCAAAGCTTCACAGTACAAACCATCCTGGTATGGAGCTTATCAGGCCTCTTTATCTTGTAAAGGAAAAGGAAGTTATAGCATGGGCAAAACGACACGAGCTTGATTTTATTCAGTGTGCATGCAGATTTACCGAAAATTGCGAAAAAAACCCCGACGGTAAAGAAAACTCAAAACGTCGCGAGATGAAAGAGTTAATAAAGCAGTTCCGAAAAACAAGCCCATATATAGATATGAATATTTTTAACAGTGTACACGACGTTAATTTATCCACTATTATAGGCTATCATAATAACGAAATGTCATATAATTTCCTTGATGATTATGACGATAGAGGAACAAAATAATAAAAAATGTAAAAAAATATAAAAAACCCCTTTATTTTTTATAAAACATATGGTATAATGTAAGTAATAATTGATATTTCTCTTTTGGGGGAGATTTCAATAAAGAATAATATTAGTGAAAGGTATGGGATTTATTATGAAACATATTCAAACTTTAAACAAAGCAAATTTAAAAGACAGCGCAAAGCATGGCGGTTGCGGCGAGTGTCAGACATCATGTCAATCAGCATGTAAAACTTCTTGCACAGTTGCAAACCAGAAGTGCGAAAATGCTGAGTAATTAAAACTCAAGAAAGTTTGGTGCATCAAAAAGCGGAATACCGTTATTTTTGGTGCACTTTTCTTTACCTGTAAAACAAAAGTGAAAAGAGGATTTTTCAGTGATACATAAATATAAGCAAATGGGACTTGATATTGTCCTTGACGTATATTCGGGTGCAGTCCATGTAGTAGACGACGTGGTGTATGATATTTTAGACTATATTATAGAACCGTTTTTTGCAGAAAGTAAGTGCCCCGATTTCATAAAGGAAGCACTGCTGACAAAATACAGTGCAGAGGACATCGAAGAAGGATATGGAGAAATCTGTGCTCTTGCAAGTGCAGGTCAGCTTTTTACAGACGACTCTTATGCCGATATTGCAAAAAATTGGAACAAGCAATCGGTTGTTAAGGCGCTGTGTCTGCACGTTGCCCACGATTGTAATTTGCGTTGTAAATATTGCTTTGGCGATACGGGCGAATACAAGGGTGGAAGATGCCTTATGAGCAGTGAAGTCGGTAAAAAAGCCATTGATTTTGTTATAAAAAACAGTGCAAACAGACACAACATCGAAATTGATTATTTTGGCGGTGAGCCTTTGATGAATTTTGAGGTTGTAAAAGAAATAACCGACTATGCAAGAGAGCAAGGCAAAAAGCACAATAAAAATTTCAGATTTACAATCACAACAAACGGTATTTTGCTTGATGATGAAATTCAGGAATATATAAACGAGAATATGTCGAATGTTGTTTTATCGCTTGATGGCGAAAAAGAAACAAACGACAAAATGCGCCCCACAGTAAACGGTAAAGGATCATATGATATAATTGTTCCAAAATTCAAGGCGATGGCAAAGAGCAGAAATCAGGATAATTACTATGTAAGAGGAACTTTTACCGCGTATAACACCGACTTTGCAAAAGACGTTATACACCTTGCAGACCTTGGCTTTAAGCAGACAAGTGTTGAGCCTGTTGTTGCACCGTACGAGGAGGATTATGCACTAAGGGATGAGCATATCCAGACCGTATTTAAAGAATACGAAAAGCTTGCCGAGGAATATGTAAAAAGATGGCGTGAGGGTAATTGGTTTAATTTCTTCCATTTTATGATAGACCTCGACCAAGGTCCGTGCGCTATAAAGCGTCTTTCGGGTTGCGGTGCAGGGCATGAGTATCTTGCTATATCACCGCAGGGGGACATATATCCGTGTCATCAGTTTGTTGGTAATACCGACTACAAAATGGGTAATGTTTTCGATGGTGAAATAGATGAGGATATAAAAAAGACATTTGAAAAATCAAATGTCTACACAAAGAAGAAGTGCGAAAACTGCTTTGCAAAGTTCTATTGCAGCGGTGGTTGCAGTGCAAATGCAGTTAACTTCAACGGTGATATAAATAAGCCCTACGAACTATCATGTGAGTTCGAAAAGAAAAGGGTAGAGTGTGCAATTGCAATAGAGGCAATAAAGAAACTAGAAAAATAACAAAAGAGGGACACAAAATTTTGTGTCCCTTTTGTTATTTAATACTATCAACAATATCTTTTATTCTCTCAAAGCTTTCCTCGCTTATAACGTGCTCTATTTTGCACGCGTCAGCGCTTGCCGCTTCTTCGCTAACACCGATTGAAATCAAGTGTTTTTTTATGATTTTATGTCTTTCGTATATTTTGTTGGCAACATTAATTCCCTCGTCTGTTAAGAGTAATGAACCGTTTTCATCTATGGTGATATACCCGCCCGATTTTAAAAGCCCTACTGCTCGGCTTACAGACGGTTTTGATACGCCGAGTTCTCTTGCAATGTCTATTGAACGAACATAGCCCAGCTTCTCTTTTAATATTAAAATTGTTTCGAGATAGTTTTCTCCTGATTCGTATAAAGACATTGTTTACCTCCATTCTATCAATAATTTACCACAGTAAAAACCAAATTAGTTCAGCTTTTTATCAAGGAAGTCGAAGAATAAATCCCAGTCATATTCTAAAAGACTGTGCTTGCCTGTCTTTACGTGATAGCCGATTGAACCCTCGTGGTATGGTGTATCAACTTCAACAGGCTCGTCAGGAAGAACAACTCCTTTTTTGCCATATAATTCGTATGCTTCTCCTGCCATTCTGCAAGACAAACGTTCAGCTGCGGGGTCTGCCCAGTCATCTAACGATGAGCTTGTTACATAGCATAATCTTGGAGCAAGTGAAGCTATAAGCATATGCTGGTCAACGGGAAGAAAATCCTCGCGGTCATTGAATTTACGGTAGTTATCACAGAACCAGTCTGTTATATTAATATCCTTTATATGCTCGCCCTCATCTATCTTTGTTCTGTGCATTGCAGCACCGCCGCAACCTGAGTTGTTAGAAAAAGCACATGCAAATCTCGTATCTGTTGCAGCTGCCCAAAGTGCAGTTTTACCGCATCTTGAATGTCCGATTGAGAATACTTTTGTTGTATCAATCGCATCGTCGGTTTCGAGGTAGTCAAAAATTCTTGAAAGACCCCAGCTCCATGCAGAAATGGTTGCCCATGAATTATCTTGTCTTGCCTTTTCGTCAGGACCGAAAACCTTAAAAATTCCTGCCTGATGGTTGCACTTGTGCTCCCAGTCGGGATATAGGTCAATAGTAGGCATAATAAATACTGCATATCCCTTTTGGGTAATTTTTTCGGTATCTATGTTTTCGGATTTTAAATCCTTTTCAAAATCAAATTTATTCAATTGAGCTTCGTGCATTACATAAAGAAATGCGCCCACTTTCTTTTGGGTATTTTTTGGGTAATATCCGTGTACGGGGAAAGAATAGTCAGAAAAACAGATATTAATTTTCTTGTAGTCCAAATCAGCACCAAGATAACTCTTTTCTTCTTTTTCTACGACAAAGTGCAGGTCGTTTGGTCTTTCAACGGTACGTACACCGTATATGTAGTTTGACAATAATGTCATAATTTCACCGCGTCTGAATGTTTCCCACTCCTCAACAGTTGTAATCTTTTCGCCGCTTATTGTTGTCATAAGTTCAGGTATTTTGCTCATTTTTATACGCTCCTTTTTGTGTAAAAATCTATACACGCTGATTATAACATATCTTTTTGACTTTTTCAAGTATTTTTATAAATAATATACTAAAATAAAACAATTATCTAAAAAATATTGATATTAGTAATATTTTATGATAAAATATGTATGAGCTGTATTTAGAAATAAAACAGCATCAATTTTGAAAGGAATGAGCATAAAAATGAAGAACACAGTATCAACATTTTTATCACAAAAGAAAAATGGCGAAAAGATAACCATGCTGACCGCATATGACTATTCCACTGCAAAGCTTATGGACGAAGCGGGGATAAATTCAATTCTTGTGGGTGATTCACTCGGCACGGTTATTTTAGGTTACGAGGATACTCTCCCCGTAACTATGGAGGATATTATACATCATACAAAGGCAGTGGCAAGAGGTGCAAAAAATGCACTTGTTGTTGCGGATATGCCTTTTATGTCGTATCAGGCATCTACTTATGATGCAATCGTAAATGCTGGTCGTCTTATAAAAGAGGGCGGCGCTCAGGCAGTAAAGCTTGAGGGCGGCAGTGCTGTTGCAGACAAGATAAGTGCCATCGTAAAAGCATCAATCCCTGTTGTAGGGCATATTGGTCTTACTCCGCAATCTATTAATATGTTTGGCGGACACAAGGTACAGGGTAAAAACGAAGAAAGCGCAAGAAAAATTATCGAAGATGCAAAAATAGTTGAAGAAGCAGGTGCATTTGCACTTGTTATGGAGTGTGTACCCCAAAAGCTTGCTAAAATTATTTCCGAAACAGTTTCAATTCCCACAATAGGAATTGGCGCAGGAAACGGTTGCGACGGACAAGTGCTTGTATATCAGGATATGCTCGGTATGTTTACCGATTTTTGTCCTAAGTTTGTAAAGAAGTATGCAGATGTTGGCTTGGTTATGAAGCAAGCATTTAGAAATTATATAGAAGAAGTACAAAACGGTACATTCCCCTCGGAAGAACATACATTTAAAATTGACGACGATATAATAGAAAAATTGTATTGACACAGGGGGAAAGTAAAATGAATTTGGTAAAAACAATAAATGAAGTCAGAGGGACAGTAAAAAAATGGAGAAGTGAGGGGCTCAGTGTAGGACTTGTTCCCACAATGGGATATCTTCACGAGGGACACAAAAGCCTGATTGAACGTTCGGTCAAAGAAAACGACAGAACAGTTGTATCGGTTTTTGTAAACCCCATACAGTTTGGTCCAAATGAGGACCTCTCAACATATCCAAGAGATATCGAAGCCGACAAAAAGCTATGCGATATGGTTGGTGCGGATTTAATTTTCAATCCGGAACCTGAAGAAATGTATGGCGACAGATTCTGTACTCACGTTGATATGAGTATATTAACAGAGGACTTATGCGGTGCATCACGTCCCGGACACTTCAGGGGCGTACAGACAGTGGTTACAAAGCTATTTAACATTGTTATGCCCCATAACGCATACTTTGGTGAAAAGGACGCACAGCAGCTTGCAGTAATAAAAAGAATGGTTGAGGATTTGAATATCGATATAAAAATTATTGGTTGTCCTATAATAAGAGAAGCAGATGGACTTGCAAAATCCTCGCGTAACACGTATCTTGGCGAAAGTGAGCGAAAAGCTGCAGTTATAATAAGCAAAGCATTAAATCTTGGTAAGGAGATGATAGAAAACGGTGAAAGGGACACTAAAACAATAGTAGATGCAATTACTCAAAAAATCAACACCGAGCCCCTGGCACAGATTGATTATATAAAAATAGTTGATTCACTTACCATAAAGAGTGTTGATAAAATAGAGGGTAGTGTGCTTTGTGCGGCGGCAGTGAGAATAGGTAAAACAAGACTTATTGATAATTTCAGTATCGAAGTATAATAGAGCAAAGGAACTTTTAAGTTACGGAAAGGAAAAAAGATGAATATAACAATGCTTAAATCAAAAATACATCGTGCAACCGTTACTCAGGCTAACCTTGATTATGTAGGCTCTATTACTATTGATGCAGAGCTTTTAGAAAAATCGGGCATATTGGAATACGAAAAGGTACAGGTTGTTGATATAAACAACGGAGAACGTTTTGAAACATATACAATCTGTGGCGAAAGAGGAAGTGGAACGATATGTCTTAACGGTGCTGCGGCAAGGTGTGTTCAGCCAGGGGATAAGATTATAATAATGACATATGCACAAATGTCCTGTGAAGAAGCAAAGGAGTTTACTCCAACGGTGGTTTTTGTAGATGAGGAAAATAAAATAAAAAATATAACAACATACGAGAGGCACGGTGAAATTGTATGATACTTGCAATAGATATAGGTAATACAAATATCGTAATCGGTTGCTTTGAGGACGATAAAATATTATTTACCGAGCGACTTTCAACAAATCATAAGGCAACAGAGCTTGAATATGCAATAAACTTTAAAAATGTACTTGAGCTTTATAATGCAAAAAATGAAGATATAGACGGTGCAATTATATCGTCAGTTGTCCCATCTCTCACCAATGTGATAAAAAAAGCAATAGCTAAAATTACCTCAAACGATATTCTGTTGGTGGGACCGGGATTAAAAACGGGACTCAACATACAAATGGACAATCCTGCATCGGTCGGAGCCGACCTGGTTGTCGGTGCAGTTGCGGCAATAAATGAATATAAAGTACCGCTTATTTTCTTTGATATGGGCACTGCAACCACAATATCTGCAATAGATGGGGATAAAAACTATATAGGCACAGTAATTGTTCCTGGTATAGAGGTATCGTTGAATTCATTAGTAGGCGGCACATCGCAATTGCCGAAAATCAGCCTTGACCCGCCAAAGACAGTGCTTGGGAAAAACACCATCGACTCTATGAAAAGCGGTATTCTATATTCTACAGCAAGCTCAATAGACGGAATGATAGAAAGAATAGAAGAACAAATAGGCAATGTGGAAACAGTAATCGCAACAGGCGGTCTTGCATCTACCGTAGTACCGCTTTGCAAAAAGGATATTGTACTTGATGATGAGCTTCTTTTAAAAGGGTTAATGATTATATATAATAAAAATATATAACAAAAAAGATACCGTCAATTTTGACGGTATCTTTTTTTAGCTTCTAAGCTTAAAAGAAGTGCAGTCTGTGCACTCAATCATTGTTGGGTTTGCTTCGTGAGTGCCAACCTGAATGCTTTCTAAAGAACAGTAGTCTTTAGTGTTGCAGTGGTATTGACACTGTGAAACTGAGCATCTTATGCTTTTGTTTGGTGAATTACAACAATCGCTCATAATAATACCTCCAAATGTATATGAAATGGAAAATTTACTGTGTCCGTGGGACACATTTTTATTATGTACAGTATTGATTTTAATATTCAGATTTTTCATTTTATAATTTTTAAAATAATATTGCAATAATAAGATTTTTGTGGTACAATAATGTATGTGATAAAAATTATTAATCAACAATTTTCCCAAAATCAAAAATTTTTCCCTTATAAAGTAAAGAAAGGTGATATAAAATGAAATTTATAGTATGTAACAATTACGAGGAAATGTCAAAAAAAGCTGCCGACATTATGGCAGAAGTAGTGAAAAACAATCCCGAGTGTGTATTAGGTCTTGCAACAGGCTCAACACCAACAGGAACATATAAAGAGCTTATAAAGATGAACAAGAGCGGAGAAATCAGCTTTGATAAGGTGGTTTCATATAACCTTGACGAGTACTATCCTATAAGCCCTGATAACGACCAGAGCTACCGTTATTTTATGAACGATAATCTGTTTAACCATATTGATATTAAAATGGAAAACACACACGTATTAAACGGTGAGGCAGAGGACGCAGATGCAGAATGTAAAGCGTATGACGAAGCAATAAAAGCTGCCGGCGGAATTGACATTCAAATTCTGGGCATTGGCAGAAACGGGCACATTGCATTCAATGAGCCTGCAGAGGCGCTTATTGCACCAACACACAAAACAGGTTTAACAGAGGATACAATAGATGCAAACTCAAGATTTTTTGAGAGTGCAGATTTAGTACCAAGACATTCACTGACAATGGGTATGGCGTCAATATTTGGTGCAAGAAAGATTATTCTTCTTGCAAACGGTGCATCAAAGAAAGAGGCAATAAAAGACCTTTTATCAGATGAAATAAAAACTTCTAATCCTGCAACTTTGCTTAAATTACACCCAGATGTAACAATCATCTGCGATAAAGAAGCATACGGAGAATAATATGTAAATTTAAAACCGAGGCAATGCCTCGGTTTTTTTTGATATGTTCGCGAATTAAAATTTCCAAAACACATAAAATAAATCAAAAAAGGGGATATTTTATGTGTACTGCAATATGTGTAACAAACAAAAATTTTTATTTTGGGAGAAATCTGGACTATGAACACACCTTTGGCGAAAAGGTTACCATTACCCCCAGATTTTTTCCTTTTTCTTTTTTAAACGGTAAAGAGATAAAAAAGCTTATCAGGCAACCTAGTTGTTTGATAAGCTTTTGTTTTTATGTTAGAAAACTTTGTTTTAGCGTTTAAAGCTTACATATCCGTAATGCATTCCATCAGAATAATCGGCTAAGCCAAAGTCATATTTAGCACTAGTCATTGTTCTTTTTGTTCCGGTAGCTGGGTCTATAATATCATAAGTGCTTCCGTTTTTGCCGATTATAGTAACCCAATGGTGAGTTGTTGGTGTCCCAACGGGAATTTTATGGACGGTGACAACAATAGGCAATCCGGCAGACAGAGCCTTGTCTATCTGTGCCTGTTGTTCTGCTCTGCTGCCCACATAACTATCTTGTTTGTATGTTGCAACATAAGTGTTACCATCAGAACCTTTATAGGTGCTTCCGCCTATATTTTTACAAGGAACATTCCCTAATGAACTAGTGGTATATTTATTTGCACCTACAATAATGTTTAATGATTGTGCAACAGCTGTAGCCTTGCATGTTTTACTTCCTTGCTTTATTAGTTTTATTTTTGATAAATTTTGAGCGACTAAACCGCTACTAATATTGCTGGTGTTACTTGTGTTGTTTGTGGATTTTGAGAAGGTTATATAACTTGAACTTACGTAACCTACACGACTGCCATATTTAACTTTATAAAAGCCGTTGCTTGAATTTCCATATATGGTAACTTGTGAATTGTTTGGTATCTTGCATAGTATGGCAGAATTTGTCGAAGCATATTTTCTTAGGTTTAGATTTCCGCCATTTGTTTTAACCCACGCTGTTTTTTCGGAATTGTTTGTGCTATTTATTACAATTGGTTTATTAATTACAGTTGTTCCAGCTGCTTTTCTTCCTTCTGAAATACCGTATTTAATATAATGATAGTAATATGACTTCAAATTGTTGCCATATGCTTTTTTTAGATCAGGATAATTTGCCTGATATACACTAACATTAAAATTATCGTTAGCTTGTCTTCCTTCCTTCATACCATATGTCATAAAATGTTCAAGATATTTTTTGCTTGTATTACCAAATGCTTTTTTTAAATCTCCATATGTGTTTTTATAATACATTCCGTTATAAATTTCACTACTTGCTCTAAACTCATTAATTCCATATGTACAAAAATGATTATATAAAGCAGAATAATCATTGCCAAATGCTTGTTTCAAATCAGCGTTGTTATTAAGATAATATGATGGATTATATACAGGGGATGGGGAACGACCTTCCTTTTTTCCATAATTACACCAGTGATTATATAATTTTGTTTTATTTGTGCCAAAAGCCTGTCTTAAATCATCATACATTTCTGAATAATATGTTGCATCAAATAAGCATGATGGAACATTTGAAGCTGTATAGGCATAAACCATGGTTGTGGGCATAATAAAAGATATTATTAGAAAAATTGATATAAGTTTTTTCATTTGAGCTTTCACCTTTCTTATGTTTTTTAGAAAATTAATTTACTTTTATAATTTTTAAATTATTAATACAAACAATCTTCCAATTCACTTGCAATATTAGTATCTATAATTGACTTTACCCGTGTACTGTCATAGTTGTTAGGATACTTTTGTGTGAAACTGCTATCTATATAATATCTGCTGCCTGTATTATTGTTGTCTATATCGTCCTGCATGTCATTTATTATATAATCTATGGGTATTTGGATCTCTTGAGCATATTCACTGAGTGCACAATCAAGTGTGTTTGAATTTTCGATAATTCTTTCTATTGCTTCCTTGCATTCTTTTGCTGTATTAAGTTCATCTTTTGCGAACCAAGATTTACCACTGTCATAATACTCTAATCGGTCATATATTTTGCATGCTGTTGTAAAATCCGACATTATTGAATACCCAAGACTTTCTGTTTCATTCAAACAATTTTCTATATCAAACAATGTGGATATTTCATAATCTTTCAATAAATACTGATTTGAATCTATTGAAGAAATGATATATTTAATATTCTGTGTGGTTGACTCTAAGTTATCTCTTGAACTGTTGCATAAATAGTTTATTTGTCTAAGTATAGATGTATATTGTTGAAAAGCTACTCCTTCGGCAGTAGGGACTTTAAGTGCAATATTATATGCTGTTGGGTAGCATCTAAAAGCAACTAATATTCTTGCAGTTGTTAATCTGCCCGAATCTGTTCCATACCACCCCCAAAGACAAACAACAATAATAGCTAAAATGATATATCTTTTGACTTTGCGGACGATTACAGAAGTTTTGCTAATAGCAGCATTAGCACTGTCATCAATAGTATTATCAACAGTATCATCACTAATAGTGGTGTCAAATGCATTTTCATCTTCTTCGTACCATTGATTGCTTGTATCAGCTCCGCACGCCAAACAAATAACCTCATCATTATTTAATTCTTTTCCGCAATTATTACAAAACATAAAATTCCTCCCCAATTTGTAATTTTTTATTCATCAAGTTCGGAGCCGATTTCCTTCAGGCTGTTGCCGCAGGCGGCACAAAACTTTGAACCTAAATTATTAACAAAGCCACAGACGCAAGTTTCATAATTGGAAGTTGATGGATTGATTTCTTTTTGTACCATAGGTTGTTTGGTGTCAATAGCAATTAATTCATTCTTAAAAGACACAATATCTTGATTACAAAGATTTATTTCGTTGCATATTAATTTAATATCTTCACGTCCTGACTCTGTTTCGTTATGAATAGAATATGCGATTTCGCCAAGATCTTGTAAAAGCTTTGCCCTTTTATCTTCAGCTGATTTTATATTTGCAACCAAACGGGTTTTTTCTATTATTAATTTAGAGTTTTCTTTTGCCGAATTTACCCCTTTGCTGATTCCAAACATAACTTTATCAAATACATCTGACATTATAAAACACCTCCGTCTTTCTCTTTTGTTGAAAGGTTTGTGTTAATTGACGCTTTAAAACACAACCAACCCATAATCGAATATATTATTAAGTATGATGCGCCATAAACTATCTCTGAGGGAAGTCTTAATATATATAACAACTCAACAAAAGCCTTAATGAAGAAGGCAGATGAAATAAGCCCCATTTTGTTTTTTGCAAAGCATAGAATTAAACTGCCTATGTATAAAAAATACATAAGCCCTTTTATGTGTCCTATTATTGATGTTATAGGGCTTAATAAACCCAAATTAATAAATATCAGATATATCAGATACGGAAACAACAGTATGCTTGAATATGGCGACAGTATCATAAAAACAGTTTTTTTATGAAGATACGAATTTAATGTACTCTGTACTTGTGAAAGACTCATATCAAATACTCCCTCGCTTTTCAATTACTGATAAAGTCCTGCATCGCCAAGATACAAGTTGAAATGATCCCCTGTTCGAGTTATTTCCAAAACGTTGCAACCTTTTATGGATACATCAATATTAATTAGTCGGGAAAATTTTGTAATGGCAGGTGAGGTATATATATCTTTGCCATCGGCAGTAATAACCAATCCTCCTGTTCTATCTGTACCTTCTCCTTCTGCAACATAAAGTGTTCCCCTGAGTCTTGAGTATTTTCCGTCAAGGATATATTGTCCCGTATAATTACCCCAGCATTCAAGAGCATTAGAGTGATAATTTCCGTAATTGTCGGTTAAATCATTTGATCTGCCCCACCCATTTCCTATATTTCTCAAATCAGCAAGCTTTACTGTAGGATAAGGTAATTTCCCATCACAATTTCCTAAGTATACTGTACTTGTTTCGCCATCCCAATATACTGCCTGACCAAGCGCATTTGCAACTGCACGTACGGGAAGATATGTTGTTCCATCAACGATTATTGGGTCAACTCTGTTTCCGTTTACATCTGTGGGTATAAGCTCCTTATTATTTATTACAATCCTGACAGAACTTGCAGCCATTGTAATAGTTCCTATGGATATAGCGGCAAGTACAATACCGACACATATCCTTTTAAAGTGTTTTTTCATAGTAATATTCCTCCTTGCATAATATTATTGTACTAATTAATTACTACAAACATATTATACAAGGAAAAATTTAGTTTGTCAAGAGTCGTATAGAAATTTAATGGTATAATAAGAACAAAAAGGAATGATTTTAGTATGAATAATGTAAAAAACAGAATAAGAGATTTACGAGAGGATTTAGACTTAAGGCAAATAGATGTAGCAAAAGCAACTGGAATAGACCAAAAAACACTGTCAAATTATGAAACAGGAAAAACAAACCCTGACAGCTATTCAATTATAAAGCTGGCGGATTTTTTTCAGGTAACAACAGATTATTTGCTTGGAGTTTCATCTTCCGATAAGAAAACAAAAAAGGATATTATAGACCAGCTTGATGAGATAGAAAAGGAGATAAATCAGATTAAGCGACACTTAAAATGATGATAACCGAGGCATTGCCTCGGTTTTTTGATGTATTAGCGAATTAAAATCCATAAAACACATAAAATAAATCAAAAAAGGGGATATTTTATGTGTACTGCAATATGTGTAACAAATAAAAACTTTTATTTTGGGAGAAATCTGGACTATGAACGCACCTTTGGCGAAAAGGTTACCATTACCCCCAGATTTTTTCCTTTTTCTTTTATAAACGGAAAAAAACTGCAAAACCATTATGCAATTATAGGTATGGCACTGCCATACAATGATTATCCGTTGTATTTTGACGCTACAAATGAAATGGGGCTAAGTATTGCGGGGTTAAATTTCCCTCAAAATGCAAAGTATGAAAAGTGCAAAGATGGCAAGGATAATGTGGCATCATATGAGCTGATACCGTGGATTTTATCGCAGTGTGCTACAATAAATGAGGCTAAAGCAATTCTCGAAAACATAAATATTACCGACGAGGCAATAAGCCTCGATTTGCCTCCCACGCCATTGCATTGGTTGCTTGCCGACAAGGAAAAATCTTTAACAGTAGAGCAGACAAGTGCAGGATTAAAGGTGTATGAAAATCCTGTTGGTGTTTTAACAAACAACCCCACCTTTGATATTCAGCTGTTTAACTTGTCAAATTATATGAATATATCACCCAAAGATCCACATAATAATTTTTCTGATAAAATTGATTTAAAAACATATAGCAGAGGAATGGGTGGACTTGGAATACCGGGAGACCTCTCGTCAATGTCAAGATTTGTAAGGGCAAGCTTTACCAAGCTTAATTCGGTATATGGGGACAGTGAGGAGGAAATTATAAATCAGTTTTTTCACATTTTATATTCAGTATATCAGCAAAAAGGGTGCGTAATGGTGGGGGATAGTTACGAGATAACAAACTATTCCTCGTGTTGTAATACGGATAAGGGGATTTATTACTATACAACCTATAACAACCATACCATTAATGGTGTGAATATGCACAAGGAAAATCTTGATACGGATAAGCTTATTACCTTTGACATATCACACGCTGCAAAATTTAATATGCAAAACTGAATATTGAATAAATTATTTATTTGTGCGGTAAACTACTATAGAGGTGATTTTATGGTAGAACAAGATACAATAAAACTTTTAAGAGAATGTGATGCCGGAGTTAAGATGGGAGTTTCTTCGATAGAAGATGTGCTCGACAACGTAGGTGATAAAGAGTTAGAAAAGCTTTTGACCGACTGTAAGAATGAACACGAAAAGCTTGATGGTGAGCTGCAAAAACTTCTTGATAAATACAAAGATGACGGAAAGGAGCCTGCAGCTATTACCAAGGGAATGTCGTGGATGAAAACGAATGTGATGCTCGCAATGAACGAGTCAGACCAAACCATTGCCGACCTTATGACAGACGGTTGCAATATGGGTGTAAAATCCCTTAATAAATATCTTAATAAATATAAAGCTGCCGACGAAGTATCCAAGGATATAACCAAACGACTTATAAATTTAGAGGAAAAACTCGCAATTGATATCAGATGTTTTCTGTAAAACAAAAAAAAGACAATTCAGGGGATTGTCTTTTTTTGTTTGTTGTGATATAATAGTAGAGATTTAGATTTTTTAAACATCAGGAGGAAGAAATAATGAATACATTACTATCAGTCTCAATAGCATTACTTGCAGGACTTTTGATGACAAGGGCATTTAAGCCATTCAAATTACCTTCAGTAACCGCATACCTCATTGCCGGTGTACTTGTTGGCCCGTATTGTCTGGGTGCACTCGATATTCACGGACTTGGGTTTAATGCAGCGGAGGACGTACATAAGCTATCACTTGTATCGGAGGTTGCGCTTGGCTTTATAGCATTCTCAATAGGCAGTGAATTCAGGCTTGAGGAGCTTAAAAAGACAGGAAAACAAGCCTTTGTAATAGGCGTTTTTCAGGCGCTTGCGGCAGCATTATTTGTGGATATTGCACTGTATTTTGTTCATCTTGCAATGCCAGATAAGCTCAGCGTTCCACAGGCTATAACACTTGGTGCAATCGCAACTGCGACAGCACCTGCAGCAACACTTATGGTTGTACGTCAGTATAAAGCAGAAGGACCGCTTACAAAGCTTCTTTTACCTATTGTTGCTCTCGATGATGCAGTTGGTCTTATAGTATTTGCCATATCCTTTGGTATTTCAAAAACAATGCTTTCGGGTAATCTGGATATGGTGTCAATTGTTGTAAATCCGCTTATCGAAATTGTTCTTTCGCTTGGATTGGGAGCGTTGATGGGCTGGGTACTTACTCAGCTTGAAAAGATGTTCAACTCAAACACAAACCGTCTTAATATGACAATCGCATTTGTGTTTTTGACAGTTTCGCTTTCGATGATGGATTTTCATATAGGAAATGTACATATCAGTTTTTCATCACTTCTTGTGTGTATGATGCTTGGAACAGTATTTTGTAATATATGTCCTCTTTCGCACGACCTTATGGAAAAGGCAGACAAGTGGACTTCGCCGCTTCTGGCACTGTTCTTTGTTATAAGCGGTGCAGAGCTTGAACTCAACGTGTTTGCCGATTGGGCAATAGTAGTAGTTGGTATTGTATATATAATTTTCCGTTGTCTTGGTAAGTATTTCGGCTCATTTGCAAGCGCAAAGGCAACAAATTGCTCACCTGAAATATGCAAGTATTTAGGTGTAACGCTTTTCCCACAGGCAGGTGTTGCACTCGGAATGTGTGCGATTGTGGCAGCGTCAGCTGAAATGGGTGCTCAGGGTGCGCTTGTAAGAAACATAACACTTTTTGCGGTTTTGGTCTATGAACTTGTAGGACCGCTTATGACAAGACAAGCACTCAGTGCGGCAGGAGATATAAAGCCTATTCCGCATGAAGTTAAAAACCGACGCCAGACAAAGCTTCAGGAAGCAAAAGAAAAGAATATAAAATAAAGGGCAGGTATAAAATAATGAAAGCACTTATAACGGGCGCAAGCTCAGGACTCGGTTGGGAAATGGCACATATATTATCCGATATGGGATACGACATAATAGCAGTTGCAAGGCGCGAGGAAAAACTTATACAGCTAAAACAAGAGCTAAAAACTGATGTTGAAGTTGTCGTTTGCGACGTAACAGATGTTGAGCAGTGCAAAAAACTCGCCGACAATTTAGAAGATGTAGAGATATTTATAAATAATGCCGGTTTTGGCGTGTTTGGAGATTTATGCACAACAAATCTTGACGATGAGCTAAGAATGCTCGAAACCAACATACGTGCGGTTCATATTTTAACAAAGCTTGCAGTACAAAAATTTAAGGCAAGAAATTATGGATACATTTTGAATGTTGCCTCTCTCGCGGCGTTCTTTCCTGGACCGCTTTTTGCGGCATATTATGCCTCAAAATCGTATGTTCTGCGCCTTTCGCAAGCATTGTCGGAGGAGTTAAGACGCGATGGAAGTAATGTATCCGTAAGTGTACTGTGTCCCGGACCTGTACATACCGAATTTGGAGATGTAGCAAAGGTGAATTTTGGGCTTGGCAACGAAAAGGGCAAAAAGTTTATTGTTTTAACAAGTAACGATGTAGCAAGATATGCAATTAAGAAAATGTTTGCAAAAAAGCTTGTTATAATTCCAGGTTGGCTTATGAAAGTTGCGGCATTTTTGCGAAGAATTTTACCCGATAAGGTTATGGCAAAGGTTGTGTGCCTGATACAAAGAGAAAAATGTGTTGTAAAATAGATTGTTATATTAAAAGAAGTTAATTAAAAAAAGAGAGAGGGTAGCCTGTATTAATTCGATATTGCGAGTTTCAAATCCGTAGGATTTGTCTGTCTGAGCAATAGAATTAATATAGACTGCCCTCTCTTAACTTTTATATCTGTATAATTGCGGCGCCCTTGCCCATAATTGATAATGTACCGTTATTAATTCTTGCATTTACACCTGCAATACAGGTTGCCCCTGCGCCGATAAGTCTTTGGACAGAGCTGTCCTTGGGGTTAATTACAACCATAATGTTATCCCTTAAATATACAAGAGGATAATCACATTCCAACAACTTAAAGTCTGCATCTGCCCACAATGACGGACATTCTTTTCTTAAATTAATAAGAGTTTTTACATAGTTAATAAGTGAGCTTTCCTGGCTAAGTTGCTCCTCAACGGTAGGTGCATCGAATGACGGGTCAACCGGAATATATACCTCATCTGCCTCGGAAAAGCCTAAGTTTTTGCATTCTTTAGACCATTGCATTGGAGTACGTGCGCCCGTTCTGTTAAAACCGCCCTCCTTTGAGGAAAGACCCTCTACATAGCGCATACCAATCTCATCACCATAATACACTGCAGGCACACCCGGCATTGTTAAAAGGAAAGTGTATGCAATCTTTAAATCGGTCATATCGCGCCCCATAGAAATTCGCGGCATATCGTGGTTGCCTGTAGGAATTGAGATATACCCCAAATCCCTGACCTTTTCGTAAAATCTCATATAGATATTAAAGAAATCTCTTGCGTCGCCTTTGCCCTCAGGTCTGAAATAACTGTTTCCAATCCATTCCTTTGACTGATTTGTTCCATCTTCGTGTCTAAAAAGAGTTGTGTATGCCTTGTTGTTAAAATGCAGCATAAAATCTATATCAAAGCCTGAGGGAATGGATTTTGACGGGTCGCCCCATTCTGCAATAAGAAATGCATCGGGGTTGCGTGATGTAAATTCTGCTTTTAAGTATTGCCATAGCTCTTTTATTCCGCTTCCGTCGGGGTCGCCTTTTACAAGAGATGATGCCATATCTACCCTGAAACCGCTTGCACCTAAATTCATCCAGAAATCCATAATATTCAAAAGCTCTTCACGCGTTTTTAAGCAATCGGGATGGTCCATTGGTAGTTGCCACGGTCTTGTTATTTGCTTGTAACCGTAGTTTAAAGCAGGTTGACAGTAGAAGAAGTTATTCAAATAACAACCATCTCTGTCCGACCAGCCGCTTATGAAATTATCCTCCTCGCCCTTGTCCCACACAGAATCTGTCCACACGTAGCGGTTTGTGTATTCGTTTTGTTCGGGGAGTGCGGATTTTTTAAACCATTCGTGCTCAGTTGAGGTATGACCTGCCACAAGGTCCATAATTACGCGTATATTGCGCTTGTTACATTCAAAGCATAGGTTTCTGAAATCCGAGTTTGTGCCATATCGGGGTGCAACCTTATAGAAGTTGCTTATGTCATATCCTGCATCTTTAAACGGACTTTCGTATATGGGATTAAGCCAAATTGCTGAAAAACCCATTTCCTCTATATAGTCAAGCTTTTGTATAAGACCGTTAAGGTCGCCAATTCCGTCGTTGTTTGAATCCATAAATGATTGCGGATATATATTATAAATAACTGCGCTGTTAAGCCAATCAAACTTACTCATAATTTTGTTCCCCCAAAAAACTAATATATTAACATTTTATATCATTTTATTGTTTTTGTCAACAAAAAACCACTGCAATATTGTTGCAGTGGTTATTTTATCTTTAATGCACACCTTAGCGCAACTGCTGAGGGTTTTACGTGCCGCTCAAGCATTCTTTTGCCCTCGAACAGAATATCAGATGCTAAAACAATAGTTTTTTCGTCTGCAAGCTCCGATATTTTTTTGATTTCGCTCAGTTTATCTACGTTTATGATATTATCAAATGCTCCGCATTTTAATACTGTTAAATCACGTAAAAACGAAATCCAAAAATCAAAAATCACTTGTGCTTTATCGGTGTTCTTGTTTATATAATCCTCAATTTCAAAGGCTTTTTCAGTTTCAGAGCTTAAAAGCTGAGGAAGTGTGTGCAGACTTTGTGTGCGGATTTCTTCGAATTCCTTGTCTGCAACAATCTCGTCAATACGTCCCGGAATACCCTCGCAGTAATTTTGTAAAAATACTGCGCGTTCATTTTCCTCGGAATATTTTTCCTTTATATACTGCATAATGCGCTCTTTACCGACACTTGTGAAGTTTACAACCTCACCACGCGAAATTATTGTAGGCAAAAGATTTTCTACGCTTTGCACAACAATAATAAAAACTGCATATTCGGGCGGTTCTTCGAATGTTTTTAAAAAAGCATTCTGT
Source organism: Clostridia bacterium (assembly GCA_045532455.1). Classification (GTDB taxonomy): domain Bacteria; phylum Bacillota; class Clostridia; order UBA1381; family UBA1381; genus Ornithomonoglobus_A. The sequence continues at coordinate 24,216 of JAZSFX010000029.1, forward strand.
GCCTCGACTGTCATAGAGTCGCCATCATCTATTATATACACCTTGCGTTTTGAAGTATACGGACGAATGATGGAGTCGGCATTCACATTTCGTATTGTTTCTACGTCTGTTTTCTTTTTATCGTCAGGCTTTTTAACAAGCTTGATGTCGGGGTTTGTGTTAGCATAAGAGAGCATACAGTTCTTGCATACACCACAAGGTGCATTGCTACTCTCGCAAGTGAGTGCTGCGGCAAAAAGGCGCGCACACTCGTGCTTATACATACCCTTTGGACCTTCAAAAATATATGCATTTGACGCCTTATTTTCATTTACACTGTCAATAAGGCTTTGCATAAGTTCTTCGTGAAAAACATTATAATTATACATCAGCTTAGTGTAGCGTTTATTAAATCGCTCATATTATACATTCCCACACTCTTGCCGCACATAAATTTAGCGGCTTTTATTGCACCAACCGCAAAAACCTCTTTACTGTGTGCACTGTGCTTTAATTCTATAACCTCGTCAGTTCCTGCAAATATAACCTCGTGCTCGCCCACTATTGTTCCACCGCGAACTGCGTGCAGACCAATCTCGGTATTTTTTCTCTTTCTTCTTACAGAATGACGGTCGTATACATATTCGGCAGGGAATGATAGTGTTTCATCAATAGCATCTGCAATAGCAAGAGCAGTGCCCGATGGCGCATCAATCTTCTGGTTATGATGGCGCTCAACAATTTCTATGTCAAAGTTACCCTCCAAAAGCTTTGTTGCTTCCTTGGCAAGTGTAATAATTAAATTTATACCAAGACTCATATTAGCCGAGAAAAATACGGGAGTCTTTTTTGCTGCCTCATCCATTTGTACTTTTTGTTCGGTACTGAGACCTGTAGTACAAATTATTACGGGTAACTGTTTTTGAGTGCAGTAGTTCAGTACATTTTCAAAACACGAGGGGTGCGAAAAATCTATCATAACATCTGCCTCGCCATCGAAATCGAATGGATTGGCAAATACGGGATACGAATTTTTCTCCTCAGTATTTATATCTATACCTGCAACAATTTCGCTCTCTTCATCGTTCTCGACAAGATTGGATATAACCTGACCCATCTTACCGTTGCAACCGTTCATAATTATTTTTATCACAGAGTATTCCTCCTACAATTAAATAAGCCCGTGCTTTTGCATACAAGCCTTTAAGACTTCTAAGTTGCTATCCTCCATATCGCATAGCGGTAATCTCAAATTACCCACATTTTTGCCCATAAGTCTTAGAGCGGTTTTAACGGGTATCGGATTAACCTCAATAAATAAGTTATTTACCAAATCAAGCAGCTCAAGCTGAAGCTTTGTGGCTTTTTCACTCTCTCCGTCAAGATAATACTGACACATATCGTGAGTTTCTTGTGGCATAACATTTGCAAGTACGCTTATAACACCTTTGCCGCCAAGCGACATAATTGGAACTATCATATCATCGTTACCCGAGTATATGTATAACTCGGGAACTTCTGCAGCAACCTTTGCAGTGTAGCTTATGTTTCCGCTTGCTTCTTTTATAGCAACAATGTTATCAATTTTTGCTAATTCCTTCAAAACGCCAACAGGAATGTTTACGCCTGTTCTGCCAGGAACATTATAAAGAATTATCGGAATTGATACAGAGTTAGCTATTGCACTAAAGTGTGCAACCAAGCCTTTTTGAGATGCCTTATTGTAGTATGGTGTAACAACCAAAAGTGCGTCTGCACCCAATTCTTGCGCTTTTTGAGATAACTCTATTGCATGAGCAGTCTCGTTTGAGCCTGTGCCTGCAATTACAGGAATACGTCCGTTTACTTTTTTAACAGTATATTCTATTGCAGCAAGATGCTCTGCGTCGGGCATTGTTGATGCCTCGCCCGTTGTTCCGCATATGATAATTGCATCGGTGTTATTTTCGATATTAAATTCAATCAGTTCGCCCAATGCATCGTAATTTGTTTCGTTACCGTTGAATGGTGTTACAATAGCAACACCCGAACCTGTAAATGGTAATTTTTTAGTCATTTTAATACTTCCTTTCACAAAGTTAAAAAAATCGCCTTTTTAATTAATCCATATAACCCTTAGCAGTTAATAACTCTGCCAAAAGAACTGCACCGCCTGCAGCGCCTCTTAGAGTATTGTGGCTCATAGATACCATCTTGTAGTCGTATTGTGTTGATTCTCTGAGACGTCCGCATGAAATTGCCATACCGCCGTCAACATCTCTTGCAGTTTTAATTTGTGGCTGGTCGGGTGCTTCTGCCTCGGTAAATACGTGTAGGAATTGCTTTGGTGCGTGAGGTAGGTTAAGCTCTTGCGGTACGCCCTTAAACTCTCTCCACATATTTTCGATTTCTTCTACTGACGGTTTTTTAACACCGTCTTTGAATGCAAAGAAGATTGCTGCAGTGTGTCCGTTTGATACAGGCACACGATATGTCTGACACTCAATTTGAAGTGCATTTGACGGAACAATTTCGCCGCCCTCTATTTTACCCAAAATTTTATTTGGCTCAACTTCGGATTTCATTTCCTCACCGCCTATGTAGGGGATAAGGTTATCTACCATCTCAGGCCACGTATCGAATGTTTTACCTGCGCCAGAAATTGCCTGATATGTTGTAACAAGTGCACGGTCTATCGGGTACTTTTGGTTTACAACTGCCATTGCAGGCAGGTATGATTGTAACGAACAGTTAGACTTAACTGCTACAAAGCCTCTCTTTGTGCCAAGTCTTTCGCGTTGTGATTTTATAATTTCGATATGTTCGGGGTTGATTTCGGGAATAATCATAGGTACATCGGGAGTGTGGCGGTGTGCTGAGTTGTTAGAAACAACAGGACACTCTGCCTTTGCATAGCGCTCCTCCAATGCTTTGATTTCGTCCTTTTTCATATCAACTGCGCAGAATACAAAATCAACCATTGATGCGATTTTTTCTACGTCTCCTGTTGCGTCCATAACAATCATATCTGCAACAGATGATGGAATTTCCTCATCCATTGCCCATTTGGCGCCTACTGCGTCTTTATATGCTTTGCCCGCACTTCTTGGCGAAGCGGCAAGTACCTTTATTGTGTACCACGGATGGTCGTGCAAAAGAGTAATAAACCTCTGGCCTACCATACCTGTAGCACCTATAATTCCTATTGTGTAGTTCTGTTTCATAATTTTCATCCTTTCTTTTTATACAATAAAAGCAGTAGAAACATACAAAGAGTCTACTGCCTATAAATTCTTATTGAAAATATATGCGATAGCTCCCCACCATGTTTGTAACAAAGAGTTTTAGTCTTATGATGTTTACGACAACTCTCCATCATTTAATGATGACAGTTATACTGTTATTTACAGTATACCCAGCATTTGCCCTCACGCAAAGGCAAACACTTCGGCATCAATCCCTTTCACTTTGCTTTTACGACCTGCTGTGTGTCTACACAAAGCTACTGATGAGTAATGCGCCTCTATCTATATAATATATTATCACGTTATTATGTATATGTCAATACTTTTTTGAAATTAAATGTTATTGCTTAAGCCATACATCCTTATAAACAACGCCAAGTCTCAGAGCCTCTGCATGAGATGAAACTGCAACGTCTATACGGTTACCTTTTATTGCTCCGCCTGTGTCCTCGGCACGTCTTAGTCCGTATCCGTCAATGTGCACCCAACTGAGCTTTGGTATAACCTTAGGGTCAACTGCTATTGTTCTGTTTGGTACAAGTCTGCCTGCCCAGGCAGTGTTGCCACCCCATTTGCCGCAACACTTGCTGCAAGCACAATAGTGTGTGAGCTTAAATCTGCCAAGATACTTGTCGCCACCTGGAGTTTCTACAGGAACAGGATCATTTTCCTGAACAGTTTTAGAAACAGTCTGTGCTATCGGCTGATGCTGAGGAATTATCTTAACGTCCATTGGTGCAACAACAACGTCAGGTATTGAAACCTCAACAGTCTTAATATCACCAAACCACTCAACGTCAAGACCAAAAAGCAGTGCAGTTGCACGAAGCGGTGTAACAAGAATATCACCGTCTATAAATCTTGGTGATGAACCCATATCGATGGTTTTACCAATACATACCTCATCACCGTCTTTGTCGGTGAAAACGTATCTCATTGTACATTTCTGGTTGTTAGCCTGCAGTGATGCACATAACTCCTTTGGTGTTATGTCAAGGCCGTAGTCGCTGACCTTTTCCATAATCTCTTTTCCGTATTTTACAATAGGAAGTTCCAAATTCTTTGTTACATCGATACTGACAAGTGCAGTCAGTGTGCTCTGGTCCCATTCGATATCCATTCCTGCTTTTTTAGCAAAATCTCTTACGGGAACCATTGTTGTGTCGTCAATTACAACAGGGGGTGCAGATGCAAATTCCACGTACTCCGAGTAATTGTTATTAAGCGCGTCAAGCTTGACGCTTATCGGTGAGGCTGCCGCGCTTAATGAAGTTATTATCATCAAAGCTGCAGCAAGTACCGAAATCTTTTTTGAAAATATCATTGTTATGTAGTTTCCTTTCTTAGTATATATAATAAGCGATATCTACCGCAATAGAGTCTACTAATCTGACTAATGCATATGAATAGCTAGCCTCATCAAACGAAATTATACCACCGTTATAGAATTGTTTGCTTGTAATTGCAGAACTGATTGAAGAAACATCGCCCACTTCAATTCCGTTTTTTGAATTCAGGTCGCATATATAAACCGAAGCATTTTTATTCATATAAATTTCTAAAGCAGATGATAAATCACCCGATTTATTTAGAAGATAAAGTGTGTTTTTTAATTTATATGCACTAAGACCAAAGGCATATTGTGTTACGCCCCTGCCAGCTTGTGCAACGTTACCGTATGTTAATGCACTCCACTGATTGAAGCTTGCAACGTAATTGTTATCACTAAAAAGTAACTCAAAGTTCGTTCCGTAATCTGTTGGCGAGGTTATAATATCCCGTGATGGCGGCCGCATAATAAGCGATATACTCTTTATTTTGCCATCGAGATTTCTGTCAAAATATACTATATCACCGCGCTTTAGCGAAGCGGCACTGCCATTTAGCACTGAATCGGTGCTATCGGAGGCGGATATAATTTTGACATCACCCTCTATAAACTCCTCTTTGATTTTACCCTGATTTGCAAAGCGTACGCTAAAACCAATTTCGGAATTTTGTACAGTTTGCGAAACACTTTCAATCATAGAAAATGCGTAATACGCATCGAGTGCTCTGTCGTATGTTTCTTTTGGATATTGGTTGGGGTTGTAGCCATCGTCCGTATCGTTGTAGCTATCAATGCTGAAGCGGAACTCGCCCTCAATGTATGGCGTAGAAGCTGATATATCCTCAGGCTTTATACCCGAACCGTTATCTGAAATAATAACATTTTTACTGCCATCGCCAAAAGCAATTATGTCTGTGGCATATGCACACGAGGTGCTTATTGCAAACAACAGACACATAGCAGTGCAAATAACAGTTTTTGATGTTTTGTTAATCATAAATTTTTCCTTTATAATTTTAGTTATTTAATGTGTTGTCCATTCTGGCAAGATAGTCAGCTGCAAATTGGTTTGCACATCTGCCATTTTTTGAGCCATAGTCCATTTGCCATACCAAAGCGGCTTTTTCGATTTCTTCGTTCATTGTAATACCGTGGCGCTTTAGAATTTCAGCAACAACGTTTAAGTACTCTTTTTGGTTAAGTGCCGAGAATACAAGGCTTATACCAAATCTTTCCGAAAGAGAAAGAGTTTCTTGCATATGGTCGTTACGGTGTATTTCGCTGCCCTCACGGTCTGCCCATGTTTCTTTTATAAGGTGTCTGCGGTTTGACGTTGCATAAATAAGCACATTGTCGCCATTTGCCTGAAGTTGTCCCTCCATTGCTACCTTAAGTGCTTTATATTCCTTGTCGTTAGACTCAAAGGAAAGGTCATCTAAGAACAGTATATATTTGTTTGGCTTTTCGCTTAATGTGGCACTTATAGCAGGAATATCCGATATATGTGCCTTTGGTATTTCTATAACTCTTAGTCCGTCTTTTGCAAACATATTAAGAAGTGCCTTGACAGATGAAGACTTTCCGCAACCTCTGTCGCCAAAGAGTAACACGTTGTTTGCTTTTTTACCGTTTATTAATGCTTTTGTATTGTCTATAAGTATTTTCTTTTGATAATCAAGACCAATAAGCGAATCGAATGAAACATTATCAATTTTGCTTATACCTGTGAGAACTCCGTCATATTTATACGCGCAATATTTTGCAAGGATACCGCAGCCAAGTGTGCGATAGTGCATAATAAGTCTGTCTAAAAGCTCCTGCGGCGACTGAGAGTCTGTCATAGCACGGATTGATTTGATATAGGCTTCGCAAAAGCCTGTATCGTTTCCTGATGGTGAATATTTTATTTGTGTCTGAAAAAGCTTTTTGAATATTTTATCAATATCCATAAGTGCGACTTTCATAAGCTCATCGCCTATTTTTTTCCCCGACTGCGCAAGACGCGAAATAATATTATCGTCATTGGAAAGCAATACCGATATATATTCGCATATGCTGTTATTTGTTATACCCTCGGTCTCAGCAAAGTTTATAATCTGACGAAGTACCTCGGTGTTGTTTTTCTCGAGAAGGCTCTTAACGCAAATGTCGCGTTCTATTTTGCTGAATATAATTAAGTTCACCTTTTTGTCGTCCTTTCATCATACGTAAATCATACGCTTTATGTTACAAAAATGTATCAAAATATCACCATATAAAAAGTATTATATCATAAATATTACAAAATTGCAACAATATTATCAAAAATATTTACACTTATTTTTAAAAGTTGTAAACAATATGTAACAAAAGGCGACAATTTTCTGTTTTTTTGTTAATAAAACATATAAAAATGACATTATTCCAACGACATAGACGGTCTTTAACCGCATAATTTATTGACTTTTGGGGTGATATGGTGTATAATATTTTCTGTTAAAGATACATCGCGTGGCTTGCTTAATAGCAATTCAAATATACACATTTAAATGTATTTTCAACAGAAAGGCGGAAAAACTATGTCGTTAGAAAGAGCAAAAGCGTATTTAAAGGAATACGGTTTAGATAATAAGATTATGGAGTTTGAAGTTTCATCTGCAACCGTTGCAGAAGCAATCAACTGCAAGGATAATGTATAACAACTGATTTGGAAAGAGGAATAAATATATGTTTAAGATTCTACACAAAAATGGAAAAGCAAGACGGGGAGAATTTACCACCGTACACGGAGTTGTGCAAACACCCGTGTTTCAGAATGTGGGAACACTTGCGGCAATCAAAGGCGCAGTTGATACAAGCGACTTAAAGGAAATAGGTTGTCAGGTTGAGCTTTCCAACACATATCATCTCCATCTCCGCCCGGGCGACAAGGTTATAAAACAACTTGGCGGTCTGCATAAGTTTATGAATTGGGACAGACCAATCCTTACTGACAGTGGAGGTTTTCAGGTGTTTTCGCTTTCATCTTTGCGAAAGATAACCGAGGAGGGCGTAAAGTTCAGCTCGCATATAGACGGACACAAAATTTTTATGGGTCCTGAGGAAAGTATGCAAATTCAATCTAACCTTGCCTCAACTATTGCAATGGCATTTGTCGAAAGTATCGAAAATCCTGCCCCGTACGATTACGTAAAAAAATCGTGCGACCGCACGTATAGATGGTTGGAGCGTTGCAAAGCGGAAATGACACGCTTAAACTCACTGCCCGACACAATCAACAAAGAGCAAATGCTGTTTGGTATAAATCAGGGCGGAACATATGCCGACTTAAGAGTGGAGCATATGAAAAAGATTGCCGAGCTTGATTTGCCCGGCTATGCGATAGGCGGACTTGCAGTAGGCGAAAGCCACGAGGAAATGTACAGAATAATAGACGCAGTTGAGCCATTTATGCCCCAGGACAGACCCCGTTACCTTATGGGTGTGGGAACACCGTCTAATATAATAGAGGCGGTTGCAAGAGGTGTCGACTTCTTTGACTGTGTAATGCCATCACGAAATGCAAGACACGGTTTTATCTTCACAAGACACGGTACAATGAATTTAATTAACCAGAAGTATGAACTTGATACACGACCCATTGATGAGGAATGTAATTGTCCTACATGCCAGAAATATTCAAGAGCATATTTAAGACATTTGTTTAAGGCAAAGGAAATGCTTGCAATGCGACTTTGCGTGTTGCATAATCTCTATTTTTATAACGAGCTTATGGGTATGATACGAAAAGCTATCGAAGAAGACACATTTGAAGAATTCAGAAAAGAATATAGTGAGAAATTAGATAGAAGAATAATATAATTTTTGTAGTAGCTATTGAAAATTTAAGCATAATATGTTATGCTAATTGTGTAACATAATTATAGCAAAATTTCTGTGGAAAAAAGAAAAAATCATATGGGTTACACAAATAACGAAAGGATGTTTTTTAAATGAAAATAACAGTATGCATTGGCAGTTCGTGCCATATTAAAGGTTCGCGTCAGGTTGTTGAAAGACTTCAATACTTTATACAAGAAAATAACCTTGATAACAAAATAGAGCTTGGCGGTACATTTTGTATGGGTAAGTGTCAGCAGGGGGTATGCGTAACAGTAGATGATAATTTCTATTCCGTTACTCCCGAAACAGTAGATGAATTTTTCAAAAATGAAGTTTTAGCCAAGATATAATTCCAGGAAATGTATTGAAAATTCTTGTTACATAAAGTTGTTGCATTAATTGAAAGAGAGGGGAAGTGAACCAGATGCCAAATTGTTTAACACTAAAAAAATCGAACTGTAAAAACTGTTATAAGTGTATCCGACACTGTCCCGTTAAAGCAATTCGCTTTTCGGGTAATCAGGCACATATTATCGAAAATGAATGTATATTGTGCGGACAATGCTTTGTTGTTTGTCCCCAAAACGCAAAGCAGATTGTAGATGAAACAGAAAAGGCAAAAGTGCTCTTGCGTAGTGGAGAGCCTGTTATTGCAAGTCTCGCACCGTCATTTGTGGCGAACTATGAGGGCGTTGGGATTGATGCTATGCGTGATGCACTTAAACGACTCGGCTTCTATGATGTCGAGGAAACAGCAATCGGGGCTACAATCGTAAAAAAAGAATATGAGAGAATGTTAAAAGAGGATGAACGTGATATTGTTATTACTTCGTGTTGTCATTCTATTAATTTACTTATACAAAAATATTTTCCTGCATCGCTTGAATATCTGGCGGACGTTGTATCTCCTATGCAAGCACATTGCATTGATATAAAAAAGAGATATCCGAATGCAAAAACTATATTTATAGGTCCTTGTGTTGCAAAAAAAGACGAAGCAGAGCACTATGGAGGAATTGTTGATGCTGTTTTGACTTTCGAGGAACTCACAAATTGGTTAAAGGAAGAAAATATAGAGCTTAAACAGGATATGGACTCTAACGAAGAAAGCCGTGCAAGATTTTTCCCCACAACAGGCGGTATTTTAAAAACTATGACTCAGGATGCACCTGGATATACATATATAGCGATTGACGGAATCGAAAACTGTGTGGATGCATTAAAGGATATAGAAGACGGAAAAACACACAAGTGTTTTATTGAAATGTCGGCATGCTCGGGAAGCTGTATAGGCGGTCCGGTTATGGAAAAATATCATCGTTCATCACCTATAAAGGATTTTATTACCATAGCAAACTATGCAGGAAGAAAAGATTTTGATGTTGATGAACTTAATAATGTGGAGATAAAAAAGCAATTTACATATATTGAACATAAATTACAAACTCCATCAGAAACAGAAATATTTAATGTTCTTCGTCAAATGGGTAAATTCAAGCCATCTGATGAACTTAACTGTGGTTCTTGCGGATATAATACCTGTCGTGAAAAAGCTATTGCCATCTGTCAGGGAAAGGCGGAAATCTCGATGTGTCTGCCATTTTTGAAGGATAAAGCAGAAAGCTTTTCTGATACTATCGTTAAAAACACTCCTAACGGTCTGATTGTTCTTAACGACAACCTTGAAGTTCAGCAGATAAATGAAGCGGCAAGAAGAATGATGAATATCCGTTCAAGTGCAGATATACTAGGTGATTTGGTTATTCGCATTATGGACCCTCAGGATTTTGTTGAGGTACTAAGCAGCGGCAGAAATATTCACAACAAACGTGTATATCTGGCTGAATATAAACGTTATGTGGAACAGTCTGTTGTATACGATCAGGATTCACATCTTCTGGTAGGCATTATGCGTGATATCACCGATGAAGAAAATGAACGTGAAAAGAAAGAAAACATCAGCCGCCAGACAATTGAAGTGGCGGATAAGGTTGTGGATAAGCAGATGCGAATTGTTCAGGAAATTGCCTCTTTGTTGGGTGAAACTGCGGCAGAAACCAAAATTGCGCTTGCTAAATTGAAGGAGTCGATTCAGGATGAATGATTTGTGTGCAGATATTGGATGGAAAAGTATTAACCACCATGGAGAAGAGCTTTGTGGCGACCACGTGGAAATTGTTGAGCAAAGCGACAATTCAACAGTTATTGTTCTGGCAGACGGGCTTGGCAGTGGAGTTAAGGCAAGTATTCTTTCTACACTCACATCTAAAATCATTTCAACTATGATGGCGTCGGGACTGCCTATTGAAGAATGTGTTTCTACCATAGCAGCAACATTACCTGTATGTTCGGTAAGAGGTGTTGCATATTCTACGTTTACGATTATTCGTATAATAGATAATGAGGCTGCCGAAATTATTCAGTATGATAATCCTCAGGTTATTGTGCTTCGCAACAATGCTAATTTTGACTATCCAAAAACCGAGATGAATATTGACGGTAAAAAAATATATAAGACAGAATTAAGGCTTTGCGAAAATGACATCTTTATTGCCATGAGTGATGGCTGTCCACATGCGGGAATTGGCATGGCATATAACTTTGGCTGGAAGCGCGAGGATATAATATCTTATATGGAGGTTATGTCAGCTACGGGGTTAACGGCAAAAAATCTTTCAACAATGCTTGTTGATGAATGCGACAAGTTATACGGTAACAAGCCAGGTGATGATGCAACTGCCTGCGTTATTAAAATAAGAAAACGTGAGCCAATGAACATATTGTTCGGACCTCCGTCAAATCGTGATGATGCTGAACGTATGATGTCGCTTTTCTTCTCCAAGGTTGGGAAACATATCATATGCGGAGGTACAACATCTTCTATTGCAGCTAAGTATTTAGGAAAACCATTACAGGCGTCATTAAATTTTGAAAAATCCGATATACCTCCAATTGCTAAAATCGAAGGTGTAGACCTCGTAACTGAGGGTGTTATAACAGTAAATAAAGTGCTTGAATATGCAAAGGACTATCTTGATAAGAATGAACTTTATGAACAATGGAATTTTAAGCAAGACGGTGCAGCATTGATATGTCAATTGCTTTTTGAGGAAGCAACAGATATAAATTTCTATGTAGGAAGAGCTATAAATCCCGCTCATCAAAATCCCGATTTGCCCATAAATTTCAGTATTAAGATGAATTTGGTTGAAGAATTATCAAAATGCCTTAAGCTTATGGGAAAAAGAATTAAGGTGAGTTATTTTTAGTGAGGGTGATGAATTATTCACTTACATAGCCCTCAACAGAAAGGATTACAATAATAAATGAAGAAATTTGATACTAAGGTGCAGCACCTCAAATATAAGGTGCTTCGCGAAGTTGCAAGACATGCATGGAACAACACTTTATTTGAAAGTGTCCTTGACATACCCAAGACGATAGTTCCGGGAAAAACACCAACTATGCGTTGTTGTGTGTATAAGGAAAGAGCAATTCTTGCAGAACGTGTAAAGCTTGCTATGGGTGGCGATAAAGAAAACCCAAACGTTATTGAAGTAATTGAAATTGCTTGTGATGAATGTCCTGCAGCGGGATATGAAGTAACAGACTCGTGCCGTGGATGTCTTGCTCACAGATGTGAAGATGTGTGTAAGAGGGGAGCAATTTCGTTTGATATTCACCATGTCGCACATATTGATAAAACAAAGTGTGTAGAATGTGGATTGTGTGCAAAAGTTTGTCCGTATTCTGCCATTGTTAATCGTAAACGTCCGTGTCAGAATGCTTGCAAAATTAAGGCCATTTCAATAAATGAGGATAATGGGGCATGTATAGATAATAACAAGTGTACATCCTGCGGTGCGTGTGTATATCAGTGTCCGTTTGGTGCAATTATGGATAAGTCGTATCTGCTTGATGTTATTGATTTGCTCAAAAATAGTCAGAACAATCAAAATTATAAGGTGTATGCTATGGTTGCACCGTCAATTTCAAGTCAGTTTACCTATGCAAAGCTCGGTCAGGTAATAACCGGCCTTAAAGAACTTGGTTTTTATACGGTTATAGAAGCGGCTCTTGGTGCTGATATGGTGGCACAGTCAGAATCAAGAGAACTTGCTCAAAAGGGTTTTTTAACCAGCTCGTGTTGTCCTGCGTTTGTGTCATATGTTAAGTCGGCTTTTCCTGATTTAGTTAAATACATATCACATAATCTTTCGCCAATGGCAACACTTGCAAAATATATAAAAGAGACAGACAAAAACTCAAAGGTTGTATTTATAGGTCCTTGTACTGCCAAAAAAGCTGAGGCACAACTCGAAGGAATAAAACCATATGTTGATGCGGTTATGACGTTTGAAGAACTTCAGGCACTTTATGACAGTAAGGATATAGATATTACAACACTTGATGAAGATGTTCTGGATAATGCTTCATACTTCGGAAGAATATTTGCCCGTAGCGGCGGACTTTCCGATGCAGTTGCACAGGGATTAAAAGAGCAGAATATTGACTTTGACTTAAAAGCAATTCCGTGCGACGGTATTGAAGAATGTAAAATGGCGCTTCTTAAAAAGAGTAAAAATGTTCTTGATGCCAACTTTATTGAGGGCATGGCTTGCGTCGGGGGTTGTATAGGCGGTGCCGGATGTTTAACTCATGGAGAAAAGAACAAGGCAGAGGTAGATAAGTACGGTAAAGAAGCATTTGAGAAAAATATCACCGATGCTGTGGCAGTTTTAAAATAAAACAAAAATGGCTGTTAAATTTTTTAACAGCCATTTTTGTTTTGATATATCAATAATTGTCTGCGTAAACTTCAAAATAAGCTTGTGGGTGTGCACATGTAGGACAAACCTCAGGTGCATTTGTACCAACTACGATATGACCGCAGTTGCGGCATTCCCATACCTTAACTTCGCTCTTTGCAAAAACCTCTGCATTTTCTATATTCTTAAGAAGTGCGCGGTATCTTTCCTCGTGGTGCTTTTCGATAGCTGCAACAAGGCGGAATTTTCTTGCCAATTCCGGAAAACCTTCTTTTTCTGCAGTCTCAGCAAAGCCTGCATACATATCAGTCCACTCGTAGTTCTCGCCCTCAGCAGCACTTACAAGATTTGCCTGTGTGTCAGAAATGCCTTCCATTTCTTTAAACCACATTTTTGCGTGCTCCTTTTCGTTATCTGCAGTTTTTAAAAACAGTGCGGCAATTTGTTCATATCCCTCTTTTTTTGCAACAGATGCAAAATAGGTATACTTGTTTCTTGCCTGTGATTCGCCGGCAAAAGCCGCTTCAAGATTTTTTTGTGTTTGTGTTCCGTCGTACTTGCTCATTTTTAGATCCTCCCTTTATTTACTTATTTTATACATAATTAATGTTTTTATGTAATTAAATAACGTTTCCGTCCTTATCAAATAACGGTAATGGTGTGAGGTATGTTATATCCTCGCGGTCTATTGCATCACCCTCTGCCAATACTGCCATTTTACCTACTATATTTCCCTCAGCGGTTTTAACAAGAGCTTCAATAGCCTCCAATGATTCGCCGGTGCTTATTACGTCGTCAACAATAAGGACTCTTTTGCCTTTCATCTGAGCAGCGTCGTCGCCGCCTATGCAAAGAGATTGCATACCTTGTGTTGTTATAGACTCAACCTCAACAGTTACAAGATTATCCATATAAAGCTTTGGCTTTTTACGTGCCACTATATACTTTTTGCCCGACATTTTCGAGATCTCGTGTGCAAGAGGTATGCCCTTGCTCTCAGCGGTGATAAGTACATCAAACTCGGGAGCTTTTTTTAAAAGTGCATCAGCACACGCTACTGTGATTTCGGTATCGCCAAACATTATAAATGCGGCAATCTGTAATTTATCATTTATGGGAAATAGCTTTAAATCCCTTTTTAAGCCTGCAATTTCTATGGTGTATTTCATTGCAATTCCTCCAATTTTTATATTAAAAATTTCTATTTAATACCATATATATTATAATATATATATTTTTTGATGTCAAGCAAAAATTTATAAATAAATTCTGTTGAAATTCCTGTTGTATTTAATGAATAATAAAAAATCAATAATACAAAATAAAAATCCCGTCTTGCGACAGGATTTTTATTTTGGTGCCGCTGATCGGGGTCGAACCGATACGGATTATTAGTCCACTGGATTTTGAGTCCAGCGCGTCTGCCAATTCCACCACAGCGGCATATATACGGTCGCTTTTCGCGACCGTTTTTTTTTGTTTTAATTATTCTGCTACGAAAGGAAGCAAAGCTATAATTCTTGCTCTCTTTATTGCAGTTGTAAGTTGTCTTTGATGCTTAGCACAGTTGCCGCTGATACGTCTTGGAACAATCTTTCCTCTTTCTGATACGTATCTTCTTAGCTTAGCTGTGTCTTTGTAATCGATTGAATCTACCTTATCAACACAGAACAGACAAGCCTTTTTCTTTGGCTTTCTTGCTCTTAATTGCTTATCATTCTTTTCAGCCATGGGTTTTTCCTCCTTATCAATTTTTATCAATTAGAACGGTAAATCGTCTTCGCTTCCGTCTATTGCAGCAAAATCCATTTCATCAAAGCCGTCTGAAAAATCTGCAGACTGTGATGGGGCATTTTGTGCACTAGTACCGAAATTGCCGCCCTGTGCGGATGCGTAATCCTGATTATATCCGCCATTTCCCTGCATAGAACCGCTCTCTGTTCTTGAGCCTGTGAAGAATGCTTCTTCAACCACTACATCAGTAGCGTAGTTCTTTTTACCGTCTTGTCCCTCCCAGGTTCTTGTCTGGATAGAGCCTACAACAGCAATCATGCTTCCTTTATGGAAATAACGTGATATAAATTCACCTGTTTGACGCCAAGCAACGCAATTTATAAAGTCAGCCGGATAGTTTCCGTTCTGGTCTTTAAATCTTCTGTTTACTGCGATACTGAATCTTGCCACGCTGACACCTTGCGGAGTCTGGCGAAGGTCAACATCATGGGTTAGTCTACCCATTAACATAACTTTATTCATGTCAACACCCCGCTAAACGATTATTCTTCGTCTTTTCTGATTACGATAGTTCTAAGAATACCGTCTGTTATCTTGTACTGTCTTTCAAGCTCTTTTGGGAAATCAGCGCCTGATTTGAAGTTAACAAGATAGTAGAAACCTTCAGTTCTATCATTAATCTCGTATGCAAGTCTTCTCTTGCCCCACTCATCAACAGATTCAACTTCTCCGTTTTTCTCTATAAGAGATACGAATTTGTCTTTTAGAGAGTTAACACCCTCTTCTGTAAGTGTTGCGTCAACGATAAAAATTGTTTCATAGCTGTTAAGCATTTTTTCAGCCATTTCATTGCACCTCCTTATGGACTTATGTCCCGAAACACATTATTTCGGGCAAGGATTACCTACTATTTATAGCAAGCCTTAGTATTATACACCATTTTTGAGGCTTTGTCAAGAGTAATTTATAAAAATTTAGCAAAAAATTAATCAAATACACCGCATCTGTCGAGAATTGTTAAAATGCGCATCATATCGTTTGTAAGCATCAGTTCACCGTTTTCATTTCCCTTGAGTTTGCCGCGTGATACAAGCTTTTGCACTGTGGGTTTAAACTCCTTTTTCATATTTTCGTCTATGTAATTGTAATAACCGCATTTTTGAGAAATTGTTTCTCTAAGGGAAGTGTTTTCCCTTTTTAAATCCTCTATCATTTGTTTTAGTTCACTGTATTTCGACATTGTCAAATCCTCCTCGTCATCTGGTAAATTTGTGTTATTTTTCAACTCGTCAAGCGGATAATATTTGCCGGGACACTGCGTAGCACCTATCTCGCCATGTCCCACAATATCCGCTTGTGGATACGTTTTTTTAAGCTCATAAATCAACTGCGATATTGCCTTTTTCTGAGGGTTGGGCATGTTTTCTTCTATGCTGTAATCGCCCTCAGCGCCTATGCCTATCGAACAGTAATTTTCTCCTACTGCATGTGCACCAACTGCCCATATGGGTCTGCCGCGGTATACCTTTCCACTTTTTGATACAAAAAAGTGATACCCTATGCCACTCCATCCACAAGCCTTGTGTATTTTATCAATTTGCGCGGCACTGCAGTTTTTTGATGCCATATGATGCAGTACAATATACTTTGTTTCACCTCTTTTGGAAAGGGGACATCGCCACTCCCAATTAGTTTCTATAATGTTCATTTTCCCTCCGTAATGTTGTTTATTTTATCTGCTGCCACCTTAAAGCCTTTTATGAGCCAGGCAGGAACAGCGACACCTATTTCGACCAGGTTTTCCAAATTTGAACGGATTTCGTTTATTATAAATGTAGCAAGGGTAAACCAGCCTACAAACGAGGTAAAGCCCAAGTCCATCTCCATCAATTTGCCAAGCTCGTTAAATGACTCGGCAACAAAAAACGAAATTGCAATCACAAGCCAGCAACCTGCTTTTTTTACTATTCCGCGAAGTCCGGCAGAGCTGTTTTCGGTTTTTGTATAACGTGCCTTTATAATGCCTGTTATATAATCGGTTACGTTAAGCACCATAAATGCAACAAACAAGTACCAGTGCCTGCCAAAAATATGACACATAAATGCTACTGTTGCACCCCAGAAAATATTAAATTTACATAAAAGCTTATCCATTTGTTATAGCCTCCTTTCATAGTTTGTTTTGGTATATAATATACCAACCAAGAACCTTTTGTGTTTTTATTATATCAGCCCTATGTAGTGTATTTCAAAAAATACGAATTATAATTTAACAAAAACGAGAGAAAGCACGACACAATTCAGTATTTGTATAAACAAAACATTACAGCATGTGATAATTAAAATCACAGTTTTGGAGATTATTATGTAATAAAATTCATCTAAATTTAATTGACAATTCATTTTTACTGTGATATAATACAATGGAATATATATGTTTATTACATACACAGGAGGTATACATTGTTATTATGGAAGAAAAATTAACAAACACGACGGTTGTACAACCTAAT
>JAZSFX010000043.1:0-24500 GCA_045532455.1 Clostridia bacterium
AAATTGCTTGGGGTAAAGGAAGTCGTGAGGGTGTAAGAACGGTTGATGTTCATATAAGACGCCTCAGAGATAAATTAGAAACAAAACCTGCCGAGCCAAAATATCTGAGAACAAAGTGGGGAGTGGGTTATTATTACAAAAAGTAATTCTACCAGAAAAAAATGGGAAAGCCTTGTAAAAAGCGTTAAAAGTGTATGCTTTTCTATGCGATTTACAATCACTGCTGCATATTTTGCGGTAATATTAGTTACCTTGATTCTGATGTCTACATATGTGGTTGGCCTTATGAGCAATAACCTATATAATTCAAAAACCGTAGATATGTTCGAAAAGGCAAATATAATATCCGACTCGGCCTCGGAACAGTGGGATGGCGACATAAATATAGCAGGAATGCGACTTGTGGATATAACAGGTAGAAGTCTTGCAGGTACAACCATACGTTGTATTGTTACAAATGCCTCATACACGGTTATGTATGATACAAATGCCGAATCGGGACTGATTGGCAAAGCATATATGCGTGATGAGATGAAGCGCGCACTCGATGGTGAGCAATCAAGTATGGTGAGCGAAGATGAAAATGCAAACTTTATAACAGTTTCTGTACCGATATTTTTAGCTGATGAAATTGTAGGTTGTGTATATCTTGCGCAAAACGCGTCGGATATAGAAAACACAGTTTCGTCGCTTCGTGATTCTTTGATTTTCTTTTGCTTTATTATAGTGGCAATCATAGGAATGCTATCTATTGGTATAAGTATTGCAATCACGTCGCCACTAAAGGAATTTGAGCAAACTGCATCGGAAATATCAAAAGGTAATTTCCAGAAGCGTATAAAAAAGAAAGGCCTCAAAGAGTTCGTTCAGCTTGGCGACACAATGAACTATATGTGTGATGAGCTTAACTTAATAGAGGAAAGACGAAGAAAGTTTGTATCCGACGTTTCGCATGAGCTGAAAACTCCAATGGCAACAATTAAACTTGTGTGTGAGAGTATAATCAGGAGCGAAGACAGTAATCCCGAAATGGTAAGGGAATTCTTAACCGATATGTCGGATGAGGTCGACAGACTCACCAGAATAGTACAAAGGCTTTTAGAGCTATCCAAACTTGACGGAAGCACTGCAACACTCAAACGACAAGAGGTTGATATAAAAACAATGCTAAGTGGCATTGTCAGGAAACTTTCCGATATTGCACAAGGTCAGAATATAACAATATACCGTGATTTTATAGACAATGACTACAGTATTGTAAATGCTGATTACGATAAAATTTATGAGGCGCTCTACAATATAATCGATAATGCCATTAAATATTCAAAGGAAGACGGATATGTCAAAATAGACGCAAAGGAAAATGATGGCTTTATAATACTGACGGTTGAGGATACAGGCGACGGAATTCCTGATGACGAAAAAGAACGCGTATTCGACAGATTTTACCGTCTTGACAACTCGCGTTCGCGTGATACGGGCGGTACGGGACTTGGTCTTGCAATATCAAAAGAGGCGATAATGCTTCACGGTGGAAGTATACAAATAACCGATGCTGACGATGGCGGAAGTATATTTACAGTTATTTTACCTATTGGACAAGGTAGTGTAAAGGGGGTAGAATAATGAAAAGAATAATAAACATTCCAAAACTTATTTTAACTCTTATAATTACGATTGTGGTTTGTATTGCAGTGATTTGTGTTGCGCGTTATATGTTTGACGTGTTCGGTAACGGTATAAAAAAAGAGTGTGAGTTGTACTTTTTAAACAGTGAACAAACCACTCTGCAATCAGAAATTCGAGAGGTGCGCTACAAAGACAGTGCAGATTTATGCATAAAGGTAATAGATGAGCTTATAAAAGGTCCGAAAGCCGTAGGCATAAAGCCAATACTTAATAACAACGTAAAATTTTTGACTATTGATATGAACGATAATGCAAACATAATCACAAACTTCAGTGGTGAATTTCTTACGGGGGACAGTAGCAAGGATATTCTGCGTGTTTATGCAGTTGTAAAAACCTTGTGTTCACTATCGGGGATTGAAAGTGTAAAGGTGAACGTTGATGGCAAAGATATAATAGCGCCCGACGGTGAGGTTATAGGCGCACTGAAGGCAACTGATATAAAGCTTGTTAGTGATGTAAACGAGGGCGAACTGCACGAGGTTACCTTGTACTTTACCAAACAAAACACAGGCAAACTCTATCCCGAAAAGCGCAGTATAAAAATTACTGACCAGAGACCTCTTGCACAACACGTGGTTCAGGAGCTTATAAACGGACCAAAAACACAAGAGCTGGTATCGTGTTTGTCCGGTGCGAGCACGCTTATTGGTGTAACCATATCGGATAACAAGTGTTATGTCGATTTCAAAAACGGTTTCATTTCAAAAAACTCAGGCTCAGATGAGCATAAGCTTTTAGCGGTGTATTCAATAGTAAACTCACTTACCGAGCTTGACAGTGTGGGCAGAGTACAGTTCCTTATTGACGGAAAACGAATAGAAAAGTTCGGCGAAATAGAAATGGATAAGCTTTTCGAAAGGAACACAGGCATAATTGCAGCATATTAATGCGACTTTGGATAAAATAAGCTAAAACACTTGAAAAAGACACAAAATAATGTTATAATATAGCGTGATTGATTTTATAACGAATGAAAGGATACAACAAAATGGAAAGAAATGTATTTGATGTGCTAAAAGAACGCGGCTTATTGGCACAAACAACACACGAAGACGAAATAAGAGAATTACTTGGTAAAGAAAAGGTTACTTTTTATATAGGCTTTGACCCCACTGCAGATAGTCTGCATGTTGGTCATTATCTTCAGATGGTAGTAATGCGTCATATGCAAATGCACGGACACAGACCAATTGCATTGGTTGGCGGCGGAACAGGTCATATAGGCGACCCGTCGGGAAGAACAGATATGCGCCAGATGATGACAAAAGAAACCATCGACCATAACTGCGAAAAGTTCAAGGAACAACTTTCGAGAGTTGTTGATTTTGGCGATGGCAAGGCTATTATGGTAAATAACGCCGATTGGCTTTTAAATCTTAACTATGTTGAATTCTTGAGAGATATTGGCTCGTGCTTCTCGGTAAATAAGATGCTTACAGCTGAGTGCTTTAAGCAAAGATTAGAAAAAGGCTTGTCATTCTTGGAATTTAACTATATGCTTATGCAAAGCTACGACTTTTTAATGCTTAACCGTAAGTATGACTGTAAAATAGAGCTTGGCGGAGACGATCAATGGAGTAATATCCTTGGCGGAATAGACCTTTGCCGAAGAAAAGACCAAAAACAAGTGTACGGTATGACATTTACCCTTTTAACCAACAGTGAGGGTAAAAAGATGGGCAAAACTCAATCGGGTGCAGTATGGCTTGACCCCGATAAGACATCACCGTACGACTTCTATCAGTATTGGGTTAATGTAGGCGATGCTGACGTTATAAAATGCTTAAAGCTTTTAACATTTGTTCCAATGGACGAAATTGCAAATATGGAAAAATGGGAAGGTAAAGAGCTTAACGAGGCAAAGAGAGTGCTTGCATACGAGGTTACAAAGCTTGTTCACGGTGAGGCGGAAGCTGAAAAAGCTAAAAAGACAGCCGAGGAAGTATTTGCAAAGGGCGGTGTAAGTGCCGACATGCCAACAACAGTTATAGAAAACGTAGTTGGTATGGGTATGCTCGAAATGCTTGTAAAAACGGGTTTATTTAAGTCCAATGGCGAGGCAAGACGTCTTATTGCTGATGGCGGATTAAGCATAAATGGCGAAAAATACAAAGATGTTTCGGGTACTGTAACTGCCGAAATGGTTACTGACGAGGGAATTATCATCAAAAAAGGTAAGAAAGTATTCCACAGAGTAGTAACTGAATAATAAAGCATAAAAAGTTTATTAAAAAAATGAGGCACTTTCCTCATTTTTTTAATAAAAGCAGAGAAACATATAAGAAGATTTTAAAATCGGAAAAAGAGGGGACAGATAATTATGAAATTAGAAACAAAATGCGTTCAATCGGGCTATAAACCCAAAAACGGTGAAGCGCGTGTTTTGCCGATATACCAGAGTACGACATTCAAGTATGACTCATCAGACTATATGGGAAAACTTTTCGACTTAGAAGAAAACGGTTTTTTCTACACACGTCTTGCAAATCCTACTGTTGCTGCAGTTGAAGAAAAAATAAGCGATCTTGAGGGCGGCGTAGGTGCTATGATGACCTCGGCAGGTCAGGCGGCTACAATGATGAGCGTTATGAATATTGCAGGTGCGGGCGACCATATTGTATGCTCTGCGGCAGTTTATGGAGGTACATTCAATCTGCTTGCAGTTACTCTTGAAAAGTTTGGTATAGAAACAACCTTTGTTAACCCTGATGATGATTTGGAAGAGCTTCAAAAAGCAATAAAACCAAACACAAAGGCAGTTTTGGGTGAAACTATTGCAAACCCTGCGCTGACAGTGCTTGATATAGAAAAATTTGCCACACTTGCACACACAAACGGTATTCCGCTTATTGTTGACAATACATTTGCCACACCGCTTTTGTGTCGTCCTTTTGAGTATGGTGCAGACATTGTTATTCACTCAACATCAAAGTATCTTGACGGACACGCAGTATCGCTTGGCGGTATAATAGTAGACAGCGGTAATTTCGATTGGGCTGCATCAGGTAAATTCCCCTGTATGACAGAGCCTGACGACTCATATCACGGAGTTGTTTATACAGAGTATTTTGGTAAAGCGGCATTTATCACAAAGGCAAGAGTTCAGCTTATGCGCGATATGGGTTCATCACCATCGCCGCAAAATGCATTCTTGTTAAATCTCGGACTCGAAACACTTCATTTAAGAATTATGCGCCATAGCGAAAATGCGCTCAAGGTTGCAAAATACCTCGAAAAGCATCCGTGCATTGGCTGGGTGAATTATCCGGGTCTTGAATCGAGTAAGTATAATTCTTTGGCAGGGAAATATCTTCCGCAAGGTGCAAGCGGTGTTATATCATTCGGTGTAAAAGGCGGAAGACAAGCAGGAGTTAAATTCCTTGATTCGCTAAAGCTTGCCGCAATAGTAACACACGTTGCAGACGCAAGAACATGCGCACTTCACCCTGCAAGTTCAACACACCGTCAAATGACAGACGAACAACTTGCTGAGTGTGGTATCGGTGCAGATTTGGTACGTTTTAGTGTGGGTATCGAAAATGTAGACGATATAATTGCAGATTTGGAACAGGCTTTAAATAACACAAAATAATAAAAAATGCAGTTTGGATTTTCCGAACTGCATTTTATTTGGTTAAAAAAATATTTATTACCAACATTTTCAATGAATTAAAAATTTCCTTTTGCAAACAATAGGAGTGTAAACTTAGTTAAAAAGGAGAAAAAATACTATGAAAGCAACAGGAATTGTAAGAAGAATAGACGATTTAGGCAGAGTCGTTATACCAAAAGAAATAAGAAGAACAATGAGAATAAGGGTTGGCGACCCACTTGAGATTTATACCGAAAAGGACGGGGAAGTAATATTCAAAAAATATTCACCAATCGGAGAATTGGGTGATTTTGCGTATAATTATGCCGAAACTCTGGCAAAGGCAAGCGGACACGGAGTATGTATAACAGACCGCGACAGTGTTATTGCTGTATCGGGCATTCCTAAAAAAGAGCTTATAGAAAAACGTGTATCACCTGAGCTTGAAAAAGTTATGGACGATAAAGTTAATATAAATTCAAAGTCAGATAAAAAGGTATCGGTTGCAGACGGAAATGATAAATACAGTGCAAGAGTTGTGTTTCCAATTGTGTCTGAGGGCGATACAATAGGCTCAGTTCTTTTTGTTATGAACGAAGACGAAAGACCGTCGGAAATAGAAACAAAGCTTGCAGAAACTGCAGCAGGATTTTTAGGCAGACATATGGAAGGATAAATATAGGCAACTACTTCAATATTATTGTATTTGGGGTAGTTGCTTTTTCTTGTTTTGAGCAGTTGATGTCTATTGGATTAACAAATAAATTACAAATATTAAATTTATGTAAAAATGGTAAAAAATGTTGCAAAAAAAGAAAATATGGGTTATAATGTATAATGAGGAAATAATTGGTTTAAAATTATTAATTAAAATATAATGGAGGTCAGGTCATGGGAACTATTGATAAATTGAATGAACTTCAATACCGCAGAAGCGTTATCGAAAAAGCCGGTGGCAATGCAAAAATTAAGAAGCAGCATGATTCTAATAAGCTGACTGCACGTGAGAGAATAAACGCTCTTTTAGACGAGGGAAGCTTTATAGAAATCGATGCATTTGTAACACACAGATGCTCAGATTTCGGTATGGATTGTGTTGAAGCACCGGCAGAGGGTGTTATTACAGGATACGGTACAGTTGACGGTAGACTTACATACGTCTACGCGCAGGATTTTACCGTTATTGGCGGCTCTCTTGGTGAAATGCACGCGAAAAAGATATGTAAGGTTATGGATATGGCAGCTAAAATGGGTGCACCCATAATTGGTATGAACGATAGCGGCGGAGCTAGAATTCAGGAGGGAATAGATGCTCTTTCGGGCTTTGGTGAAATTTTTTACCGTAACACAAGAAATTCGGGCGTAATTCCGCAGATAAGTGTTATAATGGGCCCATGTGCAGGCGGTGCAGTATACTCACCTGCAATAACAGACTTTGTATTTATGGTAGATAACACCTCGCAAATGTTTATTACAGGTCCTCAGGTAATTAAGGCTGTAACAGGCGAGGACGTTAGCGCAAACGATTTAGGTGGAAGCGGTGTACACTCAGAGAAGAGCGGTGTTGCACACTTCACATATTCAAGCGATGAGGAATGTATTGCACAAATAAGAAGATTGTTGTCATTCCTTCCGTCAAACAACCTCGAATCACCTGTTGAGGTTGAGCCGACAGACGAAATAAACAGACTATCCCAAACTCTTTCTACAATAGTTCCTGACGATACAAATAAAGCATATGACGTTAAAGAAGTCATAGCACAAATTGCAGATAATGGCGACTTTATGGAAGTTCAATCAGGCTTTGCACAGAATATTGTTGTAGGCTTTGCAAGGATGAACGGTAAAACAGTCGGTATAGTTGCAAACCAACCAAAAATCAAGGCAGGTGCTCTTGATATAGACTCATCAGACAAAGCAGCAAGATTTATACGTTTTTGCGATAGCTTTAATATTCCTCTTGTTACTCTTACCGACGTTCCCGGCTATTTCCCTGGCGTTGAGCAAGAGCAGGGCGGAATTATAAGACACGGAGCAAAGCTTTTGTATGCATATTGCGAAGCAACAGTTCCAAAGGTAAATGTAATTTTAAGAAAAGCATATGGCGGAGCATATATAGCAATGAGCTCAAAGCACGTTGGTGCAGATATTGTTATGGCTTGGCCTACTGCAGAAATTGCAGTTATGGGACCTGAGGGCGCGGCAAATATTATATTCAAAAATGATATAAGAGACAGCTCCGACCCAATAGCAACAAGAGCAGAGAAGATTCAGGAATATAAAAACAGATTTGCATCACCGTATGTTGCCGCATCAAGAGGCTATGTTGATGATGTAATTGAGCCTGATTCTACAAGACCGAGAATAATTGCTGCATTAGAAATGCTTGCAAGTAAGAGAGATGCAATTCCGGCAAAGAAACACGGAAACTTCCCCGTTTAATTTTGAGGAGGTTAAGTTTATGGATAAAATAGAAATAAGTTCAGTATCTGAGGCTTTATCTGTCGGTGGCTCGGTTGCCTTGCAGGGTATGTGTATAGTGTTTTCTGTACTCGTATTGCTTATGATAGTTCTTGTGCTTATGAGGGTTGTATTCTACAGAAATCCGTCAAAGCAAGAGAAGGAACAAAGTGCAGTAGCAGCACCTACTGTGGCACCTGTTAAGGAAGAAATCGACAACGATGAGCTTATTGCGGTTTTAACAGCGGCAGTAGCGGCAAGCCTTAATACATCAACATATAATCTAAAGATAAAATCATATCGTAGAGTAGGAAACAAAGCTCCTGTGTGGAACAGAGCAGGACTTGATGAAACTGTTAATCACTATTAATGAAAGGAATTAATAATTATGAGAAAGTTTAATATTACAGTAAACGGAAAAACATACGAAGTAGAAGTTGAGGAAGTAGGCGGCGCTATAAGTGCACCGGTAGCAGCTCCCGTTGCAGCACCTGCGGCAGCTCCTGCAGCGGCTCCTGCAGCAACACCGGCTCCTGCTCCGGCACCAGCACCCGCTGCACCAAAATCAGCACCGGTTGCAGGCGCATGTCAGGTAACTTCACCAATGCCAGGAAGTATCGTTAGTGTAAAGGTAAATGTAGGCGATACAGTTAACGAGGGCGACTTAGTAGTAGTTTTAGAGGCTATGAAGATGGAAAACGAAATCTTTGCTCCACAAGCTGGTAAGGTTGTAGGAATAAGCGTAGGCTCAGGCGACAGTGTAAATTCAGGAGACGTATTGGTATCTATCGGTTAATTTGCAAGGGATATCAACTAAAATTTAATAGAAAGTGGTGACAGAAAAAATGATGGATAGTCTTGTTAATTTTATGGGTAGCACCGGTTTAGCGGTCTTGCTCGAACAAGCACCAATAGATATATTTAAAACTGTCCTTATGCTTGTAATTGCTTGTGTATTGATCTATTTAGCAATAGTAAAGCAGTATGAACCTCTGCTTTTGCTTCCAATAGCATTTGGTATGCTTGTTACAAACCTTCCAATGATGCCCGAACAACTTGTTATGCATGCAGACAGATTTGTTGACCCTAACGTTCCAAACTCGTTTGTGGACCAGGACAAGCATATTATGATTCAGGAAGTTGTAGCGTCGGGCGGCTTGTTGGACTTGTTGTATTTGGGTGTTAAATTGGGTATATACCCACCGTTGATATTCTTAGGCATAGGTGCTATGACCGACTTTGCTCCACTTATAGCAAACCCAAAGAGTATTCTTTTGGGTGCGGCAGCGCAGTTTGGTGTATTTGCAGCATTCTTTATGGCTCTTATGCTATCAGCAACTATTCCGGGTATAAACTTCAATGCCCTCGATGCCTCATCAATCGGTATCATAGGCGGTGCTGACGGACCTACCGCAATATTTGTAACAAAAACTCTTGCGCCACATCTTTTGCCGGCGATTGCGGTTGCTGCATATTCATATATGGCTCTTATACCGGTTATTCAACCGCCATTTATGAAACTTTTAACCACAAAGAAAACAAGAGCAATAAAAATGGAACAGTTAAGAGAGGTTTCAAAAACAGAAAAAATCGTGTTCCCGATAGTTGTAACAATAGTTGTTGCACTTATAGTTCCCGACGCATTATCACTTGTTGGTATGTTAATGCTTGGTAACCTCTTTAAAGAATCGGGAGTTGTCGAAAGACTTTCAAAAACTGTTCAGAACGAGCTTATTAATATAATAACAATATTCCTTGGCTTTACAGTAGGTGCTACTGCAACAGCCCAAAACTTCTTAAGCACACAGACAATAGGTATTATAGTTCTTGGATTACTTGCATTCATATTCTCAACAGTTGGAGGACTTATATTTGGTAACATTATGTGCTTCCTTACAAAAGGCAAGGTTAATCCTCTTATAGGAAGTGCAGGCGTAAGTGCAGTACCTATGGCGGCAAGAGTGGCACAAACTGTAGGCCAAAAAGAAAACCCGTCAAACTTCTTGCTTATGCACGCTATGGGACCTAACGTTGCAGGTGTAATAGGAAGTGCAGTTGCGGCAGGAGTATTCTTAGCAATGTACACACCGTTTGTATAATGAGTATGGAGGTAAATGAAAATGGCAATAGATGCTAAGCCGGTAAAAATTACCGAAACAATTCTACGTGATGCTCACCAATCGCTTATAGCAACACGTATGACAACAGATAAAATTCTTCCCATAGTTGAAAAATTAGACGATGTGGGATATCATTCGCTCGAAGCATGGGGCGGAGCAACGTTCGATTCATGTTTGAGATTTTTAAACGAAGACCCATGGGAAAGATT
The DNA here is from genome assembly GCA_045532455.1 of Clostridia bacterium. Classification (GTDB taxonomy): domain Bacteria; phylum Bacillota; class Clostridia; order UBA1381; family UBA1381; genus Ornithomonoglobus_A. The sequence continues at coordinate 10,074 of JAZSFX010000043.1, forward strand.
AAGAAAAATCAAAGATAAGGCAAAGAAAACACCGTTGCAGATGCTATTTAGAGGACAAAATATCTTGGGTTATCGCCACTATGCAGATGACGTTGTTGAATATTTTGTTCAGAAGTCAATAGCAAACGGTATTGATATATTAAGAATTTTCGATGCTTTAAACGACGTAAGAAATCTCGAATGTGCAATCAAAGCATGTCAAAAAGAAAAAGGTCATGTTCAGGCAACTGTATGTTATACAATAAGTCCTGTTCATAACGTAGAAAGCTTTGTAAAGCTTGCAAAGCAACTTGAAGAAATGGGTGCAAACTCAATCTGTATTAAGGATATGGCAGGTCTTTTACTACCATATACTGCATACGACCTTGTAAAAGCTATGAAGGAAACAGTTAAAATTCCGATTCAGCTACACACTCACTACACATCAGGTGCAGCTTCTATGACATATATGAAAGCTATCGAGGCAGGTGTAGACGTAGTTGACTGTGCAATGTCTCCATTGGCATTAGGTACATCTCAGCCACCTACAGAGCCATTGGTTGCTTCGCTTCAGGGTACACCGTACGATACAGGCTATGACCTTGATAAGCTTGTGGAAATCAGCGATTACTTTAAGCCAATGAGAGAGGAATATCTTGCAAGCGGACTACTTAACCCAAAGGTTATGGGTGTAGACGTAAATACATTAAAGTATCAGGTGCCGGGAGGTATGCTTTCAAACCTTGTTTCACAGCTTAAAGAACAGGGCAGGGAAGATGCATATGACGAAGTGTTAAAGGAAGTACCAAGAGTAAGAAAGGATATGGGATATCCTCCGCTTGTAACTCCATCATCACAAATTGTAGGTACTCAGGCTGTACTTAACGTTCTTATGGGCGAGAGATACAAGATGTGTTCAAAGGAAACAAAGGGTATTGTAAAGGGCGAATACGGTAAATGTCCGGTTGAAATAGACGAAGCACTCGTTAAGAAAATCATAGGCGACGAGGAAAGAATTACTTGCCGACCTGCAGATTTAATTGAAAACGAGATGAATAAAATCCGTGCAGAGCTTAACCAAAAGTGTGGCGAAAAGATAGTTCAGGACGAAGATTATCTTTCATACGCATTATTCGGACCTGTTGCACTTAAGTATTTCGACTACAGATATGCAAATCAGGTTAAAGTGGATTCCGATCTACTTGACGAAGAAAACGACGTATATCCAATAGTATAAAAAAATAACAGGCGGAGAAGTATTTCTCTGCCTGTTATTTTGATATATTTTAAATTTTAATCAAACATTGGCGTAGAAAGGTATCTCTCACCACCGTCGGGTAATAGCGCAACAATAACCTTTCCTTTGTTTTCGCTACGTTTTGCCACTGCGCTTGCGGCAAAAATGGCAGCACCCGATGAAATTCCAACGAGAATTCCTTCGCTTTGTGCCAAAGACTTGCTTGCCTTATAAGCCTGCTCGGTTTTTACCGTTAATATCTCATCGTATATATTAGTGTTTAAGGTATCGGGTACAAAGTTTGCACCTATTCCCTGAATTTTATGTGCACCTGACACTCCCTTAGAAAGCAGGGGAGAATCATAAGGCTCTACTGCAATTATTTTTATGTCGGGATTTTTTTCTTTTAAATACTCACCAACACCCGAGAGCGTTCCGCCCGTACCAACTCCGGCGACAAATATATCAACTTTTCCGTCAGTATCTTCCCATATTTCAGGGCCTGTTGTGTTTTTGTGTGCATAAGGATTTGCCATATTTTCGAATTGTCCTGCAATAAAGCTATTGGGCGTTTTTAAAGCTAATTCTTTTGCTTTTTCAATAGCGCCACTCATACCACCCGCACCATCTGTTAAAACAATTTGCGCCCCGTATGCTTTTAAGAGGTTTCTTCTTTCAACACTCATTGTTTCGGGCATTGTAAGAATAACCTTGTATCCGCGCGACGCACCCACTGCGGCAAGACCAATACCGGTGTTTCCGCTTGTTGGCTCAATTATAACGGAACCCTTTTTTAATAATCCCTTTTTTTCGGCATCTTCTATCATCGCGGCGGCAACTCTGTCCTTAACAGAGCCGGCTGGATTAAAGTACTCTAATTTTGCTATTATTGGTGTTAATAGATTTTCGTTTTTACTGTAATTTACTAATTCAATAAGTGGAGTTTTTCCTATTAAATCAGTAATGGATTTATAAATTTTCATAATTATACCCTCTATTTAATAAGTTTATATACATTATAGCATTATAAAAAATCTTTGTCAATTAAAAAAGATTGTCATTATTGTAAAATCACTGAATAAAATGTCGTAACCCATCAAATATTGTCAATATTAACAAAAAAAATAAAATAACCCTTGATTTTTATGACAAAATGTGGTACTATTAAAATAGAGTTTTTTTATTTGTTATTTTTGGGGAGGCACATATAAAAGATATGATAGATACGAATGTTGGTAAGAATACAAATGCCAAAGTTAAAAAATATCCTACTATACGAAACAGACACTTTATTATGTTTGACATCCTTATAGTTGTTTTATCATATGTGGTATCTGTTTTTCTTGTTTATAATAAATCGAATTACATTGATACCATAATAAAAGGTCAGATGACAATACTGTTTTCACTTGTTGTATTTATTGCGGTGATGATGATATTCGGTATATATACTGTAATGTGGATTCATGCCGGAACAAAGGATTACATAAGAATTATTAAAGCATGTGTTGTTTCGGATATTATTCTTGCGTGTGTAGGTGCATTTGTACTAAAAGAAATCAGCATAAGAGTTGAATTTTTTGCGCTTGTGGTTGCAAATGTATGCTTTTTGATGATACGTATGCTTGCAAGAGGCTTGCACGACCTTTCGGTAGACGAAACAAAATTAAATGACCCCTCAAAAAAGAGGTTGCTTATAGTAGGTGCAGGTAATGCTGCAACAATTATGCTTAAGGATTTAACACGTAACAGCAGACTTAACTATAACGTTGTCGGATTTGTTGATGACGATGAAAGAAAAAGAAATGCAAGTATTAACGGTGTACGTGTGCTTGGTAACAGACATAGTATAAGACGTATTGTAGTAGAAAAAAAGGTAGATGAAATATTAATTGCAATGCCATCAGCATCGCCTGCAGATACAAAACGTATAATCGAGATTTGCAACAATACAAAGTGCAGAGTTAAAATTTTACCGAGTGTAGACCAGAGTATTGGCAATCCCAATATTAAAAATTCCATAAGAAATGTTGAAATTGAGGACTTGCTTGCAAGAGAACCAATTAAATTGGATAATACAGAAATAAGCAGCTACATAACGGATAAAACAATACTTGTAACAGGCGGCGGTGGCTCTATAGGCTCAGAACTGTGCCGACAGATTATGAAATTCAATCCGCAAAAGCTTATTGTTCTTGATATATACGAAAATAACGCATATGATTTACAAATGGAGCTTAACCGTAAATATCCCGATAATAAACCTGAGGTTGTTATTGCATCTGTAAGAGATTACGACAGATTAGAAATGGTATTCGAAAAATTTAAACCATACATTGTTTTCCACGCGGCAGCACACAAACACGTGCCATTGATGGAGGATAGCCCCCAAGAAGCAATCAAAAACAACGTATTCGGAACATTGAACGTTGCAAAATGTGCAGACAAATACGGTGTAAAGAGATTTGTTATGATTTCTACAGATAAGGCAGTTAATCCTACAAATGTTATGGGTGCAACAAAGCGTATTTGTGAGATGATTATTCAGCTTATGCAAAAAAGGAGCAATACCGAGTTTGTAGCAGTAAGATTCGGAAATGTTTTAGGCTCAAACGGAAGTGTTATTCCTCTGTTTAAAAAACAGATTGCACAGGGTGGACCTCTCACTGTAACAGATAAGAGAATTACAAGATACTTTATGACAATACCTGAAGCTGCGCAGCTTGTTTTGCAGGCTGCAAGCTATGCACAGGGCGGAGAAATATTTGTACTTGATATGGGACAGCCTGTAAAAATATATGACTTAGCAAAAAATCTTATTAAGCTTTCGGGATATACACCAAATGTTGATATGCACATTGAGGTTTGTGGTTTACGTCCCGGAGAAAAGCTTTACGAAGAACTTCTTATGGACGAAGAAGGCTTAACCAACACAGAACACAAAAAGATATTTATAGGAAGACCTATTAATATTGATGGTGAAGAATTTGATACTATGCTCGAAAAATTAAAAGGCATAGCAGAAAGTGATGATATTGAACTTATTAAAGATACAGTATCGGAAATAGTCCCTACATATGTAAGAAAGAAGTAGTAAAAAGCGTGATGCATTAAATGCAACAGGCTTTTTTTGTTATCTTTTAGGAAATTACTACTTTTAAGTTGTAATTTCCTAAATTACAAAAAAGTCTACCTATGGAAGTGAGCTATGCGAACGACAGTCACGATAGTGACTTTTTTATATAAGCGCAATTTCTAAAACCTTATTCATATCACTTACGGGTATAAATTTAATATTAGAGCGTATTTCTTCGGGAACATCGTCAATATCTGCATAGTTATCCTGAGGAATAATAACAGTTTTTATACCTGCACGGTATGCAGCCATCGACTTTTCTTTAAGTCCTCCAATAGCAAGCACTCTGCCGCGGAGTGTAATCTCGCCGGTCATTGCGACATCGTTCCTGACCGCTTTGCCCGACAGGGCAGAAACAAGTGCAGTTGCCATTGTTATGCCGGCAGACGGTCCGTCTTTGGGCACTGCGCCCTCGGGCACGTGAATATGAATGTCCTTGGTTTTATAAAACTTGTAATCTATTCCGAGCTTTTTATAGTTTGCCCTGATAAAGCTTGTGGCTGCCTTTGCGGATTCTTGCATAATATCACCAAGCTTGCCCGTTAGTTCAAGTTTTCCGCTTCCGTCCATTACATTTACCTCTATTGAGAGGGTATCACCGCCAACAGATGTCCAGGCAAGCCCGCGTACTACACCAATATCGGGTTTTTTATTCATCAAATCAAAGTGGTAGCGTCTTTTACCAAGCTGCTCCTCAAGATTTTTTGAATTAATTCTTAAAGGCTTGTTGTTCTCTAAAACGCTTATGGCAGCTTTTCTTGCGAGTGCGTCAAGCTGTTGCTCGAGCTTTCTAACACCTGCTTCCCGTGTGTAATACGAAATTATATCATTTATTGCTTTGTCGTTAATGCCAAACTGCCTTGTTGTAAGTCCGTTCTTTGTAAGAGTTTTCTTAACAAGATAGTTTTTTGCAATATGGAATTTCTCCGTTGCAGTATAACCGCCAAGCTCTATAATTTCCATTCTGTCGCGCAGCGGACCGTTTATATTTTCAAGACTGTTTGCAGTTGTTATAAATAGCACCTGCGACAAATCAAATGGAACTTCTATGTAGTGGTCGCGGAATACGTTGTTTTGTTCGTAATCGAGGACCTCTAACAACGCGGCAGACGGGTCGCCCTTGTAGTCTGCACCCATTTTATCAATTTCGTCAAGCAGTATAAGCGGATTTTTGGTTTTTGCCTCCGAAATAGCAGACATAATACGACCTTCCATCGCACCTATGTATGTTTTTCTGTGTCCCCTTATATCCGACTCGTCGTGTATACCGCCAAGTGATATACGTACAAAATTTCTGTTTAATGCCCTTGCAACCGACTTTGCCACAGATGTTTTACCAACACCTGGAGGACCGCAAAGGCAAATTATTGTACCGTTTTTACCATTTGTAAGCTGACGTATAGCAAGGTATTCCAATACTCTTTCTTTAACCTTTTCAAGACCGTAGTGGTCCTCGTCAAGTATTTCTCTTGCGTGAGCAATGTCGCTTATTTCATCAGACATTTTCTTCCACGGCAAACCAAGAACAGTTTCGAGATAATTTCTTATAACTGAGCTTTCGGGGGAGGAGGGTGCCATTCTTGAATATCTTGCTACGTCTTTTAAAAGCTTTTCCTTTGATGTTTCGTTGTCGATAAGTTCTTCTATCTGTTTTTTGAATTCCTCAACGTCATCATCTATATTTTCCTTATCACCAAGCTCCTCGTGTATAACCTTAAGTTGCTCGCGAAGATAGTATTCGCGCTGATTTTTGTCAAGGCTCTTTTTGACCTTATTATCAATTTCACGCTCGCAGTTATTTATCTTAATTAAATCCTCAAGAGCAATTATAAGTAACTCCGCTCTTATAGCAAGGTCAGGTTCTTCGAGTATTTGCTGCTTTATCTCGAAATCTATATCAATTTCCGTTGCAATAAAGTTGCATATATGGGATAGCGAGCTTTGAGTCATTATATTTGCATAACGCTCAACAGTACCTTGCATATTTTCCGAAAAATATTGTTCATAGGAGCTTTTTAAGCGTCTTACATACGCGCTTTGCATATATCTGTCTCCGTCAAAAAACTCGTTAAATTCAATGGCCTCTGCCTCTATAAATGGTTTTTGAGAAACTATATCTCCTAATCTTGCACGTCTTATGCCCTCAACCGCAACTCTTACAAGATTACCGGGTTTATTCATAACCTGCTTTATTATAGCAACAGTTCCAACGCCGCAAAGGTTGTCCGCTTTTGCTTCTTCGATATCAGCGTCTGTTTGCGCAACAATAAACACCTCCGTCTTATTTTCGGAAGCGGCGTGCAATGCCTTTATTGAAATTTCTCGTCCTATATCAAAATTTAAGGTTGTATCAGGAAACAAAACAAGTCCTCGTACCGCAATAAGTGGCAAAACGACAGTATTTGTACTCATATTATTAACCTTCCTCTCATATTTTACATACTATACATTCTACCACATTATTTAATATATTTCAACTATTTTTTTGGTTTTATGAGTGATATGTCAATTATTTTCTCGTTATCCTTTAAATATTTTTCCTCCTGTTTTTTGTAACGACCTGAATTTATAACCCACTCGGCATCACTTAGTAGCACATTATCTCTGTTTTCGAGTTTTGTAACAGAGTAAAGTGTCTGTAATATCTTAATTGCCTCACGACCGTTTGAAGCATACGAAGCAATGTATTTCAAAATATCATTATCCATAAAAATACTAAGCTTTCTTGAGGCATTTTTAAGTATCACCTCAATATCCTCACGAGAGAGGGGGTTAAAGAAAACCTCCACGCATCTTGACCGTACTGCCTCTGGTATTTCGCCTGGCTTTCGTGTGGTTGCGCCAATTAACCTGAAATCTGCAGGAACTCCGTTTGTAAACATATCGTGAATATATGTGGGAATTTTTTTGTTTGAGGGACTGTAATACGAGCTTTCAAAATGTACACACCTGTCCTCTAAAACTTTTAAGAGTTTATTAATCTGAACGTTTGGCAGTTCGCCTATTTCGTCAATAAATAAAACACCTCCGTGAGCTTTCGAAACTGCACCAAGCTTAGGCTGGGGAATACCGGAGTTGCCAAATGCACCCGCACCCTGATATATAGGGTCGTGAACAGAGCCGATAAGAGGGTCCGCAAAACTCCTTTCATCAAAACGCATAATGGTTGCATCAGTCTCTATGAAATCAGCAGTGGGTAAAAAGGGTGTATCTTTACTTCTCTTGGCAATATCCAGAGCAAGCCTTGCCGCAGCAGTTTTGCCCACACCGGGAGGACCGTATATTATGATGTGTTGCGGATTGTTTCCGCATAACGCTGCCTTTAGTGCGCGTATTCCATCGCGCTGACCTATAATTTCTTCTTCGCACACCGGTCTTGATTGCTCGGTCATGGGCTCGTTGAGAGAAATGTGTCGCATACGGTTAAGCATTTCGCCCTCTGATTTATTTATATCACTCATTGTTTTGTCATCGGCACTATCGCCTTTAAGACGTGTGAGAAAATACATACCAATAACAATAGAAAAAAATAACTGCACCGCAACTAAAATATTAGACATTTATAACACCTCACAAAGTTGGAATATATCAATTTTATGGTATCCTTTTTTGTCATAAATTATATTGGATATAAAAGGATTACAAAAAAATATTAAAATTAGAAATAAAAATGTATTATACCTCTTGACAAAACATAAAATTAATGGTAAAATACTTGGTGTTAAAAAACATACGCCGTTGTGGCGGAACAGGCAGACGCCCGGGACTTAAAATCCCGTGGGAATAACATCCCGTGCCGGTTCGACCCCGGCCAACGGCATAAAAAGCGCGATGAGAATTATATCATCGCTCTTTTTTTTAAAATAGTATTACAAATTTCTAACAAAGACTACCAAAACTTGCTATTTAGGGCGATTTGAATTATAATTAAAAGTGGGTATTTGTATATAAATACCATATAATTGTAAAAAATGTTTTTAGTATACGTAAGTAAAGGAGCAAATGCTTTGAAGAAGAATATTAATATTTTATTGGCACTTATGCAGCTTGTTATAGGCGGAGCAGAAACTCACGTTGTTGAGCTTGCAAAGGAGCTTAAAAGACGAGGCTATAACGTAATTGTTGCATCAAACGGTGGCGTTTATGTAAAGGAATTGGAGGAGGCAGGCATAAAACACTACAATGTCCCCCTGCATAATAAAAAGCCACAGAATTTAGCCATTTCTGCAAAAAGACTAAAAAAGATAATAGAAGACGAAAAAATCGACTTGGTACACTCACACGCAAGAATTCCGTCTTTTGTACTTAACAGACTGTACAAAAAGATGAAGTTCCCGTTTGTTACAACTGCGCACTGGGTATTCAACACAAAGTACGGTCTTAAATATATAACCCCATGGGGAGAAAAGGTTGTTGCAGTATCTGAGGATATAAAAAAATATCTTATGGATAACTACAAAATCCCCCAAAACGATATAAGAGTTACAATAAACGGTATTGATACTGAAAAATTCTCTCCATCAACCGACGTGGGCGAAATAAGACAAGAGTTTAATGTGTCGGAGGGGGATAATACAATAGTATATGTAAGCCGTCTTGACGAATCAAGAAGTCTTGTTGCAAAGCAGTTAATTTCAATAGTACCTGAGCTTTGCAAAAATATAGAAAAATTAAGAGTTGTTATTGTTGGCGGCGGTGATGATTTTAATAATATAAAAGCACTGACCAAGGACATAAACAATAAAGTTGGTTACGAGTGCATAACCTTAACGGGTGCACGTACCGATATTAATAAATTTGCCGCACTTGGTAACTTGTTCGTAGGAGTAAGCCGTGCCGCATTAGAGGCAATGGCTGCGGAGAAACCTGTAGTAATTGCAGGTAATGAGGGTTATATAGGCTTGTTCGACGAAAGCTTACTTGATATTGGTATTAACACAAACTTCTGTTGCCGCGGTTGTGCCCAGTCAAGTGCGGAGTTGCTACAAAGAGACATTTTAAAGTTCTTTAATATGGACAACTCGCAAAAAGAGAACTTGGGTAAATACGGACGTGAACTTATAAAGACAAACTATTCAGTTGCAAGAATGGCAGAGGACACATTAAAGGTATACGAATGGGCGCTGTCCAAAAAGAGTGAGATACTTGTTTCGGGCTACTATGGCTTTAAAAACAACGGTGATGACGCACTTCTTAAGGCGATAATAAACGACCTTAATAAATTTAAAGAAAGTCCTAATATTGTTGTTTTGAGTGCAGACCCAAAAGAAACCTCCAGGCATTATTCCGTAAAAGCAATAAACAGAATAAATGTATTCTCTATACTCCGTCATATGAAAAAGGCAGACTTGCTTATCTCGGGCGGCGGAACATTAATACAGGACAAAACAAGCTCAAAATCGTTGTGGTATTACCTTATGGTAATAAGGGCGGCGCTTGCAAGGAATGTAAGAGTTATGCTTTACTCCAACGGTATAGGTCCACTTGAAAGAGAGAGCAATAAAGTACATGCAAGAAATGTACTGAATAAGGTTGACGTTATAACTCTGCGCGATTCAAAATCAGAAACAGAGCTTAAGAATATGGGAGTTACAAATCCCAAAATACTTGTAACTGCAGACCCTGCATTCAATCTCGATTGCGGTGATATCGAAGCAGGAGGGCAGATTTTAAAAAATGCAGGTGTCCCTCAGGATAAAAAGCTGTTGGGAATATCAATCAGAAAACTTGGTATGAGCGAGGCATCAGAGGAAGAAATTGCAAAGGCTATTGATGAGGCGGTTAAAAAATACGATTTGTACCCTGTCTTTATTCCTATGCAAGAAGCAAAGGACACTTCAATTTCAAAGAGCATAATAAACAAAATGGAGCAAAAAGCAACATTGCTTGGCGGAATTTCAAGTGTCAGCGATATGCTTGGCGTAGTAGGCAATATGTATATGTGTATTGGTATGAGACTCCATCTTTTAACGTATGCGGCAACCAACTCAATACCCGTTATCGGAATTGTATGCGACCCTAAAATAAGCGGATTTATGGAAGTTGTCGGTCAAAAAAGCTACTGCACCATAGACGAGATTTCAGAGGACAAGCTTGGTAGCCTTATAGATTTATGCATTGATGATTATGACAACATAAAATCAGGCTTAAGTCAAGGCTATACAACATTCAAGGAAAAAGCAGCGCTTAATGCTAAAATAGCAATAGAACTATACGAAAAGGGGAGTGTTGACATTTGAAAACCAAATCAACAGGCAAGGCCCTGCTGCTGACAGCTGTTTTTATGTCGGCAGCTACAATGCTTGCAAAGGTGCTGGGTTTAGTGCGCGACTCTATGCTTGCGGCAAGCTTTGGTACGGGTATGGAGGCAGATGCATTCCTTTCGGCAACAAAGCTACCCACCACAATGTTCGATATGGTTGTAGGCGGTGTTATTTCGGCATCGTTTATACCCATCTTTACAGGTATACTTGCCAAAAAGGATAAAAAAAGCGCAATGGAGTTTGCCAATAAGTTCATAACACTTATTCTTATGATAACTCTTGCAATAACGGTGATAGGAATTGTTTTTGCAAAGCCTTTAACAAGCTTTATAGCACCAGGATATATGGGTGATAAGTTTGAACTTACCGTCAAACTCACAAGTATAATGTTCCCGATGATTATATTTACGGGACTTGCATTTTCATTTGTGGGTATTTTACAGTCGATGGGTGAGTATAACATTCCGTCTATAATAAGTCTGGTATCAAATCTTGCAATAATATTATATTTTCCACTGTTTTGTGATAAATACGGAGTTGTGGGTCTATCCGTAACTATGGTTATTGCGTGGAGCTTGCAGGCGCTTGTTCAAATTCCATCACTTGTAAAATTCAGATATAAATTCCGCTTGGATTTTAAAATAAAAGACGAAAACATAATAAGTGCGATAAAGCTTGCAGGACCCATGCTCATAAGCACGTGGGTGCAACCGCTTTCTAATCTTATAACTGCAAGACTTGCCTCGGGTACAGACGGCGCATATGCATCACTCGAGCTTGCAAACAGACTCTATATTATTGTAACGGGAGTGTTTTCGTTTGTAGTTACAAATTTAATATTTCCAAAGCTTTCAAAAGCTAATGTATCAAATAACGAAGACGAGGCACGAAGCCTTGTTTCAAACTCACTAAAAGCACTGCTTATAATAATCCTACCAATTATGGCAGGTTTTATAATACTTGCAACTCCTGTTACAAGCATCATATACGAGCACGGAAAGCTTGATAACAGCGGTGTTATAGTTGTTTCGGGAGCACTTAGATTTTACAGTGTCGGAATGGTGGGCTTAGCGGCAAACGAGGTGCTTTCAAAAACATTCTTCTCAATGAGAGATAGCAAAACGCCTATGGTAAACGCGCTCTTGAGTATGATACTGAACATTGTATGTGCATATCTTCTGTTTGGTAAAATGGGCACAAACGGACTTGCATTGTCAGTTGCAATCGGAAGTATATTTAATGCAATTCTAAATCTTTTATGTCTTATAGGAAAGGATAATAAAATATTTAAAATTGCAGACCTAACCGAAATTTCAAAAATGGCAATTTCAACACTCGTTATGGCGTCGGTTGTTATATTGGTATATAACTTTATGTATACAGCCCAAAGAACTATCTTAAATCAACTGATAATATGCGCTGCCTGTGCAATATCGGGAGCGATTGTATATGCAGTTGTACTTTATTTAATAAGGGTTAAGCTAATACGTCAACTATTGGGGAAAGGAGACAGAGAATGAACAGTTTGATTTTAACAGTGCTTGTATCCCAAGGGATGAAATTTAAAAATGCTTTTGTTAAAAGTAAAACATATGCCATATTTATTGGCATATATAACTTTTTCTCAAATGCATGGAAAAAAAGCACTATATTAAATCTTGTTGGCAATACCGATAAAGAGAGTAGTATGAAAAACAGTATTTTTTACAAGCTGTACAGACTGCCTTTTACATTCTGGGAATTTTTATCGGATAAAATAGGCGGCTATATCAATAATAATATAAAATCAAGTGCAATATGCTCACTTGCAAGAGGCTATGTGCAGGGTTTTATGGCAATTAACTCTCGCTTTTGGGGGATTATGCTACTTGGTACATCGCTTTCATTTACAGTTTTAACACTTATAAGTGAAAAGACATATTCATTACCCATTCTTATTGTAGGTGCAGTTGGTGCAGTGCTGATGCTTTTAAGATACAATTTTATGTCATTCTTAAATGGGTCTAAGTTTGTTGATATTGTAAAAGCGGCACTCGGATTCAAAGAGCTTGATTTCAACTTTTTTGATGAAGACGGGGGTAATCTTATATCACCATTGCTTGTGGGAATACTTACAGGTGTGTCTATGACGTTCACACCGCTTGGAATATTAATTCCGTTTGCACTGTTTGGCATGATACTTGTTTTGTATGCACCCATAACGGGCGTTTATGCAGCAGTATTCTTAGGTGCGATTGTTCCTACAATGCTTTTGGCACTCATATGTGTGTGGACAACCCTTTCACTACTTATAAAAGCGCTTTGTACTAAGGACTTTAAATGGAAATTGGATTCCACTGCTTTGGGGCTTCTGATACTGCTCACAATTCTGTTTGTATCATCGGCACTTTCGTTTGCAATGGTTAAAAGCCTAACTGTGTGGGCGATGTATTTTGTATTTATTATTTTCTTTATAGTTGTTATCAACACAGTAGAAACAAAAGAACAACTTTACGGACTAATAAAGGCATTCATAATATCTGGTGCATTGGTTGCATTGTATGGCATTATGCAGTATATATTCGGTTGGACAACTTCAAATGCGTGGATAGATGAAGAAATGTTCGAGCAAGAAACCATGAGGGTATACTCCACTCTCCAAAACCCCAACGTATTAGGCGAGTTCTTGTTGCTTGTACTACCATTGGCGGCGGTACAGTTTATAAAGAACAAAGCAACTACACTTGCAAAGTATGGCTATCTTGCAATGTTTGGTGTTTTGGCGCTATGTCTTGTCTTAACACAGTCAAGAGGCTGCTGGCTTGGATTTATATTAAGTACAGTTGTATTTGTTACATTCTGGGAAGGCAGGCTATGGGGACTGTTACCGCTTGTTATATGTATAATTCCGTTTATTATACCACAAACGATTGCGGACAGAATTATGAGTATAGGTAATATGGAGGATACATCTACTTCGTACCGCGTATTTATATGGCTTGGAACACTTGGAATGTTAAAGCATTATTGGCTTGGCGGAATAGGAATGGGCGAGGGTGCATTTGGTGCAGTTTATCCGTTCTTTTCGTATAATGCAATAATAGCACCACACTCACACAATACATTTTTACAACTTACGGTTGAGGCGGGAATTGGTGCATTGATTGTATTTGTTGTAACGCAATTTGCATTTTTAAGAGGAATGGCAAAAACATACAGATTAGATAACAAAAAAAGTATTGATTCACTAAATGCACTTGCATTCTCATCGGCAATCTTAGGATTTTTATTGCAGAGTATGTTCGACTACACCTTCTATAATTACAGAGTTATGGCTTTGTTCTTTATGGTAATGGCAATGGGTGTCGCATTAAAATATATAAAGGAGCGAGAAAATGGCTAAATATAAAATCATTGAGGTTTCTTCAGATACCAACATAGGCGGTGCAGGAAAATGCGTTTTAACAATTTTAGAAAATATTAACCAAGACGTTTTTGACGTGAAAGCACTAATTCCAAAGGACAGCCTTTTAAAAGAGCATATTCAAAAACTTGGTGTTGAAATAATAGAAATTGACGGTATGAAAGATAAGTCCTTAGATAAAGGGGACATAAAAAAACTCAAAGCAATTTTCAAACAGGAAAAACCCGACCTTGTGCATACACACGGAAGTATGACTGCAAGAATTGCCGCGCGTAAAGCGGGTGCAAAGGTAGTATTTACACGTCATAGTGTATTTGAACCGCCAAAGAAGTTATCGCAAGGCTTGGGCAAAGTAATTAACGGTATTATAAACAATCACTATGCAGACAGCATTATAGCAGTTGCAGAG